>JBAUWA010000112.1:0-15841 GCA_049583555.1 Candidatus Dormiibacterota bacterium | reverse complement strand
GTGTAGGGGTCGGGGTTGCGGCGGGAGGGGTGGCCGGTGTGCCCGCAGCCGCAGCCCTGGCCGCGGCTTCCTGGGCAGCCTGCTTCGCCGCCGCCGCTTCTGCGGCCTGCTCCTCTTGGAACTCTGCCGCCAGTTCCTCGGCGTTGAGGCGGTTCTCGGTCGCCTCCTCCTGCAGCTCCTCCTGCTTCAGCTGGGCCTCAGTCGCCTCCTGATTGCGCACGTTTTGAGCCAGCTTGCCAATCAGTTGGCGCTCCGCCTGGGTCAGCTGGGCCAGCTCGAGTTGGGTGTCGATCGCCGAGCTAAAGTCGGGGCTGGCCAGCACCGCGAGCAGCCCATCCGGGGCTCCGGTGTACTCGACCGACACCAAGGCCGACAGCTCATGGCGCTCCTGTGTGGATCGCAGTTGGTCAAGAGCGATCTGCTGGCGCGCGGTCTGCACCCGGGCGCCCAGCTCGGATAGCTCCGCCTTCGCCTCTGAGAGCAGGTTGACCAGGTAGGCAGGGGGCGTGATCTTCAGGCTTGAACTGGCGCTCGCCGTGGGTGCCCCGGTACCCGCGATCAAAGCCAGTGCGCCCACACTGGCCGTGACCGCGGCGATCGCGGTTTGCCCCCACTTCCTTGCGCCGCCCACGAGGAGCGATTCTTGGGCCGGGAACCGAGATCCGATCCCCATGTCGCAGCCCCGATGCCGGAACGTAACCGGCACTGAAGACGCGACTGCCGGGTCGCCCTAGACTCGGTGGCGTGCCATCCGAGGAGCGGTCCAACCTGGTGCTGGCCGAGGACGAGCCGATGATCGGACGGATCCTGGAATTCAAACTCAGGATGGAGGGGCACCGCCTCACCTGGGTGCGCAGCGCGCGGGAGGCGGAGGAACTGATCGGTGCGGGTGGGGTCGACCTGCTGCTCTGCGACGTCACCCTGGAGGAGGATGGCCGTGAGCTCTGCCGCCGCCTGATTCGAGATGGACTGGAGCCGCCGTCGGGGATCGTGCTGATGCCCGAGCAGCGCGATCCCCAGGGCCGGGAGCGAGCCCTAGCAGCCGGCGCCCGAGAGGTGGTCATCAAGCCCTTCAAGCCCACCGTGGTCGCCGCAACAATCAGGCGGCTACTGGAGCGGGAGCCCTAGGTCGCAAGACGCTCTCGCTGCGCGCGAGCACGGTGATGTGTGGGCGTGGCGGCTTGGGGGGGAGCCTTCCTCGGAATGCCGACTATGACCAGCAGGCTAGCGCCGAACCTCCGAGGCTAGCCTGACCGCTCGCCCAGCTCACGCAAGTACTCGTAGCGGTAGATCCCGGTGTCGTGTCCGTCTGCCCAGACCGCTTTGAGGCCGTAGTTACCCACCAGCTGAATGTCGGCGAGCTCGTCCTCACCGGAATGCAGCTGGGGGTCGAGGTGGAACCTGCCCGGTCCTCCGAGCTCTCCCTGGCACAGCGCGCAAGGGCAGGCGCGCCTAAGTGTGGCGAAGGGGATGGCATTCCCCTCTCCATCCATCCACTCGACCAGCAGCGCCCGCCCGGGCTCGTCATAGGCGAACCGGCGGGGAGTGGTGCGGTCGGGCGCCGACCCTGAATCGGAGGGCATCTCACAAGTCTGGCAACTCCGGGCGGCCGCCCACGTGGCCGGCCATCGGTTGACGATCTGGCTAACCGATGGCCAGAAGTCCAAACCGTATGCTGCCTCTCCGTGACCAAGCCGCACCCGCTGCCGGATTTGGGCGACATCACCGCCGATCCTGGAACACCGATCGACCGCAACCTGGCCCTGGAACTAGTCCGGGTCACCGAGGGCGCGGCGATGTCGGCGGCCCGCTTCATGGGTCGCGACGACAAGGAAGCGGCCGACCACGCCGCCGTCCAGTCGATGCGCCGAAGCCTTTCCCATGTCGACATGGCTGGGGTGGTCAAGATCGGCGAGGGAGAGAAGGACAAGGCCCCCATGCTCTACATCGGGGAGCAGATCGGCAACGGCAATCCGCCGATGGTGGATGTGGCGGTTGATCCTATCGACGGCACTCGCCTGGTTGCCCACGGCCTACCTGGGGGGATTGCTACTGTCGCCCTGGCCGAGCGCGACAGCCTGCTCCAGACCCACTGCTTCTATATGGAGAAGCTGGTGGTCGGACCGCGGGCCAGAGGGGTGATCGACCTCAGGCGATCCACCACCGACAACCTGCATCGGATCGCCGAGGCGGAGGAGCGTCACTTGGAGGATCTCACCGTGGTGGTGCTCGACCGACCCCGGCATCAGGACCTCCTCAAGGAGATCCGCGCCACCGGGGCCAGGGTCAAGCTGATCACCGACGGGGACGTCGCAGCCGGGATCATGGCCGCGCTCCCGGAGCGAACCGGCCTCGACGTCCTGATGGGCATCGGCGGCGCCACCGAGGCGGTGCTGACTGCCTGTGCAGTGCGCTGCATCCATGGCGACATGCAGTGCCGACTCTGGCCACGTGACGAGGCCGAGCGTCGCCTGATCCACGACGAAGGGTTCACCGCCGAGCAGATCTTCAAGGCCGAGGATCTTTGCGGCGGCGAGAACATCTTCTTCGCCGCCACGGGGATCACTGATGGGGAGCTGCTTCCGGGGGTCCGCTTCGTGGGAGGCACGGTGGAGACCCATTCGGTGGTAATGCGTTCCTACAGCGGTACGGTGCGTTGGATCGACGCCTTCCACGATCTGGCCCAGCTCCACCGTCGCAACGAGCTGGACAAGCGGGCCGAGGCTAGGACCGCCACCTGACTGAGCGGCGGCCTCACATGCCGCCGGGCGCATCCTCCAACTTGAACCCGCGCCCCTCGGCACCGCAGACGATGCAGCGCTCCGGCGGCTCAAGCCCACGCTGGGTGGCACCGCATTTGCCACAGACCCACTGATGACGGGCGAAGAAGGTCACCAAGTCGGTCCTTGAGATCAGCCCCACCAGCTTGCCGTGGCGGATGACCGGAAGCCGACGGATCCGCTGGGCCATCAGGATGTCGGCCGCCTCGCTGAGCGGGACCTCCTCCTCAATGGTTCGCGGCTCCCCGGTCATGATCTGGGCCACAGTGGAACCGGGCTTGAGAACCACATCCATCTCGCTGACCACGCCCACCACCCGATGGTGATCATCCAGAACAGGCATGCCGGTGATGTGATGCTGGTGCAGCTGCTGCGCCGCCTCGGTCACCGTGGCCTCAGGACTGATCGTGATCACCGCCCGGGTCATGACGGCGGCCACGGTGGCCTCTACCCGGGGATGCGGCTTGCTCGGTGTAGCCATCCGGCCATCTCCTTTGGGCGCGATGTAAAGTGAGCCGAAGGCGGCCCGTGGTCGCGCAGCTTAACTCCGGGCGACCGGCCAGGTGCCTTGGGCAGGCCCGTAGCCCCAGGTTGCGTTTGCTAATGTCCCGCGAGTCAGCAGTCATGAGTGAAGTGGAGAGGTCCTTATGAGCAAGGTCGCCGAACCCTATACGCCCATCGCCCAACACACCCGGCTCAACCCCACCCAGGAAGAACTGCGGCGGCTGACGGCGGCGATGCCGACGGCCCGGCTAACCGCCTACGACAACTACAACGTCCAGACCGAGGTTCTCTCCCGAAGCACCGGCTCCACCTACATCGTCACCGACACACCCGACATCACCTCCAGCCAGACCATCTCGGCGGAGGAGGGGGCACGGATGGCCCGGCTCCAGGAGGACTACCTCCGCGACCAGGACGTGATCGTGATCGACGGATACATCAACAACGATCCCCCGTTTCGCTCCCCGGTTCGGCTGGTGATCGAGGAAGCGGGAGCCAATATCGCCGGGATGCAGGACCACCTGCTATTCAAGGACGGGGAGGGCGGCGGGGAGTTCCGCCCTCAGTTCACCCTCATCTACACTCCCGAGTTGAGCGCCCTCGGCTACCCGGAAGACCGCTTGATCGCGGTCGATCTCGAGGCCGGGATCACCCGGGTTTTCAACTCTGACTACTTCGGCGAGTCCAAGAAAGGGCTGCTCCGAATGTGGAACAAGCTCGTCTACGACCGTGGTGGCCTCGCCCTCCACGCTGGCTGCAAGGTCATACCCACCAGCCAGGGGGAGCGAACCCTGCTAATCGTGGGGCTCTCCGGCACCGGCAAGACCACCACCACGTTCACCCGCCAGAACGACAGCAAGCCGGTTCAGGACGACTTCGTAGCACTGATGGACGCAGGCAAGGTCTACGGCTCCGAGAACGGCTGCTTCGCCAAGACCTACGCCCTGAGCGCCGAGGACGAGCCGACTATCTACGGTGCGGTGACCTCTCGGGTGGCCTATCTGGAGAACGTTTCCCAGAAGGAGGTTGGAGGCCCGGTTGACTTCTTCGACGAAACCTACACCCAAAACGGCCGGGCGGTCTTTCCGATGGAGGCCCTCGGTTGGTCGCGCGACGCTCGCGATATCGGCCCGGTCTCGGCGCTCCTGATCCTCAACCGCAACGACGGCATCATCCCAGCCGTCGCGCGCCTCTCGGTGGAACAGGCCGCCGCCTACTTCATGCTGGGGGAGACCAAGGGCACCGCTGCTGGAGGCGCCTCCGAAGCCGGCAAGTCGCTGCGCGTACCCGGCACCAATCCCTTCTTCCCGCTGCTCCACTCTCAGCAGGGCAACCGCTTCAAGGAGCTCCACGCCGCAGGTAAATTCGAAGCCTTCCTGCTCAACACCGGCTGGGTGGGGGGCGGCGACGGCGACCCCAACTCCAAGAAGATTCGCATCCCCCAGTCCTCGGCGGTGGTCAAGGGCATCGCCGAACGAACCATCAGCTGGGAGCGCGACCCTGACTTCGGCTACGAGGTGGCTACCGAAGTACCCGGGATTGACGATCCCGAGCTGCTCCAACCCCGCCGCCTCTATCAGCGCCAAGGTCGCGAGGCGGAGTACCAGGCCATCGTCCAGCGACTCGGTCGCGAACGGTCGGAGTATCTCGACCGTTTCCCGGGCTTGGATCCGGCCATCAAGAAGGCCGTCGCCGGCTGATGTCGGCGCCAGAGCGCTGCGCTCTGGTGGTCATCGATGTCCAGGTCGGCTTCGACGACCCGGTCTGGGGGCCGCGCAACAATCCCGGGTGCGAAGCCAACGTCGCGGCCCTGATCGGCGGCTGGCGCGCCAGGGGAGAACCGGTTGTCTTCGTCCGCCACGACTCCGACGAAGGTCCGGACTCGCCACTGGCGCCTGGCCAGCCGGGCAACGCGTTCAAGCCAGCTGTGACCGGTGAGCCCGACCTGCTTGTCACCAAGCAGGTCCACTCGGCGTTCTATGGGCAACCGGACCTCGACACATGGCTGAAGTCGCGCGACATCAGGTCACTCGCCATCTGTGGCATCGCAACTGACCACTGTTGTGAGACCACAGCGCGGATGGCGGGCGACCTCGGCTACGAGACATTGTTTGTGCAGGACGCCACTCATGCCTTCGACCGGGTCGGTCCCGGCGGCGACAAGTTAACTGCGGATGAAGTCTGTCGAGCCACGGCAGCTAGCATTCACGGAGAGTTCGCAACCGTTGTCACCACCAAGGAGCTGTTAGCGGACTGACGGGAAAGGTTTCACGCCGGCTCGCGCACCAACGCTCAGGCGCACTCATGTCTTGCTGTGGCCCTAGTTCTTTGGCATAAAGGCTGGCCCACAGCGCTGGCCGCGCTCAAGATCTCTGCGCACCGGACGCGCACCCGTTGATTCTTGGTGGCCCTCCGCAATGGCTCCAGTCTCCCTGAATCAGCACAAGGCCTTGTTGGGCGACAGGAGTCGAGACGCCGGCTGAATGCCCGGTCGTGGCAAACTCACAAGGTGTGTTTGTGCCGTGAGGCTTGCCCTTGATGACCAGTCCGGACGTGATCAGGCCGTCCAAACTCGAGTATTTCTTTCTCCTCGCCCTGGCCGCGCGAACCCGGGCCGACTGCCTGGGCCGGCGGGTTGGAGCCGTAGTCGTGCGCGATGATCGAGTCATCAGCACCGGCTACAACGGCACCCCCATCGGCATGCCCAACTGCTCGGAGGGGGGTTGTCATCGCTGCGCCAACCGAGAGTCCGATGCCTACCCGGCCGGGCGCGGATATGACCTCTGCATCTGCGTGCATGCGGAGCAGAACTCGATCCTGGCGGCTGCGCGTTTTGGTCAGTCGACCTTGGGCGCGACACTCTACACCACCATGCGGCCCTGCTTCGGCTGCCTCAAAGAGTCTCTCCAAGCCGGGCTCACCAGCATTCACTACCTGGAGGACTGGCAGCTCGCCCCCGCCGAGGACGATGCCGCTCTGTCCACCCAGTACGCCGCCCTGCGCTCCCGATTTCAAGAGTTCGCTCAAGCCCTGATCCCCGATCGGCGGCTGGCCCAGCTCCTCGCCGAGGAGCGAATCGGGACCGAGAAGTGAGCCAGGATGACCGCTGCGATGTCCCTGAGGTCATGGGTCGGTGGCCCGTGGCCCTGCTCACGGTCAGTGACCAGGGTGCGGCGGGCCGCCGGGACGACACGAGTGGGGAGTGGCTTGCGGCGCGACTACTCGAGCTGCCTGGAGACCTGGTGGCTCGCACCCTGCTACCCGACGAGCCCGATCAAGTGGTCGCCTGGCTCCGTCAGACCATGGGGCTAATGAATCCCGCCCTGATCGTTTGCACGGGCGGTACCGGCCTGCACCCGCGCGACCGCACCCCAGATGCGGTGCGGTCAGTCGGCGACTTTGAGGTTCCGGGGTTCGGCGAGGCCATGCGGGCGGCAGGCCGGCAGCACACCCCGCACGCCATCCTCTCCCGGCAGATCGCCGTGGTCAGCGGCCGCACCTTGGTGCTGGCGCTTCCGGGAGCCCTCAAGGCGACCCAGGAGAGCCTGGAGGCGGTCTGGCCCGCGCTGCCCCACGCCTTGGAGATGATCGCTGGGCTGCCCCGGGCCAGTACCCAGGCGGGCCACGCCGGAGCTGCCACGCCGCCGGACTGATCGGTATTCGATCCCGGCTACCTACACTCGCAGCGTGGTGCTTCGCGGTGTCGTGTTCGACCTCTTCGGCACCCTGGTTGCGGGATGGGGAGAGCAGACGGCCGCCGACAAAATAGCCGAGGTGGCTGAGATTCTTGGCGTCGCGGTGCCGCGATTCCAGGCACTGATGGGCGCCACCTACACGCTTCGAGCCGACGGTCAGCTCGGCGGTCCGGCGGAGATGTTGCAGCGGCTCTGCGCAATGATCGACGAGCACCCCTCGAGGGCGCTGGTGGAGCGCGCCGCTACGCACCGGATTGCCCAGTTTCGCGAGGTCTTAGGCGACCCTCACCCAGAAGTGCGATCGCTTCTCGCTGTCCTGCGCGACCGAGAGATTGGTCTCGGCCTGATCAGCGATTGTTCCGGTGAAACTCCGCAACTGTGGGGAGAGTTGGATTGGACAGCACCGATTCAGGCACCCGTCTTCTCCTATAGCGAAGGCGTCCGGAAACCCGCTAGCGCCCTTTACCAGCGAGTCTGCAGCCAACTTCGGCTGGCGTCGGAGGAGTGTCTGTATGTGGGCGACGGGGGCAGCCACGAATTGACCGGTGCGATGCGTGCTGGAATGAGCGCTTACCAGTTCAAGCCGACACGATCGGACGGGCAGCGGCCGCTTCAATATGATCCCGACCCGGATTGGTCCGGTCCCACAGTTTCGACGCTGTCCGCGATCCTGCCGCTTCTGAGCAGATGATCCGCTGGAGCATTGGTCGTAGCTGCGGAGGCACGAGTCATAGAGCATCGTCGCGACCAGCGAAAGACGGCCTGCTTCTCGGGCGATTGAGCGAGGTTGCAATGATGGCCTGGGCGGATACGGAGTCACCCTTTGTCAGCCCCAGATCCTTGGCAAAACTATGGGAAATATCCTGCTTTCACCGTTCATCTCCAGAGCCTCGTCAAGCTGCGGTTTTATGGCGCGTCGTGGACTGCGCTCGATAAAACCTCGGCGGCGTGTCCTGCTGGCTGCACCGTCTCCCAAACCTGTTCCACCTTCCCGTCCGGGCTGATCAAGAAAGTGCTGCGAGCGACCTTGCCATCCATGCTCCCGGAAACCTCGCTCGGCTTCCAAACACCGAAGAGTTCAGCTACGTGGTGATCCTCGTCGGCGAGGAGAGGCAGATCCGGGGCGCCGCAGGCCTCGGCAAACTTGGTCTTGGCGTCGACTCCGCCCACCGAGCACCCGAAGACCTCGACGTTCAGCGTCCTGAAATCCGGAAGTGCCAACCCGAACTCTTTAGTCTCGATGGCGCAGCCAGGAGTGTTGTCTTTGGGATAAAAGTAGATCACCCAGCGCTTCCCCCGCAACGCTTGGGAGTCGACTGTCTGACCAGTGCCGGCGCGGAGTCGAAAGTCAGGCACCTCATCACCGGGCTTCAGCATCGATGACATCTCCGTGGAATGATCACTGCCTCGAAACTACCACTCCGCGTCGGCTCACTTGGCAAGCAACTGCCTAGCCTGGAGGGCAACGCTGAGCACCACGCGGGTCTCGGCATCGTCGAGTGAGGAGTTGAGGAGATCCTCGATCCGTTGAACCCGGTAGGTCAATGTGTTGATGTGCACGTGGAGCTGGCGGGCCGCCGCTCGCTGATTCCAGCTCTGTCCCACCAGCGCCTCGAGGCTGGGCAGGAGCGGAGTGCGGTGGCGCTCGGCATAGTGAAGGACGGGCCCCAGCGTCTCCTCGACGAACTTGCCGAGAACCCTGGTGTCCCTCACCTCGAGCAGCAGCCGCAGTGCTCCCAGCGACCGGTAGGACGTGACGTGACCAGCTCTGCCGGCCCGGCGGGACAACCGCAGCGCCTGCCGCGCCTCCTCGTGGGCCCGGGCCAGCTCCATAGCCGAGTTGGCGAGGTTACCGACTCCGACTGAGAAGGAGAGACGCCGACCCAAACCCTGGGCCAGCTCCAGGACGCTTCGTGAAAACTCCTCAACCGCCAGGGAGGCGGGTTCGGCGGAGCCGTTTCTGGCGGCCAGGGGGCGAGCCGGGATCAGGATTACCGAGGAGGTGGCACGGGTCACCGCGAGCGAGCCCGGAAACCGTCGCTGCCCCAGCTCGTTCAGGTCTCGCTGCAGACGCGCTTGGAGGGGTGGGGTCTGGAACATCGACAGGGAGCGCTCGTCGTCCGGCTCGAGCACCAGGACCCAGCCCTGGTCGGGGATCCGATAACCCAGGCGCTCTGCCCTCACTGCGAGCCGGGCGATGTCCTCGGGACTCTGCCCCGGGGTCAGCAGGCCCTCCAGGAGATCACCCCGAAGCCTTCGCTCCACCTCGGCGGCCGCCCGTTCCTTCAAGAGCTCCAAGGCCACCACGGTGGCCCCGTGCTCCAGAGCCCGGCGCTTGCCGGCGTTGGCGCCCTCGAGCGTTCCCTCCACCGCCAGGACCGCCACCAACTCCTCGCCGGCGCGTACCGGCGCCAGGATCAGGTCGAGGCGCGGACGAGCCAGGCTCAGCCCAACTGGTCCAGAGGGAGAGCGACCGGTCATCGAGCTCGGGATGCTGAGCCGGCGGGCGGCGAGACCGCTGCCGGCTCCGTGTTGGAGGTGGAATCCGAGCGGGTCGTAGAGCCCCACCTGACCCCCGGCCAGGCCTGCAATGCTGTCGAGGATCTTGGGCAAACCTGCTCCCGAGAGCGCCAGCTCGGTGAAGCGCTCGTGGACGGTCTGGGACAACTGGATCTCATCCAGCTGCTGCTCCAGCCGATGCTGCAACTCGCTCCTCTCCAGCACTCCCGCCAGGGCGCCGGCGATGGCGGAGAGGAAGGCCAGCTCGTCGGCTCGAAACTCTCGGCGCATGACCGTCTGGACGTTGAGGACTCCCACCATTCGGGGGCCGGCCACGATCGGCACCGAAAGCATTGAGGTGAATCGCTCCTCGTCGAGGCCCTCGATCCATTTGAAGCGGGCGTCAGCGGCCACGTCGGCCACCGACAAGGGTTCACGTGAGGCGGCGACCGTGCCGGTGATGCCCTGCCCGGGGGCCAGCACGACGCGGCCCACCGCCGCCTGATTGAGGCCGTTGGTGGCGGTCAGGACCAAGCCGCGACGGGCCTGATCGTGCAGGTAGAGGGAGCAGACGTCGGCGTCCATGACCCCGGTGGTCTCCCTGATCACCAGCGAGAGGAGCTCGTCCCGCTCCATGGTTGAGGCAGCCTCCAGGGCTAGCTTCTGCAGGTAGAGGAGCTCGCGCAGCTCGCGCTCGCGGGAGGCTCCCAAGCCACTTGCCGCGGCCACCTCAGCCTTCGCCCGCGTCGTCCGCCTCAAGGCCGGGCCGGAGCATCTCGCCCGATCGACCGCCCCGCTTCGAAAGCAGCGAGATGGCACCAACTTGAGCCCACGGATCCAGGCTCTTGACCATGTCGATGACGGTGAGTGCGGCGACACCCACGGCGGTGAGCGCCTCCATCTCGACCCCGGTGGCCCCCTGACAACGCACCGTGGCGCGGATTTTGACCTGGCCCGCGTCGCTGCCCAGCCACACATCGACAGCCACGTGGGTCAGGGTCAAGGGGTGGCAAAGGGGGATCAAATCGGGGGTTCGCTTGGCGCCCATGATGCCCGCCAGCCTCGCCACCTGCAGGACCTCCCCCTTTGGGACATTACCCTCGGCGATCGCCGCAAAGGCCACCTGGTTCAGCCTCACCTCGCCTTCGGCGGTTGCCTCACGATCGGTCACGGGGCGGTCGCCGACATCCACCATCTGCGCCTGGCCCTTGCGATTGAGATGGGTGAAGTCGCGGGCTCGGTCCTCAGTCATGATCTGGCGCTGCAGGCGTCAACGCCGGCCGCGGGCTTGCCCTGGCCAAAGGTGACGCCGACGATCAGGTCGTTGGGTCGGGCAGCTTCGCAAGAGAAGCTCAGGTCATCGTCGCCAGCGATCAGCGCCAGTGCGAAGGCGGGATGGAAGCCGCGAGCCAGTGCTTGAGGGATGAGGCTGGGTAGCGTCATCTGCCCGATCGAGAGTCCGGTGAACCGCAGCTTGATGCGGCTTCCTCCCTCTCCGCCGAAGACGACCGGTCCGCTTATCACTAGCGGGTGGTTGAGGATGCTGGTCTGGCCACTGACCACCACCCGTCCCTTGAGCGCGTGCACCTCCAAGTTGGAGAGGCCGTCATAACCTCCCAGGCTGTTCTGCAACAGGCTGGTGGCCTCGGCATCGGTCAGGTGGACGACCGCCACCGACTGACCGCCGGACAGCGCTGCAGCAACCGCCTGCGCCTCCGCCAGCTGAAGCGTACCCGGAGGTGCGGGATTGACGTGGGAATAGCCGGGAGGGGTGGTCCAGAGGTGAATAGCGTAGGCCAGGAGGGCCAGCGCCAAAAGGGGGATCAGACATCCCAGGCAGCCGCGGCGGATCATCCCTAGCAAGTCAGCTGACCAGCGCCAGGCCCGCCTGCCAGGCTTGGAACGCCCGCCGATGGGACGAGAACACGAGGGGTGGGATTCCATCCGGCTCGAACCAGGCCAGCTCAGGCGCCTCTGCAGTTGGCGTCGCCGCCCCGCCGACCAAGTGACCGCCGTAGGCGAGGACGACCAGGGCTTCGTCTTCGCTGACCACATGGAAGACACCGACGAGGTCATCCACGGCCGCCTGACACCCGGTCTCCTCGAGGCACTCGCGGACCGCGCTCCTGGCAGGCTCCTCCTCGTCGTCGACGTAGCCGCCGGGAAAGGCCCAGCCTCCCTGGCCGGGCGGGATCCCCCGACGGATTAGCAGAATCCGGCCCTGCACGTCCCGGACCACCAGTGCCACCGCCACCTTCGGCCCCTTCCAGCCAACGAAATCGCAGCTGGGACAGGCGGGAAGGTCGTGGCCCTCGATCTGGCGGGACTGCAGCTCCGACCCGCAGCTCGGGCAGAAGCGGAATTCGGTCTTCACGTCGAGTGAGAGCTGTGCCCGGTCATCGCTGCCAACTCCTCTCACCACGGTTCGCCGCCCGAGTCTGCCTGAGAGCCGGTGCGGCGGTCCCACCTGGGTGCCCAGATCATACGGTCCGCGCTGGGAGACCGATCGAGCCCCTAACCGTCGCCAAGATGGCGGAGGTGGTCCCGGTTCCAGTCGATCGGGTCATCCAGCGACGCCGTCCCTCGTGAGATCGCGTGGCCGCCAAAACGGCCCCGGAGGCGATCCAAGGCCAGGTCCAGGCGCTCGTCGCGCTCTCCTCCGCTCTCAAAGAGGCTCATCTGCCTGACCTCGCTCAGTCCCTCGGCACCGACCCCCAAGAGGCGGACCGCCTGGCCCCGGCTCCAGACCTCTTCAAAGAGTTGCAGCGCGCCCGCCTCCAACTCCAGATCCGCGAAGGTCGCCTCGGGAAGGCGTCTGGTCCTGGTGACGGTTTCGAAGTTCGCGAAGCGCACCTTGAGAGCGATCGAGTGCGCCGCCAGCGATGATGCCCGCAACCGAGACCCCACCCCGGCCGAAAGCGCAGACAGGCGCTCGCCCAACTCCTTGCGGGAAACCAGATCCTTGGAATAGGTCTCCTCGCGGCTGATCGACTTGGGCACGCCGGGCACGACGACCGGTGAGGGGTCGACTCCCCGAGCCCGGAGCTGAAGGGTTTCGCTATTGGGACCGAGCGTCTCGATCAGAAGGCTGGTGGGCGCGGTCGCCAGTTTGCCCAGGGTGTCGATTCCCAGCAGCTTCAGCTTGGCCGTGGTCTTGGGCCCGGCCCCGGGCAGGCGCTCGACCGCGAGCGGTGCCATGAACTCGGCCTCGGCGCCGGGGGCCACTACCACCAGGCCCCTGGGCTTACGCAGGTCGGAGGCGACCTTGGCGACGACCTTGGTTGTCGCTACCCCGACCGAGCAGGGCAGGCGCAGTTCCCCTGCCAAGCGGGAGGTGATCTCCTTCGCCACGGCCTCGCCGCCTTGGTTCAGGAGGTCAGCCCCGGTGAGGTCGAGGAAGGCCTCGTCGAGCGAGCCGGGCTCGACCAGCGGCGTGTACTCAGCCAGGATTGAGAAGACTTGGTGCGAGATCCGGGCGTACTCGGCAATGTCGACGGGTAACACCACCAGCTCGGGGCAGAGCCCGAGCGCCCTGGCCAGGGGTTGGGCCGATCGGACCCCATGGGCGCGGGCCTCGTAAGAAGCCGCGGCCACCACGCCCCGACCCGGCTCGCGTGCTTGACCGGGGTGAGACTCATGACCCCCTCCGACCGCCACTGGGAGGCCGACCAACTCCGGCCGGCGGAGGAGCTCGCAGGAGACGAAGAAGGCGTCCAGATCGACGTGGAGGATGGTCCTGGTGCTGGCCAAAGCCTTGCCCGCCAGGTCAGTTCGCCGGGGAGAACGTCCGGGCGGCGAGCGCCTCGATCGGCTCCAGTTGGGATTTGACCCGGTCCAGCTCCTGTGCTCGAAGTCCCCTCAACTCGTCTTGCACCTCGGCGACGGTTGCCGGCCCGGCCACTACGCGGGGCTCGCCGCTGCGTCGCTTGAGTTCTACTCCGTCAGCTTTGAGGCTGCGGGGCGAGATGGTGACTCGGAGCGGAATCCCCCTCAGGTCGGCATCGGCGAACTTGACCCCGGGGCTGGCGTCCCGGTCGTCGAAGAGGACCTCAATCCCCAATTCCATCATGTTCCGGTAGGTCTCGTCGGCTAGGTCGGTGACCTGCTTGTCGCTTCCCACCGAGATCAGCGTCACCTCGTAGGGGGCCAATCCGATCGGCAGCGTCAGACCCCGCTCGTCGTGGTGCTCCTCGGCGATGCATGCCAGCAGCCGTCCTACCCCAATGCCGTAGGAGCCCATCACCACTGGCAGCTGCTGGCCTGCCTCATCGTTGTAGAGGGCACCCATGGCGACGCTGTACTTCGTCCCCAGCTGGAAGATGTTGCCGTACTCAATCCCCCGGCGGATCCGTAGCGGCTCACCGCAATTGCCGCAGGGCTCGCCGGCCGAAGCGGCGGCCAGGCGGATGACCGCGTCAACCCGGGAGTCCCGAGCCAGATTGAAGTTGCGCAGGTGCCACCCTCTGCGGTTGGCGCCGGTGACCAAATTTCGTCTTCGAGAGATCAGCTCGTCGGCCACCACGATCACAGCCTCCGTCGCCAGACCTCGCGGAGACATGTACCCCGGCACGCCTCCCCCAGCCTCAACCTCCTCCCCGGTGGCGGGTCGGAGATCGACGGCGCCAGTGGCATTCCGGAGCTTGGCGAGGTTGACCTCGGCGTTGCCGGGGACTAGGGCGAGCACCAGTCGCGGGGCTAGGCCGCGCCCGAGCTCGGCCATATAAGCAACGGTCTTGGCGATCCGAGAGGGATCGACCTGGAGAAACTCCGAGAGCTGGGCCACCGTCTCCACGCCGGGGGTCTCGACCTCCTCCAATTCGCGCTCGGCTTGGACCTCCGGTTCGGGGAGAGCCGCCTCCGCCACCTCCTGGTTGGCGGCGTAACCGCAGTTGTCGCAGAGCACCAAGGTGTCCTCACCCGATTCGGTGAGGTAGATGAACTCGTGAGCCAGGTTGCCCCCCATCACCCCGACATCGCTGAGCACCGCCACCACCGGGATGCCCGCGCGCGCTGCGATCTTGAAATAGGCCCGGAAATGGGCCATGTAGGCGCGCTCCAGTCCCGCCTGGTCGCGGTCGAGCGAGTAGGAGTCTTTCATGGTGAACTCCCGGGTTCGCACCAGCCCGCCACGCGACCGCGGCTCGTCGCGGAACTTGGTCTGCAACTGGTAGACGATCCGGGGCAGTTCGCGGTAGGAGCTGACATTGGCAGCCGCCAGATCGGCGACCACCTCCTCGTGTGAAAGCGCAAGGGCCATGTCCCGTCCCCGACGATCCTGGAATCGGAGGAGGACCTCGTCGATGCTATTCCAGCGCCCGCTGCGCTCCCAGATCTCGGCGGGCTGGACCACCGGCATCCGCAGCTCCTGCCCGCCGATGGCGTCCATCTCCTCGCGGATGATGCGGCGAATCTTCTGCTCGGTCCGCCAACCTACGGGCAGATAACTGAAGATTCCCGTGGCCAACTGCTGCACGAATCCCGCCCGCAGGAGCAGCTGGTGGGAAACCAGCTCATCGGTCGGGGCACTGCGTCTGGTCGCGCCAAACAGCTGGCTTACGCGCATCTACTTCAAGTGTACGAAGTGCTCGGGCTAACGCTGGACTGGGTCCGCGTCGCCGCTCAGCCCACCAGTTTCACGAGGTCGACCCAGTGGCTGAGCTGTTCCCTGACCTGGTCGGGCGCGGTAGCTGCAGGCGTCAGGATGGCTCGCATTCCTACCCTTCGAGCCCCTTCGATGTCGGCCTCCCATTCGTCCCCTACGAACCACACCGAGCCGGGGGGAAGGCCCAAGCGTGTCAGCAGCTCAGAAAAGATCCGAGGGTCCGGCTTGCGCCAGCCAATTTCGCTCGAGAAGAGCACGGCGTCGAAATACCGGCGGAGATCAAGTCGGTCCAGCTGTTCGTACATCAGGGCGGGTGGATAGGGGGCGTTTGAACAAAGCCCAATCCGCACTCCACGCGCCTTCAGTTGATCTAGCACCCTAAGCGCAGGCTCGACCGGGTGCGCGCCCGCCACCCATGCGCGCTGCAGACCAACCTCCAACTCGGCGTCGAGCTCGGGGTTGAGATCGCAGCCGAGCAGCTGCTGGATCGCCTGTTTGCGGATCCCCTCGATATCCACCTCGCGGGTGCCGAGCTCCCGGTGGCCCTCGGCGATCAGGCGGTCAAGCAGTAGATCGAGGGCCACCGCGAACTCACCGGCGGTGCCGTGCCAGGCGCTTCCCCCGAGTGGAAGCTTTCCTGCCAGATCCTCACCGGCGGCGGCTATTGCGGCGACCGGTCGGCTGAACTCGACCAGGGTGGAGCCGTAGTCGAAGCAGATGCCGGCTGGGAGAGCCGGCCGGGTCATGGGGCGGATCCGGCC
>JBAUWA010000111.1:0-54899 GCA_049583555.1 Candidatus Dormiibacterota bacterium | reverse complement strand
GTGACTGAGAGGGCCGAGATCCTGCTGGTGAGGGCGCCCAACCCCGGCCCCCTCACCGGATCCGGCACCAACACCTGGATTTACGGCCAGGGGGAGACCATCGTCATCGACCCTGGACCGGCCGATGAGTCCCATCTGCTCAGGGTGGCGGAGACCGCCAGACGACAGGGCCGTGTGGTCGCTGTCGCTTGCACCCATCATCACAGCGACCATCTCGATGGCGCCGCCCGACTATGTGAGCTGACCGGGGCTCCCCTGGCGGTTCATTTCCGCCGCGCCGACCAGGCTTCCGACCTGCCGCTCCACGACGGCGACCGGCTCTTGGTCGGTGTTTTCGAACTGATCGCGATCCACACTCCGGGTCACGCCTCGGATCACCTCTGCTTCTTCGACCAGTCAGCCCGGGTACTCTTCACCGGCGACCACGTGCTGGAGGGAACGACCAGCCTGGTGTTACCTCCGGATGGCGAGATGGTGGCCTACCTCGCCTCCCTCGAGCGGGTCATGGAATTGCGACCACTCCGGCTTCTCCCGGGTCACGGCGAGCCCATCGAGGACGCCGCGGTCGCCATCAGGGAGCTGATCGCCCACCGATTGCAGCGGGAGGCCCAGATCCTGGACCAGCTGGGGTTGGGGCCTAGCGGCCCCGACCAACTGGTAGCCCGGCTCTACGCCACCTATCCCGCCGCGGTGTTGGGCATGGCGTCAGGGACGGTCCTAGCTCACCTGCTCAAACTGGAACAGGAAGGGAGGGTAAGGCGCTTGGGGCTCGGTGATCCCCCGCTTTTCGAGCTGGTGGACGAGACCAGCTAGAGCATCTGGAACGGGAGGTGGGCCAGGGTTCGGGTCATCACCCCCGAGGGGCCCTTGGGCACCAGCCGCCCCAGCAGGTCGGCGGTGTGGTAGGCGGTGCCGGCGATGTCGAGGTGAACCCAGGGTAGGTCGTTGGTGAACTCGCGCAGGAAGACCGCGGCATAGATTGAGCCGGCGTCCCCGGTCCCCGAGGTGTTGTGCATATCGGCGATGTCGGTGATCAGGGCAATGTTGTACTCGGGATTCAACGGAAGCTCGGAGATCCTCTCCCCCGCCAATGCGCCGGCACGGCGCAGCTGCTCCATGAGCAGCGGACTGGTACCCATTGCCGCGGTCACGACGCGCCCCATGGCGACCACCGCCGATCCGGTCAGGGTCGCCACGTCGACCAAGTGGGAAGCACCGCGCTTGGCGGCATAACCTAGCGCGTCCGCCAAAACGAGGCGACCCTCGGCGTCAGTGTTGTTGATCTCGATCGTCTTGCCGTTCATGGCCGTGACCACGTCCCCGGGCTTGATGGCACCGCCACCGGGCATGTTCTCTGTGATTGCGGCGATCGCCAGGACCTCGATCGGGGCCTGCATCCTGGCGACAAGGGTCATGGTCTCGATGACTGCGGCAGCCCCGCTCATGTCTGCCTTCATATCGACCATCCCGGCGTTGGGCTTGAGGGAGATGCCGCCGGTGTCGAAGGTGATTCCCTTGCCGACCAGAGCCAGCACCTTCTTGGAATTGGACTTGACCTTGGGCCGATAGCGCAGACAGACCAGCTTGGGGGGCTCATGGGAGCCTCTGGCGACCGCTAGGAGAGCACCCATTCCCAGCTTCTCCATGTCCGCACGCTCCAGCACTTCGAACTCCAACTTGCCTTCTTTGGCCACCCGTTCGGCCTCGGCCGCCAACCGAGTTGGGGTGAGCTCATTGCTGGGCTGCCACTGCAGCATCCGAGCCCGGTTGGTCACCTCCCCCATCTCGACCCCCTCGCTGAGGGCATCACCTATTCCCGATGCCGTCCCCAGCCCCACTACCTCCAGCTCTTCGATGGCGCTAGCGTCCTCTCCAGTCTTGAGTTGGCCCAGGTGGTAGTTGCCCAGCGCCACCCCCTCGGCAATTGCTCGGCAGACGGCCAGGGTCTCCCCCTGAAGGGGGTCCTGCGCCGCCAGCTCCGCGGCCAGTCCTGGGTCGACTAGAAGCGCCAGGCGGGGACAGAAGCGGCGGATCTGACGCACCGTGAACTGGAGCGCGTTCCGAAGCCGGTAGCCATCCAGCTCTTGGGGACGTCCCAGGCCCAGAAAGACGACCCTGGGGGTGGGTAGCCTGCCCATGGTGGGGACCACAGTCCTCTCGGGGAACTTGCCCGTCGCCTCGTGGTCGGCCCGCATCTGGCTGAGGATGCCTTCCAACGCCTGATCGACGGCGACCGCCGCCGGACCCAAAGGCTCGGCTTGGAAGTAGGGGACCACCAGGGCATCGGCGGTTATGGCGGTGATCGCGGTATCGCTGGGCTTGGCCTGCATGCTCACGCTCTCCTAAGTTCTCGGCTCGGGATACCGGTCACTCCCGTCGCCCATTTTTGCCCCCTTTCCTGGGGAGCCCGGACAGGTCAGTGATGGGGGTCGAAGCGGACCTGGCGCAGGTCCGGGATCCATCGTCGCAGAGCGGACTCCACCACCGCCCGGACCCCGGGGGTGAGGACCACCACGTAATTGGAGCTGGGGTGGGCTTGGATCACCACCTCTCCGGGTCGTGGTTGGGTGACCAACAGGCTGTCACTTGCGGGCCCGGAGGCGACCACGCCGCGCACCCGCGCGGTCAACTCGGAGTCAGTCACCGCCAAATCATGGCAAAGCGGGGCCGCACAATGCCCGGGTGGCGTCGTCCATGGTCCTCGCTACGGCTCGAGTGGACACCCTGAAGACCCGTCGCCTGCTGGAGGTTGAGGCGCGGCGTCAGGGCTTCGCCGAGGTCGGGGTCACCGATCTCGCTCCTTTCGATGAGGCCGCCGACCGGGCTCGCCAGGCCCTGGCCGCAGGCCGCCTGGCGGGAATGCCCTGGTACACCGAGGAGCGGATCACCCAGGCCGCCGACCTGGGCAGGCGGTTCCCCTGGGGCCGCAGCCTGGTGGCTCTGACATATCCCTACCGGCCCGCAGTGGCCGCCCTCGCTCCTCCCCCTCAGCCAGCTGCCAGGCCGGGGCGGCCTCGGGGCCGCATTGCGGCATACGCTCTGGGGGAGGACTACCACCGACGGCTGGATCGAGCCCTGCACAGCCTGGTCGCGAGCCTGTCGCGGCGAAATCCGGGGTTGCGCTGGCACCGGTTCGTGGATCACGGCCGCGCTCTGGATCGGGCCATCGCTGAGCGCGCCGGGGTGGGCTTCTGCGGGAAGCACACCCAGCTGATCACCTCCCAGGGGGGCTCGTACGTGCTCCTGGCGTCGCTGGTTCTGAGCCTGGAGCTGGGCCAGGATCGGCCCTCCCAGAAGAGCTGTGGCAGCTGTCGGACCTGCCTGCCCAGCTGTCCGACCGGCGCCTTGGTCGCTCCCGGTGTCATAGACGCACCACGATGCATCAGCTACCTGACTATCGAGCATCAGGGGCCGATCCCCGAGCAGATGCGCTCCCTCATGGGCGGGTGGGTGTTCGGCTGTGACCTCTGCCAGGAGGCCTGTCCGATCAATGCCCGGCTCGGACCTCAACCCGTCCCGGTCGGCCCGTCGTCGAGCCGGAGCGGTCCGGTGCCCTTTCCAGACCTGATCGAGCTGCTGTCTCTGTCCGAACAGGGATTCCAGGCGCGGTTCCGCTCCACCACCATGTACCGCAGCGGCCGCGAGCGCTTGGCTCGCAACGCCGCGATAGCTCTGGGTAACGCCGGCGACCGCTCCGCCGTGCCCGCTCTGGCCAGAGCCCTGCGCGAGGATCGTTCGCCGCTGGTGCGGGGGGCCAGCGCCTGGGCGCTGGGCCAACTGGGAGGGAATCCCGGGCTGGCTGCGCTAGCCGGCGCCCTCGATCAGGAGCGAGATCGGCACGTCATTGGTGAGATCCGCGGCGCGTTAGGCCGCCAGCCGGAACCACGGCGATCCGTGCACTAGCCCTGGTCGATCAACCTTCGGTCACGGATTTGTCGGCTGGGATAATCAGCTAGTGGACCGACGCCGCCCCAGCCCTGCCCTCCTCGCATCCATCTTTGCTGTACACCTGGCGGTGACAGCCCTCACATGGAGATCGCTTCGGCGCCGGACGCCAGCTCAGGTTCGCGGCAGCAAGCGCCTATGGCGGCTGGCAAGCGCGGTGAATACCGGTTGGTCGATCGCGTACTTTCTGGTCGGCCGCAAGCGAGCCGCCGACCACCTGTGACCGGCCTGCGGCCGGGGGCCGCGGGGTCAGCAGACGGCGGCGGTATCACCCGCCCGTCGACTGGTTAGCCACGCGGAGGCTGAGGAAGTCCGCGACTCCGACCAACCTGAGCATCAAGCGCATCGGCAGTGGAACGCCGCGGCGGCGTGGGTCATGAACGAACTCGGGGTGGGCCAGGCGGTATTCCCTTCGTCTCGTGATGAGGCGAGCCTCGCCTGCGGCGATCACGTTGCGCACCCACTGGGAGTCGCTCCCGTATGTCAGCGCGACCCGAAAGCCATCCGTTGTTGGGAAGACATTGACCGGAGTCCGATACTGCTTGCCCGATCGCCGTCCGGTGTGCACCATGATCCCGAAGTTGGGCAAGCTCCCAGCGAAACGCACGGTCAGGTGGTTGGTCACCAGCCGGTTGAAGCGGGCCATCCGGCGACCCAAACGAGACTTCGTCGGGTGGTCGAATCGGTCTCCGCGAGGTTCTGGGCGATCATTCATAGGGCCTAAACCGGTTGGGTGATTGACGCCGAGGCGGGCTGAGCGCTCTTGCGCTCTGGCAGGTCCTGCAGCGGAGCCGGATGCCGGAATCGTAATCGGGGGGAGACTCCTTACAGCCCGGGTATGCGCTGACCCTACGTCGGGTCGCGATCTTGTCGCGCAGCGCTGACCCGACCACACTTCGGCATAATCGCGGCGGTGGCTGGCTTCGCCCCGGTCTGCAAAGTAGCCGACATCCCCCAGGGAACCGGGCGGGTGATCGACGCCGATGGCGTCGAGGTGGCGGTTTTCAACGTCGACGGCGTCTTCCACGCACTCGAGAATTCCTGCGCCAGCGGAGGCTCGATCGGGGAGGGACAACTGCGGGGCCACATCGTCACCTGCCCTCTCGACGGCGAGACCTATGACGTCCGAACCGGCATCTCCCCGATCTCGGACGCCATCTTCGTGAAGCACTTCGACGTGCGCCTTGACGGTACCGGCAATGTGCTGGTCCGGCTCGAGCCCACCGAAGACGAGGATGAGGAACTCTGAAGCGACGCCTGGCAGCTCTCGATGTCGGCTCCAACACCGTTCACCTCCTGGTCGCAACCGTTAGCGACGAGGGAACCAGCGAGCGCCGTCATGCTGTCCGGCTGCTGGCCCTGGGACGCCGGGTGGCGGCGACCCGCGAACTTGGTCCCGAACTGCTCCATCAAACCGCCGAACTGGTCAGCAACCTAGTCGAGCAGGCTCGCCAGGACGGCGCCGAGCGGGTGGGAGTGGTAGGCACCGAGGCGATCCGCAACGCCGCTGACGGCCCCGTACTCCGCGACCAGATCCGGGAGCGCACCCGCGAGCAGCTTCGGATCCTGACGGGCGAGGCTGAGGCGCGCCTCAGCTACCTGGGCGGGACCTCCTTTTACGTTGCCGCCGATGCTCCCGCGACGGTCATCGACGTCGGCGGGGGCAGCACGGAGATAGTTCACGGCACCGGCAGCCGCCCCAAGGATGGGGTCAGCCTCAAGCTGGGCTCGGATCGGATCCTCCAGATCACCCGGGCTGACGATCCCCCCAGCGAGCGCCAGCGGGTGGATGCCGAGACCAGGATCTCGATGGTCCTGGAGGAGGCCCCGGCACCCGCTATAGCGGGAGTCTTGATCGCCACCGGGGGAACCGCCGCCAACCTACCGGTGCTGCTGGGCATCTGGCGCCCCTTCGTGGATTCCGCCGACTCACTCCGTGGGGAGGGGGACCACGAAGCCTGGACCACCCTCGACCGAGAGGCCGTCGAGCGTGCCGTGGGGCTGGCCATGGTTCACTCCAGCGCCGAGCTGGCGATGCGCACCGGGCTCAGCCCGGCCCGCTCCCGGCTCATGGCGGGTGGGGTTCTGGTGCTTCGAGGCTTGCTTGAGCACTTCCAGGCCGAGGAACTGGTGGTCACGGAGCGGGGACTGCGCGATGGAGTGCTTCTGCGACTGGCGGCCACACCTCCCCACCCGCCAGCTGCCTGAAGCCGCTTCGGGTCAGCGTCAGTTGGCGCAGACCTTCCCATAAGCTGGGCAGGTGCCGCTCTTCGACTTTCACACTCATACGACTATCTCTGACGGCCATGCGGGCCCGATGGTGATGGCCAGGCGCTGTCAACAGAACGGCTACGCCGCCTACGTCTGCAGCGACCACGTCGACGAGGGCACCGTCGAGCACCGGGTCCCCGAGATCGTGGCCGCCTGTCTCCAGGTGACTGATGAGCTGGGCATCGCCGCCGTCCCCGCCGTTGAGGTCACCCGGGTCCCACCTGAGCGGCTGGCTAAGGTTGCGGCCAGGGCCCGCTCTCTAGGTGCGCAGCTGGTGGTGGTTCACGGGGAGACCCTGGGCGACTTCCCCCAGCCTGGACTCAACCTGGCGGCCAGCCGATGCTCCGATGTAGACATCCTGGGCCACCCGGGTTTGATCTCACTTGAGGCCGCCGAGCAGGCTCAGTCTCACCAGGTCCATCTCGAGATCAGCGCCGCCGGCCTGCACGGGCTCACCAACGGCCACGTCGCCCAGGTGGCCCTCAAGGTCGGCGCCTCTCTGGTGCTCGACTCCGACGCCCATCGACCCGAGAGCCTGTTGACCGCAGACCGGGCCCAGAAGCTGCTGGAGGGCAGTGGATTGGCCCTGGAGGAGGTCGCCCGAGCTTCGGCCGAGGCGCCCTTCGCGGTCCTGGCGAGAAGAGGGATCGAGCTGCCCCGGGTGGTTGCCACGCTCTGAGAGTCAGCGGTCGGGCTAGGGACTCGGCACCGGGATCGGACCGCCGCCGGTTGGCGTCGGGGTCGGGGTTGGTGGCGGGGTCGGGCTCGGGGTAGGAGTCGGGGTCGGGGTGACACCAGGCAGAGGGGTCAGGGGCCCGCTGGGCTGGTTGCCCGCCACCGTGACTATGTCGTCGAGGGTCACCACGATCAGAGTCCCCTTGGGACCGGCGCCGAAGGTGACGATGACCGCGTCTCCGGGAATGAGGAGCCCCAGTGAGGAGGGTGCGCCCGCGCGGGTGATCGCCGACGTGGCGGTGATGGTGGCCAGGACCGGTTGCTCGCCGGCCGGCTGGATGGCGATCTGGTTCTCACCGAGGGAGATCCCGACGATGGTGCCGTCGATGGGGTGACCGACCAGGGCGCTCGCCGAGGGCGAGGAGCTTGGGGAGGTACCGACCGCGGCGTGTCTGGCTGCGGGCTTGCCGATCGAGAAGATGGTGACAGAGGCGACGCCAAGCCCGACCCCCAAAACCGACAGTGCAAGGATCGCGAAAAAGATCAGCGCCAGCAGGCCGTGGCCATGGAAGCCGATGAAATTGTGGCGTTCCTTGAGGTTGCGGCCTGCTCGCAGGCGCGGCTTGCCCTTGCGGGCAGCCGTTTTCTCTGCCGGCAGCTGTGTCTCCGCCAATTCGTCTCCTCGCTATCGCCAAAGTCGCTTACCCGAGTCCGTCCCGGGAGCCGTACCGGGCCGGAGTATATGCGACCGCCTGAGATCACCCGATAGGGGTCGGTATCATCAACGACCACCCATGGCTTCTGATTACGATCACCACGCCATCGAGGCCAAGTGGCAGTCCCGCTGGCGCGAGTCCGGGCTCAATCAGGTGGACCTGGAGCACGCCCGGAATCCCTATTACAACCTGATGATGTTCCCCTATCCGTCTGCCGAGGGGCTGCACGTCGGCAACATGTTCGCCTTCTCAGGAGCGGACGCCCACGGCCGTTTTCAGCGCATGCAGGGTTTCGACGTTTTCGAGCCGATTGGATTCGATGCCTTCGGCATCCACAGCGAGAACTTCGCGCTGAGGATGGACAAGCATCCCACCGAACTGATCGCAGCCAATGTGGCCAGGTTTCGCGGTCAGCTGGAGAGACTGGGGGCCCAGTTCGACTGGAGCAAAACGGTGGACACCACCGATCCCGCCTACTACAGATGGACTCAGTGGCTGTTCGTCACCCTCTGGAAGGGTGGCTTCGCGTACCGGGACCGCCGCAACGTCAAGTGGTGTCCGCAGGATCTGACCGTGCTCGCCGACGAGCAGGTATTGGCGGATGGCACCTGCGAACGCTGCGGTGCGGTGGTCGTGGAGCGAGAGCTGGAGCAGTGGTTTTTGCGCATTACCGCTTTCACCGAGCACCTGCTCGCCAACCTGGACCAGCTGGACTGGTCGGAGAGCACCAAACTGCTCCAACGCCACTGGATTGGACGAAGCCAGGGAGCTCTGATCGACTTCCCAGTCGGAGGTACTGACCCGCTGAGAGTGTTCTCAACCAGGCCCGACACCATCTTCGGCGCCACCTTCATGGTGCTGGCACCGGATCACCCGCGCACGCTCGAGCTGAGCGCACCTGAGCGGCGCTCCGAGGTGGCTGAGTTCGTTGCCGAGGCAGCGCGGCGCCGCATCGCTGGCCAACGCGGCGACGAGAACTCGACCCGGGGGGTGGCGCTCGGCCGAGATGCCCGACATCCGCTCACCGGCCGCCCCGTGCCCCTCTTCAGCGCTGATTACGTCCTCTCCGGGTACGGCACCGGAGCGATCATGGCGGTGCCGGGCCACGACCCGCGCGACCACGCCTTCGCCCTGGCACGACAACTTCCCGAGGTGAGAGTGGTCTCGGGCGGAGAGGGCGAGGGCAGCCACGCCGGCTCCGGGGTGCTGATCAATAGCGGACAGTTCGACGGGCTGGCCGCGCCGGATCCGGCCCGCGAGGTTATCACCGCGGCGCTGGTCGAGGAGGGCTTGGGCCAGCCCTACGTCAGCTACAAGCTGCGTGACTGGGGCATCTCACGCCAGCGTTACTGGGGGCCGCCGATCCCGGCGATTCACTGCCCTCGAGACGGGGTAGTCCCGGTCCCAGAGGACCAGCTCCCGGTCTTGCTGCCCTACATCGCCGACTTCCGGCCTCTGGGCACCGGCGAGTCGCCCCTAGCTCGTGACCCCGACTTCCTCAACACCACCTGCCCAATCTGCCACGGACCTGCACAGCGTGACACCGATGTCTCCGACACCTTTCTGGACAGCGCTTGGTATTACCTGCGCTATCCCTCAGCCACTCGAGACGACGTAGCCTTCGATCGAGAGCTCACCAAGAAGTGGTTGCCTGTCGACTACTACGACGGCGGCAACGAACACGCTGTGCTGCATCTTCTCTACTCGCGGTTTGTGTGCATGGCTCTAAAGCAGTTGGGGTACCTCGACTTTGATGAACCGTTCACCCGCTTCCGGGCTCACGGCATGCTGGTGATGGACGGCGCCAAGATGTCTAAATCCCGTGGCAACGTGGTGGTTCCTGATGAGTACATTGACCGTTTCGGGGCTGATGCCTTTCGACTCTATCTGCTCTATTTGGGCCCCTATCAAGACAGTGGCAACTTCATCGACACAGGGATAAACGGTCCGTCTCGTTTTCTGAACCAAGTTCTGCGGTTGCTCGACCGGGTACCCGACGCGGGCGCAGACTCCACCGAGCCGCGCGAGCTGGCTCGGGCACGCCATCGCTGCATTCGTCAGGTCACCATCGATACTCCCGAGCTCAAGTACAACACCGCGATCGCGGCGATGATGATCTTTGTCAAGCAGCTGCGTGGGCACCAGGGCCCGGTTCCTCGGGTTGCCCTGGAGACGTTGGCGCCGTTGCTGGCCCCCTACTGCCCGCATCTTGCTGAAGAACTGTGGGAGCGACTTGGCGGAACTTACTCGGTACACCAGCAACCATGGCCGGTTGCCGACGAGTCACTGATAACCAACGAGCAGGTTGTGGTGGTGGTTTGTATCAACGGCAAGAAACGCGACCAGATCACGGTCCCGGCCGGCACCGGGGCCGACGAGCTTGAGCACCAGGCGCTGGCGTTGCCTAGGATTCGGCAGTGGCTGGACGGCGCTACCGTCAAGCGAGTCTTCGTGGTTCCGGACCGGCAGGTCAACCTGGTGGTCTGAGCCCTTCTAGGGATGACCGACTGGAGCGACTATCCTTCGCAGCACGGCCCGTAGCTCAGCTGGTTAGAGCGGGGTTCTTATAAAGCCCAGGTCGTGAGTTCAAATCTCACCGGGCCGACCCGCGATTGATCTCAGCAGATCCCCCGGGCTGTCCCTAAATTGCACTACGTTGCACCGGCTAAGGCACAGTAAATAGGCACAGTTGGCGGCCTTCGCCAGGGAACCACGGGGGGTTTGAAACCACTCCGGCACTGGACAACTACTTGGGCAGTCGTTGAGACACCAAGCACACGAATCGTCGTGTGGTCGATGCGCTTCAGGCACTTTATCTGAAGCGGATTGACTCCCACCAGCAGGATGGCAACCAACACAGCCACCACCGCGGTCGCCAGCAGCAACAGAAGTCCCGGCACGGTCCGGAGTCTGGCTAGCACCACTGCAAGGTACTCCTCCGTCTGCGACCACCTACCTCCTAGGTACAAAGCGGACCCTCAACACCTACAGCCACGTCGCCAGGCTCTGCTGGGCGACGCCGCTAAGGCGATGGACGCCGCCCTCCACTCCGCCTGACCTGGAGTCAGGGGACTACTGGCGCGGCTACTTCCCCATCCAGGCGTCCACGCCCGCCTGATCGAACGGCTGGTACCAAACCTCGGAGATCTTCCCGTCGCGGAAGTGATAGACGAAGGCCTCGTTTGTCGCGAAGGTCTTGCCGTCTCGCTTGAGGTTCAAGCGCACCAGCGCCGCCCCGTGATCATCATCGGCGAGGTAGGCGTGGGTGTCGATGGCCAACTCACCGCCAGCCTCCATGAACCGAACCAGGAGCTGCTTGACCTGCTCAAGCCCCCGGTAGTCACCCGTCAGCTTGTTATCGCCTCCCATGTGGAAAACGACGTCATCGGTGTATCCAGCGAAGTAGGTCTCAAAATCACCCTTCGCCACGGCGTCATCGGTGCGACGAAGCAGATCAACATTCGGGTGTGCCACTTTCGCTACCTCCCCCGGTCTGCAATTGGTACTCGCCCAACATTACAGAATGTTCGGTCGCAGAGCGCCGGTCCCGCCTGCGCCGTCGTCTACGGCACGGTAGTAGCCGCCGAGCTCTTCACTCGGCCTGATCTCAAGCCGCTGGCGGTGGTGCCCCCTCCTACACCGCGAGAGGGAACGAATGTTCGATACGATGTGCCTCCCATGCCTCCCCGGCCAGCCCCGAAGACCGCGTTCCATCCCCTGGAGCTGCTCAGTCGCCGAGGTGCCACGCAGCAGGAGATCGCGCTGGCCCTGGGGATCAGCGTCGAGGAGGTCGTGAAGGTGAGGCGACAACTACGGCACCTGAACTGGACCATAGTGGGGGCCGCCTACGAGCTGGTGCGGTTCGATAGGAGGAACCAGCTGCTGGAGTTGTACACGCGACAAGTTCAGCAAGCGATTGCCCGGAAGATGGCGCTACCCGGGGGCAAGGTTGAGGTCTAGCGTCCTCCTACCATTCACAGCCTTGGACGCTGAAATCGACTTCCGGATCCCTCAGCCCTTTCGGACCTTCTCCGTCGGATGGTTTTCCGTCCTCGCACTCGGGGCGGTCTTCTCCGCGATCGAGGCCGCCACGCATGGCGCTCTCGCGGAACTGCTGATCTCTGTGGTCGCCGCGGGGCTCTTCACGGCGATGGCCTGGCGCTGGAGCAGGGTCGGGGTCCGAAGCACAAGAGGCGCGCTCATCGTGCGCAATTTCTTCTCGAAGCGAACGATCCCCAGCGAATCGGTAGCAGACTTCCGGCTCGCTCCGGCTCGATTCGAGTATCAGGGGCGAGCCATCCACGTTCTTCTGACGGATGGATCCTCCGTGGTGATCGCGGCGACCGAACGGTACTCAGGCTCGCCGGTTAACCCACGCAGCACCCTGATCAAGGCGCGCCACGACGAACAACTGGCGAGGCTACGAATCTGGCTTGCAGGAGCGAGGGCGAAGGACGGGAGCGCACCCCAGACGACCGGCCGCTAGTAGATGGGCGACCCATCCAGATCACAGCTATTAAGATTTGGACCCATGCGAAGTCGAGCCTGGAGCCTGCAGCACCTTGGTCCCATGGGCCTAGTGCTGGGTGCTGCTGTCTTCTTGTCCGGCGCTGCCAATGCGAGTCCGTCGCCGACCCCCTTGGCGCCGCCGGAGGTAGCCGCGAACGCCGCCACCGGCTGGCCTGCGCACAACTACGACCTCTCCAATTCTCGCGCGGACCTCTCAACCGACATCAACGCCACCAACGTTGCGACGCTCAAGCAGAAGTGGACTTTCAAGCTCACCTATGACGGTGAATTCGGTGCGTTCGCTTCGAATCCGATCGTGGTGGACGGCTACGTGTACTTCGAGAATACTGATTCCGATGTATTTGCCCTAAACGAGAACAGCGGGAGATTGGTCTGGGAGCACAAGTACGACTCGGAGACGCCTTCCGGTGGTCCAAATGGGGTGGCCATCGGCTACGGACTGCTCTTTGGCGCTACTGAAAGCTCAGTGTTCGCCCTCAATCCGATGACCGGCAAGCAGGTCTGGATCCGCAAGCTGATCAGCAGGAGCAGTGAGGGCATCGACATGGCCCCGACGGTCTATGACGGCAAGGTCCTGATCTCCACTATCCCCGGGACCGCAACGTCGTACTACACCGGCGGCGCTTACGGAATCATCTACGCACTCAGCGCGCAGACGGGCAGCATCATCTGGAGCTTTTCGACCATCCAGGATGGCAGCAAGCTCTGGGGCGATCCGAAAGTCAACGGCGGAGGAGGGGTCTGGTACCCGGCGGCGGTTGACAGCAGCGGACGAGTCTTCCTAGGAACAGGGAACCCGTCTCCCGTCTACCCCACAAAGTCAGATCCCAACGCCAAGAGCCGCCCTGGACCCAACCTCTACACCGACTCGCTCCTAGCGTTGAATGGCAACACCGGCAAGCTGCTCTGGTACCAGCAGGTGACGCCGCACGACATCCGAGACTACGACTTCCAAGACCCCCCGATCATCACCACCCAGGACATCGACGGCGTCGAGACCGAAGTTGTGACCGGTGCCGGAAAGTCAGGCAAGGTCATTGCCTTCAACGCCGAAACCGGCGCCCGGATCTGGACGCTCAATATCGGGAAGCACAACCAAAACGAATACGGGAACTTCCCGGCCAAGCCTGTTACTTACTGTCCGGGGTCACTGGGCGGAGTCCTGACTCCAATGGCCGAGACCGGCAGCACGCTCTACGTGCCCTGGATCGACTGGTGCTTCAAGGGAAAAGCGACAGGTCCAACCGGAGCAAGCAAATCGGAAACCGGCGGAGTCGCTGCCGTCAATGCGGTCGACGGCGCAATCGAGTGGACGCAGCCTTTCAAGAGCTTTGACTCTGGCGGGGCGACAATCGCCAACAATGTCTTGTTCACTTCCGATTTCTTCGGTACGATCTACGCGCTCTCGACAACGAGCGGGGCGATTCTCTGGTCAACGAAGACGCCGGCGGGGATCAATTCCTTCCCAGCCGTGACTCAGAACATGCTTATCATCGGTGCAGGTGCGCAGACGTCTAAGAAAAAACCTCACGGCGAGATCATCGCGTACTCCCTTGGCGGCCAGTAAATGCCCCGGATCGCCTTTTGGGGGCTGTCCTCAGCGGCGCTCAACTACTAGACGCGGCAGGTCCAGCAAGCGGTCGCCCGGAAGATGGCGCTGCCCGGAGGCAAGGTCGAGGTCTAACGCCGACCGAGAGCGGCGACTACGAGCCCCGGATTTGGTTGGCCGACGCAAGTTGTTCAAGCTGGCGAACTACTTCAGAGATCGGGGCCGAGGCGTCGATCTCGACTGTAGCGGTCGCCCTGAGCTGGGGCTCGATGAGTGCTAGGTGTTGCAGGATCCGCTCCCGCTCGGCCGGGCTCTTCCCATATGGGTTGCTGGTACGTGCCTCGATCCTGGCGAGGAGCACCTCGACCGGAGCGCTGAGCAGCACGATGTGGTCGAACGCAGAGTAGAACTCGCCTTGGTTGCTCTTACAGCCGGCTACGAAGAGGCTGCCTTGGCTGTGTCCGGCGAGCAGTGCAGCCATCGAGTCTTCCCGCCATATCCAGTCCCGCGATCCGTCGGAGAGTGTGACCCAGCGACTCCACTCGTCGCTGTCGGTATCAACGGTTCGATGGCCCAGAGATCTCAGGACCTCCAAGGCCGTGGACTTGCCTGTTCCGGACATCCCGGTGACCAACACCTTTGCCATCGAAGGAAGGCTACGTCAGCTCGACTGAGCGCCCGGCGGGGTTCGGTGGTAAGCGTTGGCGACCGCGGGCGCAGGGAGCCCAGAATCGGCACGGTGGCCAACAGTCTTCGGCTTCTCCGAGGGGTAGTCAAGCAGGTAGAAGGCGCTGGCTTCGCCGTGGTTGTCTTCGGAGGTTGGGCAGAGGAGCTGAATGCCCTCTCGCCTGCTAAAGGCCATCACGATATCGATCTTGTGCCGCTCGATCCCGACTGCCACTGGCTCAGGGAGTGCCGGCGCGGGTGGTCATGGAAATCCTCGGCCACAGCCAGATCTCGATGACCCTCAACACCTACAGCCACGTCATCCCCGAGCTCGGACGATGGACGAGGCCCTCCGGCGAGCCTGAAGCTCACCCCTACGGAGCTTGAGCGACGGAGTGCGCGACCAGACTAGACTCCGACCCCGGTCGCGAATGCAAGGAGGTCAGAGGTGGGCAATCAGGGATCGGCGCAGAGCAATCCGGTGTCCACACTGAACGCCGCGATAGGCACAGCGTTGGCCTTCCCGCTCGGTCCTGGGGTGATCCCCGTGCTGATCCCCTGGCTCATCACCCACTGGCAGCCCGGTGCACCGTATCCCTCGGCGGTGAGGGCCATCGGCCTCGTCTCGATCGTGGCAGGCGGGATTGTGACGATTTGGACGTTTGTGAACTTTGTCACCGAGGGGAGAGGGACACCGTTTCCCACCTACCCGCCGACTTCAAGGAATGTGATGGTAGGTGGACCCTACAGGTACGTCCGCAACCCTCTATACGTGGGCTTCATCTTCGCAATCGTAGGTGAGGCGCTTTTCCTGGGAAGGCCAGTGCTGTTCATCTATCTGGTCGCGCTCATCGTTTTCCTGGTCGCCTTCGTCCGCTTTTGGGAGGAATGGACGATGCGAAAGCGCTATGGGGCTGAGTTCGAGGCCTACTGCAAGCAAGTGCCAGCCTGGTGGCCCCGCGTGCCACGCCGCTCGCCATCCGCTTGAGCCCAGCGACCGAAGCTGCTAGACCCCAGCCCCAGCGGGCTCCGCTGCTCTGATGGCCGCCTTGGAGGCAGCCTTCGGCCCTACAGCGCGCGGCCTATCTCTCGCGTAAGCCAAACCACCTCGCCTGCGTCGTCTTCCGTCGTGACACGATCGAGTTCGAACCCAAGCTTCTCGAGGACGCGCAACGACGGCGTGTTCCAACTGCCTACCGTTGCCCAGAGCCGCGTCCGCCCAGTCGCGCTTGCAGCGACTAGCACCGCACGAGCCGCCTCAGTCGCATAGCCGCGTCCCTGGGCACGTTGCAATAGCTCGTACGCGATCTCAGGCTCGTCGATAGAGGTGCGGCGGACGAACAGTCCGCAATATCCGATGAAGTCGCCCTCGAGGCGGCGGCAGATGGGAAGCAACGCGAGCCCGGTCCGTGCAGTCGCAGCGAGCTGGGTCGCGATGCGTTCCCGGATGTTCGCGACGCTTGGATCGCCGTTCCCCCGTTCCGTAATTAGCGCTCGGTACTCGTCGACGTCGGACTCGGCCCAAGGCCGCAGCAGCAGCCGCTCCGTGCTGAGGTGGACCACCATCGGCCGATAGTCCGGCACGGCGCAACTATAAGCAAAAGCCCTCCTCGCGACCACAACCTGCCGCACTTCCGGTAGCGTCGCGGCTGCGGTAGCCAAGAGTGCTCGGTCATAGTCCGTTTCCTCGGGGTACCGCGAGTGATGCGGAAGACTCAGCAGCTCTTAGATGGCCTCAAAGCGGCGCGTTTCTGGACATTGGCGTCATCGCGGCCCATATCCGGGCGATCCCGCTCCAGCATGATCGCGGCGGGCGGCGGCGGCGTCATTCCCCGGGGAGGTATTCCTCGCTGAGGCTCCGGTCGGGGCGCCGGCGGTGCCGGTGCGCTCGGTATCGGCAGTGGTGCGCCTCGATGACTGCTCGCTCGCCGCCGCGGCCCCAGGGTCACTCAGTGCCACGCTGTGCAGCCGCCCACCCAACGTTGGTGGAACGTGATCAACGGCGTCATGCAGGTTTCGACGGTGTCATCGGTGCGACAGGCAGTCGCTCCATCCAGCGCTCCGGTCGGCCCAGCGGAGCAAAGCCCTGGCGGGCGTAAAAGGTGCGACCGGGGACGGCGGAGAGGACCTGGCGAGTGGTGGCCACCTCCGGGTGGGTGATGGCTGTCTCCACCAGGAAGGTGCCTAGGCCTGAGCCAGAGTGCTTGGAGTCCACGAAGACGTCGCACAACCACCCAAAAGTCGCGCAGTCGGTGACGAACCTAGCGAATCCGACCTGGGCTCCGTCCCTCGAGTAGAGGCCCACCACCAATGAGTGCTTGATCGACTTGGCGACCGACTCAAAGGATCGACCCTGAGCCCAGTACGCCTCGCGGCTGAGCCATGCGTGAACCCATGCAACGTCGATCAACTCGCGATCATCGCTTGCCCAGTATCCGTTTGGCCCCGTCCAGCGCACTTTGTATCCTCCAGAGTTCCTCGCCCCGGCAGTTATCGATCCGAACGGCATAACGATATGGGAGCGACCATGAGAGTCACCGCAGTGACCCAGGGCGCGAGTCCAGACCGGAGAGTGTTGCGGCGGCGCCTTGTAAACTGCCGATAGCGGCACCTAGGCTGCTGAGAATTTTCGTCCACCACGGGTGAGGGGAGGCTGATGAAGGTTGTCGGTCTGGGTGGCTCTCTGGCCGCGCCATCGCGCAGCCTCGCCGCCCTGCAGGCTGCGCTAGCGGGAGCCCGCGAGTCCGGCGCTGAAACCGACCTCTTGGATCTTCGCGAGTTGCAACTTCCGCTCTACGTGCCGACGGAGACCTCGGTCCCCGGAGACGCCAGACGCCTCCTGGACGCGGCTAGCACCGCCGACGCGATGGTCTGGAGCAGTCCCCTCTACCAGGGCACGGTCAGCGGGGCGTTCAAGAACGCCCTCGACTGGCTGCACCTCCTTAGTGACAACGACCCGCCGTTCCTGTCTGATCAAGTCATCGGTCTGGTCGCCACTGCGGGGGGCGTCCACGGTCTACAGGCGGTGAACACCATGGAGTTCTCGGTGCGGGCCCTGCGGGCTTTCGCTGTCCCCTTGGTCGTCACCGTGGGCCCAGCCAGCAAAGCCTTCGACGTCGAGGGAAACCTCACCGACCCGGCGGTGCGTGAATCACTGGATAACTTGGGACGCGAGGTAGCGCGGATAGCGAGACGGTTCCGCGGGAGCGACAAGATCGAAAGCGAATGCGCCAAGACTGCGGAGCGTTTGGCCCTAGCAGCAGCTTGAGCGCTGCTAGGTTGGGCACGCTGGTCCGCGGCGCGCAAACGGAGGATAGATGACCACGCCAGACTACTACCGGCCGCTGCGACGAATAGTGACGGGCGTTGATGCGGACGGGCGGTCGCAAGTGACCAGCGACAGCCTGACAGCGGACACCGAAGTGACGCCCGAATACGTGCTCGACGACCTCTGGTCGATGACGGTGCCGGCGGTTGTGGACGGTCAGCTGGTCCTTCCCGATCATCCCGGTGCAGACATCGCCCCCGCTTCCGCGCTGTTCCGCCGATGCACCATTCCGGCCAACACCACCATCGGCTTCCACACCACCGACTCCGTGGACTGCATCACCGTGGTCTCCGGATCAGTGACTCTGATACTGGAGACCGGCGAAGTTGAGATGAGCACCGGTGATTGCGTAGTGCAACGAAACACAGTCCACGGCTGGCGTACCAGCGGGTCCGAGCCTTGCGTTCTGATCGGGGTCATGGCCAGCACAATCGATTGACACCCAGCGCCGGTGGCGCCGGGATCTCAGGCCCGGGAGAGATCGTAGGTGACGTCGGCGACGGCGAAATCGGAGCGGCCCAGCAGCGCCGTCTTGATGTGAAAGGCACGGTGATTGTGAAGCAGCTGATTCCACCAGTGCCTGGTGATCAGTTCCGGGAGCACCACCGTGCACAGCGCCCCGGGATTTTGCTGGCGGTAGATGGCCAAATAACGGAGCACGGGCTGGACCACGGTCCGATAGGGCGAGACCAAGGTCACCAGCTGGGGTCGGGGCCGCTCTTGGTCCCACCCGAGCTGCTGGCCAACCCAGCGGTCCCAGTCGGCGGCCAGATGCCTGGCTTCGTCGTCGGGCAGGCCGCCCGGGTCGTCGCGCTTGAGCTCACCAGGGACGGCCTCAGGCTTCCGCGCGGCATCTCCCGGCTGTCCGGTGGCAACATGGACCGCCACCACTTCGTCGGCAATCGCTTGAGCGTACTTGAGCGCCCGCGCTGCCAGCACGTCCAAGCCTGAGACGGGCACGATGGCAACCCTCCGGGTGGCCCTGCCGATCTCCTCGTCGGCTAGTCCGCCCTCTGGGTTGGTGGGGAAGCTCACCACGACCACGCTCCGGCTCTGCAGAGCCCATTTCAGCAGAAGATTGCGGGGATGGCGCAGAAGGCCAAGCGTCCCGGCGCTGGTCACCGTGTCAGGGACCATCACCGTAACCACCCGCGGGCGGGCCTCGCGGGAGAGACGGTCGATCAGTCTCAAGAACTCGCGTCGACTGCGGCGCAGCTCCAGCGTTTCGATCTCGACATTGACGAGACCCCCACCAGATCTCGACGACGCGGCCTTGATCAGGTCAAAGATTTCCGCCGCAGCTGATGGCTGGCCGGTGACGTTTACGGCGACGATGTCGCGGCCCAAGGCGGCGGCGTAAGCCAGAGCCTGGCGCGTGGGTCGGTCCAACTGTCGCACCGGGACCACCGTCTTGTAGAGCTCCACCGCTCCGTCGCCAACCGCGGCGCTCCGAATCCGGCGACGGATGTCGACGTAGTGCCGTCCCACAAACCAAAAGAGAAGGATTAGCAGAGGAATGATGATGGTTACCACCCAGGCGCCCAGGCGGAACTTGACAACCAGGACGATCACGTCCACCAAAGCCGTGGCCGTGGCGCCCAGTCCGTTGACGAAGACGTTGCGACGCCAGTGCCCGATACGGCGCTTCAACTGGTAGCGGACTAACGCTGATTGAGCCAGGGTGAAGGCCGTGAAAACACCAATCGCGTAGAGGTTGATGAGTCGGTCGGTGTTGGCGTTGAAGGCGACCATCACCACTATCGCCACGAAGGTGAGGAAGAGAATCGCGGCTGAGTAGACCAGTCGATCCCCGAAGGCACCAAAGCGGTGAGGTAGCCGGTCGTCACGGGCCAGGAAGGCGCAGAGGCGGGGGAAACCGTTGAAGCTGGCATTGGCCGCCAGGATCAGCACCATGGTGGTAGTGAACTGGATGATGTAGAAGAAAAAGTGACCCGGGCCGCTGAATGTGTCGGCGGCGATCTGGGCGAGCACGGTGGGGCTGCCGCCTGGCTTGGGCTCGACCCCGAAGACAATGTCCAGGACGGTGACGCCCATGAAGAGCACCACCAGCAGGATGCCTAGGAGGACCAGGGTTTTGCCGGCGTTGTCGCCGGGTGGATCCCTGAAGCTCCGAACACTGTTGGAGACCGCCTCGATCCCAGTCATGGAGGAGCATCCCGAGGCGAACGCGGTCAGCACCAGGAACGGGGTTAGTACTGCGGTCACGTTAGGGATGGGCGGGTAGACCCCGATGGCATGGTGGGCACCGCCGGTCAGTCCCTTGACCAGGCCGAAGACGATTAGGGCCAGGATGGCGACTATGAAGAAGTAGGTCGGCAGAGAGAAGAAGTTGCCGGCTTCGCGCACGCCCCGCAGATTGCCGGCGGAGAGGACCAGAACCAGGGCCAGTGCCAGCGGAAGTCGGATCGCCAGCAGCACCGGGAAGGCAGAGGTCAGGGCGTCCGCTCCCGAGGAGATGCTCACCGCCACGGTCAGGACGTAGTCGATGAGCAGGGCTGCGGCCGCGACCATGGCCGGCCATTGGCCCAGATAGTCGCGGGCCACGGCGTAGGAGCCCCCGTCGGCTTGTCGGGCGATGACGAGCTGGCGATAGGAGATCACCACCAGCGTCATCAGCGCGGCGATGGCGATGGCGATCGGCAACTCGAACACCAGCGCCCCGACGCCAGCCATCGCCAGCACAGTGAGTCCGGCCTCGGGGCCGTACGCGACCGACGACAGAGGGTCGGAGGCCAGCGTGGGCAGGGCCTTGTAGATTGGGAGCCGCTCGCCTTCCATCGCCGAGGTGGGCAGCCGTGGCCCGAGCAGCACCCGCTTGACCAGGTATTGGAACCTGGCTAGGCCGCCTTGGGGCAGATCGGCGTGAGCGGTGGCGACCAGCATGCCGCGGCGGCTGCGGCGGAAGTCGTCCAGCCGCTCGATGACCACATAACGGTTCCCAGCTAGCTGGCCTCTTTGGGTGACCTTGCGCTCGAGGTCTTCTCCCTGACGCGGCCGGGGCGGAGATCCGTCGCCGTCACGTCGGGGCCGGGGTGGTTCTGGAGTTGATCCCTCGTTACTCAAATCTGGGCTGGATTAGCGGCTGGCAGTGGGGCTGACTTTAGCTGGGCGGGCTATCGGTCATCGACCGCCTCCCCTGCGGTCGTCAGCCGCGGGCCTGGGCTGGGCGATGAGAGCTGCGGGGCGAGGACGGCGTCGGGGCTCAGCGAGCCGCAGGCGACAACTCGACCGGTTCCTCCAGCATGAAGTCCGAGGCGGGGCGCGGGGTGAACATCACGATCTGATCGCCCGCCTGAAGTGGCGTGTCTTGAGGCAACTCGTGTCCATCCCGCACGAGCAGCAGGATCCGTTCCTGATCCAGCTCGGGGATCTCTCCGACCTGACGACCGACAGCCGGGCCAACCGGGATGGTGACTCTGACAACAGATGACTCGCTGCCGCTGATGGGCATTTGCAGAAAATCCCCATGGCCCGCCAGACCGGTCTCGATCACTCCCAGGATCAGGTCGGTGGCGGATACCGCCACATCCACTCCCAACTGATGGAACAACTGGACGTTGCGGGGATTGTTTACTCTGGCAACGGTCCGGGGAACTCGGAATTGACGCTTCGCCAGTTGACAAGCGACCAGATTGTCCTCGTCGTCGCCGGTGACGGCGGCGACCACGTCGGCCCGCTCTATCCCGCTGGTGGCGAGGAACGCTGTCTCGTCTCCGTCGCCCACCAGGACAGAGCAGCTCCCTAGTTGCGCCGCGACCAGCGACGCCCGAGCGTGATCCTTCTCGATTAACGCCACTTCGTAACCAGCCTCGAGCAAGTGCCGGCTCAGGTAGAAGCCGACCTTGCCGGCTCCGACGACGATTACGTAGGTGAGCCGGTCAGGCACCCCCGGACGCCCCCGAGGCAGCCACCGAATGACGGGCGCGGTCGGCCTCCTCCGGACCCGCGTCGAAGAAGGTGCGTGCGATCGCCGCCCCCATCACGGTGGGGCAGTAGGTGTAGAGGCCTGTCTCGCGGTAGACCCGCTCCCTGATGGGATCGTAAATCCGGGTCATCACCCTCGGAATGTTGAAGATTTCCTTGGCCACCTGGGCCGACATGATGTTGCGGTTGTCGCCGTTGGTAACGGAGATGAAGCAGTCGGCCTTGTCGGCGCCGGCCTGCTCCAGCACCTCCTGGTCAATCCCGCTTCCCAGAACCAACTTCCCCGGGAAGTCCTTGCCGAGCCTGTCGAAGGCGCCACGCGAGACGTCCACCACGGCGACTTCGTGGCCGTCTCGAGCCAGATCCTTGGCCAGCGTCGATCCTACCCGCCCGCATCCCACGATCACAGCCCGCACGGGCGCGAGTATATCCCCGCCCCCGAGCCTGCCCTCCCACCCACCGGCGGAGCCGCGCTGTCAGATTCCGGCTGAGGCTAGGTCGCGGCGGACCAACCGCTCGCCGGTCCCTTCTTGGTTCGGGCCGCCTCCGGGGTTGCCTTGAGGGGGGCGTTGCGACTCAAGGGCTTCGCAGAGGCGACAATTGCCGGCAATGGCCTCCAAGTTCTTCCGGTCGCGTTCATCTGAGGCCACCACCGTCGGGCACACCGGCATTCTCTGGCCGAGACGGATCGCTGTACCCGCCCGGGGAGCCCCGATCGACAAGGATGCTCTAAGAGCCGCTTGCCGGTTGGCTCGGCCGGCCAAGGCCGACATCCTGGTGATCACCGTTTTGGAGGTGGCCCGAAATCTCCCCCTCGCAGCCAGCCTAGGGGACGAGCTGGGGCACTCGGAGGAGATCCTGGCCGAGATGGAGGCGGTGGCTGCTGAGCTCGGCGCTCACATCCAGACCACGATTCTGCAAGCTCGTGAAGCCGGCCCGGCGATAGTGGACGAAGCTCGCCGCTGGGAGGCCGATCTGATCGTGGTGGGGCTGGGAATCAAGCCAAGATTCGGGGAATTCACCCTGGGTGAGACCGGGGCTCATCTGCTGAGCCACGCCCACTGCCGGCTGATCCTGCTCCGCCAGGCGATGAGCGCGGAAGAAACCGAGGCCGGTTGACGCAACTACCACCCGCCGGTACCGCTCCTGGCTTGGACGTCGTCAACACTGGCACCGAGATGTTGCCATGCCCGGGCGGCTCAGGCATCAACAGAGCGACCTAGCTCGATCATAAGTACTCAAGAAGATGGGGAAAACGCTGTGCAGGCGTCAAGATGAGGTTGCCCTACAGAAGCTGCGGCGAGCCCGCGATCGGATCGACCGCTATTACGGAAGCGATACCAGAGTCTCAACCATAGCAACCCTCGCTGGATACACCACCAGTCGATTCATTCGAGCCTTCAAGCACAGCTACGGAGAGACTCCGGGGCAATACCGCAGTCGAAGGCGGATAGAGCGTGCACGTGAATTGCTGCGCACATCCGACCTAACCGTCACTGAGATCTGCTTGCGGGTGGGGTTCAGTAGCCTTGGCAGCTTCAGCAGCCGCTTCACCGGCATTGTCGGTCTATCTCCTACTCAATACCGTCAGGAGGCCGCCCGGCGTGGAGGCGCCGCCCTCATCCCGGCATGCTTTGTTCTGATGTGGCAGAGCGGATTGCCCAGCGCCGGCGCTCCTGGTCACGGCGCATGCGATCCGCTGAGACCCGCAATTTGGGAGAAGCCAAGCGATCCTGGCAGCGCCTAGGATTCGCCGCGAATTGACCCGATCTAAGTGGAGAAGGAGTGGGCATGATCAAGGACATCTCGATCGTCTCGGTGTGGGTCTTGGACCAGGACGCAGCCAAGGACTTTTACACCAAGCAGCTGGGCTGTGAGGCGACCAACGACGTCACCATGGAAAACGGGATGCGTTGGCTCACGGTGAAACCCCCGGGCAGCTCCGGTCAAGAGCTGGTGTTGATGGATCCGAACCACTCAATGCTTGACGCTGAGGCCGCCCAGCAGGTTCGGGCGCTGGTGGCCAAGGGTGCTCTCAGCCCCGGAGTCCTCTCCACCAGCGACTGCCGTGGCGACTACGAGGCGCTCGTCGCCCGGGGGGTGGAGTTCATCCAGCCACCCACCGAGCGCCCCTATGGAATAGAGGCGATCCTCAGGGACAACTCCGGCAACTGGTTCAGCTTCACTCAACGTCACGGCATGAGTTAGCGCCTCGGCTCACTAGGGCGCAGTGCCGCTGCCTCTAGATCGGTCATCCCACCCGCTCGGGCGAGACCGTGGTGGACTCGCGGGATCTGGTTCACCTCGGATGAGCCCTTAGGATTAGCTGGTCGGCAGCAGTCGGAGGGGGAAACCAAGATGAAGCGGTTGTATCCGCTCTGGCTGGGCGAGGCCTGTTGCGACAAGGGAAGGGTGCTGTCCCCGGGCTTCGGCGACGGTGTTCGCATCCACATCCCGATCGTCGGCTACCTCGTCATCACCGACGCGGGACGGCGAGTACTGATTGACACCGGTATCCACCGCAGCCACATCGAGGATCCGGACCGCACCTGGCGCGGCACCGAGTTCGCCGAATTGCTGCGGCCGGTGATGCGAACCGAGGACACCGTCGACTACAGACTCGCCGCTCTAGGCCTGCGCGGTGCCGACGTGACTGACGTCATCAATACCCACTTGCATTTCGACCATGCCGGCAACAACGACGCGTTCCCCGGCGCCACCTTTTACGTGCAGCGCTCGCAGTACGACGCGGCCCTCGACAATCCCTCATTCCCCAACCAGTACTGGCGGCTGGAGGGACTCGACTACCAGCTTCTGGATGGCGAAACCGATCTGGGAGATGGAATTACAGTGTTTCCGACACCAGGGCACGCGCCCGGGCACCAATCGGTTCTGGTCAGGCTTGACAGCGGCCAGAACCTGATGCTCTGCGGCGATGCCATCTACGAAGAGGACAACGTCAAGCACGACATCTGGGAGGGACACGCTGATCCCACTCTGGCGAGGCAGAGCGCCTTGGAGCTCCTGGACCGAGCCAAAGACCTGAAAGCTCAGCTTTTTTATGGCCATGACGCTGACCAATGGAGGACCGTGCGCAAGTCTCCCAGCTGGTACGAATAGTCCGGGACACGTCGGGCCAGGCTCCGGTCGTGGTGGGACTGAGATCAGCGGCCCGCTGGTCGGCAGGCGGAAAAGGCCGGTTTTTGAGAGGTCGGGTCGGGACCCATCAGCGCGCCGCGAGCCACACGCAGCACTGAGAGTCTGCTGGGAATCTGTTCTCCCCTCACCATTTGACTTGGCATCCGTGCGAAGATGCATCCGCAGCTCGGAGGGTTGGGAAGGGCCCGCCGCACTCAAGATGGGCTTTGGTCGATCGCCAGGGCCTCCCACCGGAGACCAGCACCGTGTCATTGGTCGTGATTCTTTGCGAGGACCGTTTCCGGGACCAGCTGGAGACTCTCGCCACCAAGGTTGGCTACCAGTTGCCCGGCGAAGAGCTGACCGGATCCGACCCCGCCGCGCGCGTCCGTGCCCGGCTGCAGTCAGATCCCGATCTGGCTCTGGTTGTGAGCGAGCGCCTGGGAGACACCTGGGTCGCCGCCCTAGACCGGGAGGGAATCCGCTACTGGCTGGTTGAGATCGGCGTCCCCAGAGGGCCCGGCTTTCGGCCGCCGGACCGGCGGCCCCACCGGCATCTCTTGGGGCTCGACAAGAGCACCTTGGCCTATCTCCGGCAGCTACTGGACGATTGGCGTGACCGCGACCTGCTAAGGGTGGACTGCTTCACCTTCGCCTTCCGAGATGGCATCCCCCACGAGGCCGACTGGGTCGTCGACACCCGCTTCCTCGACAGCCCCTACTGGATTGCCGAGATGCGGGAGCGGCCCGGCACCGACCCTATGGTGCGTGAGTACGTAATGGCCCAGCCAGGCGCCCAGGAGCTGCTGGGTCAGTTCCTACCGATGATGCTGCGCCTGGTCCCGCTCTACCAGGCGCAACGCCGCTCGGTGCTCCGGGTGGCGGTGGGCTGCACTGGGGGACTGCACCGGTCGATGGCCATCGCCTCGGAGCTGGTCGACCGAATCGACCAATCCGGCGTGGCCGCGGCGAGGTACTTGCCGGAGCCTCCCCTACACCTGCCCCAGGAACTGGACTGAAGGCTCCGGCCGGCGCCTAGATCTGGGCAGCGCCCAGACCCGAGACCACCGCCTCGGCGCGCACCCCCAGATGGCTGGCGGAGGCACCTCCGCCGTGGGGCAGTACCGAGCGCACCAAGTCCTCGTAGGCGCTGCGTACCTCCGGGTAGCGGAGGAAGAGCAGGTGGGCGTACTCCTGCACCACCGGACGCGGGGGACGGCGCAGACGCAGGTGTACCTCGCCGGGGAGATGGTTGGCCTTGCGCCCATTGCAGCGCTTGCACGCGACAACCTGGTTCTCCCAGCTACCGGGATTCCCCCCGCGCGAAACCGGAATCACGTGGTCGATGGTGAGCTCGGCAGGGGCGGCACGCACCCCGCAGTACTGGCAGCAGTGCTCATCGCGCAGCAGCAGGTTGCGGCGATTGGGACGCAGCATCCGCCGCGGCACCATGATGTTGCGCAGCAGCCGGACCACGATGACACCATCGCCGAGCCGGCGCTGGGCCAGCTCCTCGACGACCATCCGCTCAACCGCGTCGTCGAAGAAGGCAACCCGCTCCTTGGTCAGGAGCACCACCAGACGACGTCGACTGATGACGTTGAGAGGTTGCAGCGAGGCGTTCAGCAGCAGCACCGGCATGGCGCAATTGTGAACGCATCGCCGCTCTGTGTTCAGCCCCGGCGCAGCCCCAGCATCTGGCGCAACCCGTCAAGGTGACCCAGAAGCCCCGGATTCACCGTCACCACCACCAGCAGCAGCACCACCGCCACCAGCAGTGCCAGCGCCAGATAACTGGTGACCGAGGGCCCAGACGTGGGAGAGGGCAGACCGCTGGCCACAGCTAGCTCTTCCCTCCCAATGCCGACAGCCCTGCCGACCAGCGACCCTGGCCGTCGACTCCGACGTCGCAGAAGCGCCAGCCCTTGGCCTGCCAGGTGAGCGCGCGGGGAAAGAGCCTTGCCACCTCCTCCCGCTGCCAGATACTGGGGGTGGTCAGCTGCGAGGGGTCGACCTGCCTGGCGATCAGCTCCAGCCCGGCTATCAGGGAGTGCCCTCGCAAGGCCAGGACGGTGCCGCCGCCGGGGCGGGGGATGGCCCTGAGCAGCGCCTCGACGACGACTACGGGGGGTTGGTCGAGGAAAAGGTCGCCCGAAGTCAGCGCTTCCTCGAGAGCGCCTTCCTGGTCCCGATCGAGGACGGGCCAACCCGGCGGCACCCACCACCCGGCGCCCTCAAAGCTGAGCACCCGAGTGCTGGCGAAGCCCGTCTCGTAGCCTGCGGCCAGGGCTGCCAGGGCGGGTTCCGGCCAGGGGCCAACCACCAACAGTGCGTCGCCATCCTTGACGGCTTGGAGAGCGGTGTCCAGCTCCCCCCGCTCCAACTCCGCCGGCACCCGCGCAGCGACTCGGACTGCCAAATAGGGTCGGTCGGTGAGGGGAGGTACCAGGAACTCGAGCCAGACATCGCCCGAGTGGCCCTCGCCGCTGGTCGCTTCTTCTGGGAGCGCCAGAGCACGCCGGGCAGTCGCAACCGCCTCCGAGGCCGCGGATCGGGAGAGCTGCCGGCCTTGCGCTTCCCAGCGTTCATCGCTGAGCACCTCCAGCGGCGAACCAGACCTGATCCGAACCACCTCCGCACCCCGCTCTAGAGCCTCGCGGGCGATCACTGGAGCTCCACTTAGGTCTAGTTCGGAGGGTCGGGGCCGCGCCGGGGCCGGCTCCTCGCCGAGGGCAGCGGGTCCAGCCGACGGTGGCGGGGGTACTCCTCCGATCGGCCGACTCTCGAGCCAGGTAGACGGCGGGGATGCTGCCGGCACCGGCCGGATCGAGGCCAGCTCTGGCAGTGACGACCCGGCCGCCTCAACCAGGGTCATCATCACCCCCGCCACCCGGATGGTGCCGTCCACCTCCAACAGGGCGCGACCCCCCGGCGCCAGCCGGCGCCCGTTCACCCAAGTCCCGCTGACGCCCCCCAGGTCGTGGACGTCAATCCCGGTCGGGACCCGGTTCAACTCGCAGTGGCGGTTGTCGACCGCCTCGTCGGGGTCGAGGTGGCTGACGTCGACATCTGGCACCGTGCCGCCGGGCATGCTCCGACCCAGCAGGATCGGATAGCGTTCCAGTGTCACGGTGGCGCCGTCGGCGGCCTGAAGGGCAAGTAGGCCGGAGCCGGTCACCGGGTCATGACCATAGTTGGGGTTTGCCGGCCAGCTCTCAACCCGCTACTCCGCGGCTCTCCAGCTCAGCGATCAGAGCAGGGAGGATCTTGAGGGCATCCCCGACCACGCCCAGGTCGCAGATCCTGAAGATCGGCGCGTCGCGGTCCCGGTTGATGGCAACGATGTGCTTGGCCCCCTTCATCCCCACCGTGTGCTGCATGGCTCCGCTGATTCCGCAGGCAAGATATAGGTCCGGCTTGACCGTCTTCCCGGTCTGGCCCACCTGACGTGCGTAGGGCACCCAGCCAGCGTCGACCACGGCTCGGCTGGCTCCTACGGCGCCGTGGAGCAGTGCCGCCAGCTTCTCCAGGAGCTCGAAGTTGGCCGGATCTTGGAGCCCGCGGCCTCCGCTGACCACCACCTTGGCCTCCTCCAGAGTCGGACCGCTGGCTGGCGCCACCACCGACTCCACACGGCGGGCGCCGCGAGCCGCCTCCTGGGGCAGAGGCACCTCGACCACCTTGGGCGAGCCGCCCGGAGCGGGCTCTGCCGCGACCGACTTGGGCCGCATCAGAACGCAGGGGCTGGGGCCGCTGAGCTCGGTGAGGACGTTCTGAGTGCCTCCGAAGATCGAAGACGCGGCTGCGAACCCTCCGGCCCGAGCTTCCACGTCGGTGGCATTGGCCACCACCGTCAGCCCCAGTTTTGCGCTGGCGCGGGCGCAGATGTCGCGGGCGTCGTAGGTGGCCCCGAAGAGGATCAGGTCAGGATGATGCTCTTCAACCAGAGTCGCCAGGGCCGCCGCCGCCGGTTGAGCCACGAATTCCCGGTAGGCCTTGTTGGCGCCCACATAGACGGTCTTGGCACCGAATCTCGCCACCGCCTCGGTCGCACCAGCAGCGTCGGGGTCCAGGATCACCGCCTCGACGTCTCCGAGTTGGCGTGCCTTGGTCAGCACCTCTTGGGAGACCGGGCTGAGCTCGGAGCCCGAGAGCTCCACATAGACGAAGATCCTGGCCACCCTCAGATCACCTTGAGCTCGGCCAGGTAGTCGGCGATGCGCTGGGCGCCGCTGCCATCGTCCTCGATCACCTCGCCACCCTCTCGCTGGGGCGCCGGTTCGACCTTGACGATCTGTTGGGCCGAGCCGTCTCGGCCCACCGTGGCTGGGCCGATGCCGAGGTCCTCCAGGGATGGTTGCTCCAGGGGACGGCTCCTCGAGGCCACGATCCCCTTGAGGGTGGGATACCGAGGCTCATTGATGCCACCGGTGACCGTGACCACGGCTGGCAGGTCCGCCTCGACCACGTCGTGGCCCTCGGGAGTCTGGCGTTGGATCCGCACTTTGGTGCCGGTGACTTCCAACTGCTTGGCGAAGGTGAGCGAGGGCCAGCCCAGCAGCTCGGCGATGGCGGCCGGGACAATCCCGGTGTAGCCGTCGGTCGACTCCGTGCAAGCGATCAGCAGGTCGGGCTGGACCCTCGCGACCGCTGCCGCCAGAACCCGGGCCGTGGCCAAAGCGTCGGAACCGTGGAGCCGCTGATCACTGATCAGAACGCCCTCGGCGGCGCCCATCGCCATGGCTTTGCGAATGACATCGACCGCGCCCTCCGGCCCCATCGAGATCGCCACCACCTGGTTGTCACCGGCTCCGGCGACCTCCAAGGCGGCCTCGACCCCATAGGAGTCACCTGGGTCCAGCACTAGCTCACCCTGATCTCTGACCAGGAGGTGGGTCTGGGGATCGAGCTTGCCGACGCCGGAGGGGTCAGGGATCTGCTTGACCAAGACTGCGATCTTCAACCAGGCGATCCTCCAGCCGACCCAGCCCCATCCGAAAGAGCCTCGACATCTTAGCGAGCCGCAAGAACGCCGGATCTCGCTCCAGGAGCCAGTCTGCGGCGAACCCGGACGTATAATCGGCCAGCCCTTTCGGGGGTGGCGCAGACCGGCGGCGACTCGCCGGCCCGCCCCGGGCCCCGTGGTGTAGCTGGCCTAACACGCCACCCTGTCAAGGTGGAGATCGGCGGTTCGAATCCGCTCGGGGTCGCCATCCACCCGCATGGCATCGGCATCTCCAGCTTGGTCGTCAAGTGGCTAGGATCGCGGTGATGTCGATCCACCCCGAAGCTCAGGCCGGCTTCGCGCGAGCAGCTGCGGCCTACGAGCGGGGGCGTCCCGACTACCCACCCTCGGCGGTGGGATGGCTAGCCTCCCACCTCGGCCTCGCGCCCGGCAAGGTAGTGGTCGACATCGGCGCCGGGACCGGCAAGCTGACCCGTCAGCTGGTCCCCTATGGGTCGCGACTGATCGCCATCGAGCCGGTCGAGGAGATGGCTATCGAGCTGCGACGGGCGGTGGCCGGGGTGGACGTGGTCTCAGCCACAGCGGCCAGGACCACCCTCGCCTCTGGGACGGTGGACGCGGTCACAGCCGGTCAGGCCTTCCACTGGTTCGCTGATCAGCCGTCGCTGCGTGAGATTCACCGGATCCTCCGCCCGTGGGGCCGACTGGGACTGGTCTGGAATCGCCGGGATGCCCGCTCCCGACTGTGGCGAGACGTACAGAGGATGGTCGACCCCATGTACCAGGGGAGTCCAGACCACTCCACGGGAGAGTGGCGGAGGCAATTGGAGAACAGTGCCCTCTTCGGTCCCATCGAGTCCCGCGCTTTCCCCCACCAGCAGTCAGCCAGCCCCGAACAGTTGGTTGACCGGGTCCTGTCGCTCAGCTTCGTGGCCAGCTCACCCGAGCCGGAACAGGCACGCCTGCGCCAACAGGTGTTGGAGCTAGCCAACAGTTACCAGGATCGGCCCGGACAGCGCATCGCCCTTCCTTATCGGACCGAGGTCTTCGCCTGCAGTGCCTGCTGAGGAGGGGGGAGCCGCTGACCTGCAGCTCAGACCGCTTCCTCCGGCGTTTCTGGAACAGCTCACCGACCAGGAGGAGCTCTTGGTCAGCTCTCGGGACCCGGGGGGACGGGGCACCGTGCGCATGTGGTTCGCTGTCATCCCCCCGGGATACGTCTACCTGCTTACTCCCACGATCTCGCTGAAGGCTGAGCGCTGGCGCCAGGACCCCTGGGTGCGCTTGCGGATCCCGGGAACCACGGCGGCTCAGGAGGGCGTGGTGCTCGAGGTGGGCTGGGAGGAGGCTGAGCACCATCTGGAGCTGCTCGCCAGCCGGTTCGCGATGGCCGGGGCGGCGACCGGGGAGGCGCTCCAGTGGATGCTCGAGGAAGGCAGCCGCCGCCTGCTCAAGGTGGGACTGAGGATGGGTGCTCCGTCAGAGACTGTCGGCCAGGTCTAGTCGGAGAACGGCGGCCAACAACGCCTCTGCCCCCAGCGCTACATCTTCTGGATCACTCCACTCTTCTGGACAGTGACTGCGGCCGTCGCGCGAGGGAATGAAGATCATCCCCATCGGGCATATGCGAGCCAGGAGAGCCGCGTCGTGGCTGGCTCCGGAAGGCAGCTCCAGATATGGGTGACCGAGTTCCTCGATCGCTTCGACGATCGCCTGGCGAGGACCGGGGCCGCAGGCGACCGGACTGCCCTCGGAAACCCACTCGAGCTCCACCTGGAGCTGCCGTCGCGAGGCTTCCTCACGCACCCCGGACTCGAGGGCTTGGTGCCGGTCCTCCAGCCACTGGGGCTGAGCGCTGCGGAACTCCACCCAGACGGAGGCCGTTCCCGGAACGACGTTTGGGGCACCCGGTGTGATATCGAGGCGCCCCACCGTCCCGACCCCCTCCCCACCCGCCGCGGACTCGCTGGCCAGGCGCTCCACCAGCAGAACCACCTCGGCGGCAGCGGCAAGCGCGTCGCGGCGGTCACTCATGGCAGCCGTGCCCGCGTGGTCCGGACGGCCCAGTAGAGTGACCACGCCCCGATGGATGCCGGCGATCGAGGTCACCACCCCCAGCCGGATCCCCGCTCGCTCCAGCTGGGCGCCCTGCTCAATATGGAGCTCGAGATAGCCGTGCAGTCGTGTAGCGGGCCACAGTACTTCTGCTAGGTCGCCTGGGCGGGCATCGATTCCCACCAACGCGGCGGCCAGCGTCTCGCCCCGGTCATCGATGAGGTTGAGCTGATGCGCGCCCAGCTCGCCGGCGACGGCGGCGCTGCCGACGCAACTGATCCCAAATCGGTTGGGCTCCTCGCCTAGGAAGTCGACGACCAAGAGTGAACGCCTGAGCCGCCGCCTGGCTTGGGACAGAAGTCGGGCCACCTCGACTGCGGCCACCACCCCCACCATCCCGTCGAAGCGGCCGGCCCCAGCGACGGTGTCGGTGTGCGAGCCGATCACGAGCTGGGGCAGCTCGGCTCTCTCGCCCGGGAGGCGGCCGAGCAGGTTGCCCACCGCGTCGGTCTGGACGTCGAGGCCGGCGCTCGCCATCAGATCCCTCGTCCAGGCCCGAGACCGCATGTACGGCTCCGAGAAAACCCGCCGGGTCCACCCCGGTTGGTCCGGCTCGCGGAACTCGGCCAGCTCCATCAGCTGGCGCCAGAGTCGGTCTTGGTCGGGCGAATAGAGATTGCTCAAGGGGACGCCCGGGACCGTATCAGCCCGCGCCGAAGTTGTGCGGTACCTGCGACGGATGGGAGGATGTTCTACGTGCCCTCCCGAGACGACGCCCTCGCGCTGCTACAGGAGCACACCAAGACCGATAGCCTGCGTCGGCACGGGCTGGCCCTGGAGGCGGTAATGCGACAGGCTGCCCGCCGCAACTCTGCCGATGAAGAGCTCTGGGCCATCACCGGGCTTCTCCACGACTTCGACTACGAGGCCCATCCAGACCAGCACCCCTTCTGGGGCCGACCGGTGCTGGAGGCTGCCGGATATCCGGAGGAGGTGGTGCTGGCAATTCAGGGTCACGCAACTTTCAGCGGCGTTCCGCGTGCCACCGACATGGCGCGCTGGCTCTTCGCCCTGGACGAACTCACCGGATTCGTCATCGCGGTGGCGATGGTCCAGCCGGGTCGCGAGGTAAGCGCCGTCAAGAGTTCCTCGGTCCGCAAGAAGCTCAAGGACAAGGCCTTCGCGCGGAGCGTGCTCCGTGAGGACATCGCCCTCGGTAGCGAGGAGTTGGGTATCGAGGTCGAGGAGCTGGTCGAGCTAGTGGTGGCCGGCCTGGCCCCTATCGCCGCCGATCTTGGGCTCGGGACGGCCCAATAACGACACCTATACTCGAGCGCTGACCTCACGGGGAGGTGGCTGAGTGGCCGAAAGCGCCCGCCTGCTAAGCGGGTGACGGGGGTTAACCTCGTCCGAGGGTTCGAATCCCTCCCTTCCCGCCAATGTGATGTCTCAGGTCATGGTCCCCGTCTGTCGCAGGTCATAGTGCCCGATTTGAGGGGGCTGTTGGGGCTGGTAATTCCGGCTGGGGTCGAGGGTGAGTTCGCGGATTAGCGTGCCGTCCCCCGCCAAGAAGCGCACCTGCCTGTCAGCAGGGCTTTGCAGACGATTCGCCCTGCGGCGACCCGCGCCAGTTCCGGGCGGGAGGGGTGTCAGGGTGGGAGGAATGCTGCAGCAACCCGGCGGACACGCACGGGGTCGCCGATAGCGTCAATCTCCACGATCATACCGCCCGAGACGGTGAATCCCATGATGGCGAACGGTCGTCCGCGTACGGTGACCACAACCCCAGGCGCCCCATTTACCAACACGGGGTGGAGCTCAGAACCCGGTACCGAGCGCGCCTGCTGGGCAACCGCTGCGACGCCACGAATCTCCCGCGTGGCGCCGCGGTTTTTTTCGCCAAAGTCCGCTCGCAGCACAACGTCGGGATGGAGCACAGCCACCAGTCCGTCGAAATCGGCAGCACGCGCAGCTGCAAAGAAGGCATCGACCACCGCTCGTTGCCGTGCGCGATCGGGATCGGGAGACGGTAAGCGGGCCACTTTCACGCGACGCCGTCCCCGGCTCGCGAGTTGCCGCGTCGCCGCAGGGCTTCGATCCACCATCGGGGCGATCTCCTGGAACGAAAACCCGAATACGTCGTGGAGCACGAACGCCAACCGCTCGGCCGGCGTCAGGGTGTCTAGCACGACGAGGAGCGCGAGGCCGACAGAGTCGGCCAGCAAGGCCTGGTCCTCTGGGGCAAGCTCACCATCCGCGCTGATAACTGGGTCCGGCAGACGATTGGCGAAGGATTCCTCGCGTCGACTGGTGCGGGCACGCAGCATGTTCAGGCACACGCGCGCGACGACGGTTGTCAACCATCCGCCCAGGTTCTCGATCTCACCCGCGTCAGATCGGCTGAGGCGCAGCCAGGCGTCCTGAACCGCGTCGTCAGCCTCCGGGAGCGAGCCCAGCATTCTGTATGCGACCGACCGTAGGTGGGTTCGGTGCTGCTCGAAGCGATCCGCCAACCACTGCTGGTCGTCCATCAGGTCACAATCCTCGGGTCCTAAGTGTCAGAGAGTTGACCCGCCACAGGGGGCCGATGTGACGGGCAAGAGGAACCTCAAGGAGATCACGGTGCGAGTTTTCGTGGCTGGAGCGAGCGGTGCCATCGGCACCCGGCTGGTCCCCCTACTTGTCCAGGGAGGACATGAGGTGTTCGGGACCTTCCGATCGCCGAGGAACCGTGAGCGCTTGCAGTCCCTCGGAGTGGAGGCGATCGCGCTCGACCTGCTGGACGTCGAAGCCGTCCGCGCGGCCGTGCTGAGAGCCAAACCCGAGGCGATCATCCACCAGGCCACGGCCCTGGCGACTGCACGCTTCGGAAGGAAACTCGACCGCACCTTCGCGCCCACCAACCGGCTTCGGACCGAGGGCACTGACGCGCTCCTGACTGCCGGCCGCGATGCGGGCGTGCGCCGGTTCGTAGCGCAGAGTTTCGCCAACTATCGGTACGCGCGGGAGGGCGGCCCGGTCAAGACCGAGGACGATCACCTCGACCCCGATCCGCCCGCATCGACGCGTCAGACCAACGGCGCGATGCGCCACCTCGATGAGGCTGTCACCGCCGCAGGAGGGGTCGCGTTGCGCTATGGCAGCTTCTACGGCGCCCAGAACGATCAACTGGTCAAGCTCGTGCGCCGACGGTATTTCCCGATCATCGGCGACGGCAGTGGCGTTATCTCCTGGATCCATCTAGACGACGCCGCGGCGGCGACGATGCTGGCGCTCGAACACGAAGGACCGGGCGTCTACAACATCGTCGACGATCAACCGGCTCCGGCGCGGGAATGGCTTCCTGTGCTAGCGAATGCGATTGGCGCCAAGTCGCCTCGTCGCGTTCCTTTCTGGCTCGCGCGGCTCATCGCCGGTGGAGATGGAGTGACCATGATGTCCGAGGCACGTGGCGCGTCGAACGCGAAGGCGAAACTTGAGCTTGGGTGGACCTTGCGCTATCCCAGCTGGCGGCAGGGCTTCATTGGGGCCTACCGAGGTGTTGCGTCTCAGGACATCGCGGATGAACCTTCGGTCGGCCACCGGGGGGACAGCGGGTAGTACTCGCTGTCCCCCCGGCGCGCCCCGTCATTTCGCTCTTGAGTTTGCGTTGGCCAGTACCACCATTCATGAGGCGATCAGCAGTGCTGCCGCGAATGCGAGGTACGCGCCCATGATCGCCGATCCGGCCCAGCGGCCAAGGCCGCGACCAGCATAGGCAAGCCCAAGGGTGAGTGCGGTTAGACCCACATACCAGCCTGCGACCAGGAGTTCGGAGCCGGATGGCCGGCCGATTCCCAGTACCACGGTGGGAATCAAGAGCCCAGCGGTCACGTTGAGGGTGTTGCTGGTTAGCGCCGTGCTCAGCGCTGCCGCTCCCCGTCCCTTGGCGGCCAGGGTGACCGCCGCCACCGCCGGGGGCAGACTGGTGACAGCAGCCAGGACCAGCCCACCTACCACGAGTTCGGAAACTCCCCACTGCTGACCTAGCGCTGCTCCGCCTCGTTCCATAGTCACAGTGGCGAGGATGACAAGAATCAATACCGGCAGTGCCACCACGACGTCTCGCTTACTGCCGCGCTGAGGGCGAAGTGCAAGCTCGAGTTCTTGCTCCTCCTCGCTCACCGCCGACGTCAGCCACTGCGCCCATCGGCGCGGCAACCTCAGCCGCTGCAGTACCGCACCGTGCATTCCCAATAGGAGGACGTAAGGCAGCAGCACTACCAGTACCAGGCCCAACCCGAGGGCCGGATTGGTGAGCCCGACCACGGTTGCGAAACACACGATCGCAACCCACAGACCGACGGCTCCACTCAGTGCCACAACCTTGCGATGGAGTTCGATCCGACCCGCGATCACCGCCCCCAGGCCGATTAGCGCGGCCAGGTTGAAGATGTTGGAGCCGATCACCACGCCGCCACCGAGAGCTCGCTGGTGGCTGGCCAGACCCGCAATGGCAGCGGCTATGTTGGCGGGATCAGCCGCCAACGCGGCCAGCAGACCAAGCAATGCCTCCGACAACCCAATCCACTCGGCCACCCGTTCGACTCGGGAAATCAGAAGCCAGCTGCTACCGACGCTGACGGCCGCGCCACCCACAAACGCAACTAGGGCGATACCTACAGCCATCGCGCATCAAACCGGTGTCGCCGTTCACGGCGACGGTGCCAGCCCGAGCAGTAGACGGCATCGGTCGGGCAATCAACGCGCATATCCAAGTCGGCTCCATTTCGCTAGCGCACGATGTGCCGACCAGACTTCCCGGCTCTCCGGCGGAATCGTACCAGCCGGTCTTGGCGGCAGACGCGCTCGCTAGAAGGAAGGCTCGAGCTAGGTCCTGCGACTCAGGTTCGAGACTTTCGAAGCCCAGTTCCCGGATGGCGGACCCGAGCTATGGGCTACGGGTGAATCTATGGGTTTAGTCTGAGGTCATGGCCAGCGACGAGGACGTCATCCCCAGCGATCAGACCACGGCAGAAACCAGCGAGACCTTGGTCGCGCCCCCCGGCAAGTTCCGCATCTACCTAGGGGCCGCCGCCGGGGTTGGCAAAACGGTGGCGATGCTCGACGAGGGTTGGCGCCGGCGGGAGCGGGGCCGAGACGTGGTGGTGGGCTTCGTCGAGACCCACGGCCGGCCCCACACGGCCGAGGCCCTGAAGGACCTGGAGGTGGTGCCGCGCAAGCGGATCGAGTATCGCGGGGCGGCCTTCGAGGAGATGGATCTCGACGCTGTCCTGGCCAGGCGGCCGCAGCTCGCGCTGATCGATGAGCTGGCCCATACCAACGTCCCCAACAGCGGCCGGCACGCCAAGCGCTGGGAGGACGTGCTGGAGATCCTCGAGAACGGGATCAACGTCATCACCACGGTCAACATCCAGCACCTGGAGAGCCTCGCCGAGAGTATCGAGGCAATGACCGGTACCGCGGTCAGAGAGCGGGTGCCGGACTGGGTGGTTCGCCGAGCCGATCAGACCGAGCTGGTCGACTCCTCACCCGAGCAACTCCGGCGGAGGATCGTTCACGGCAACGTCTACCCGCCCGAGAAGGTGCCGGCGGCCCTCACCAACTTCTTCACCACCCACAACCTCACCATCCTGCGGGAGTTGGCCCTGCGGTTCGTGGCCGACGAGACCGAGGAGGTGCTGTTGCGCGAAGTCGAGGCGGCGTCTTCGCCTCCCGTCGAGACTGGCGAGCACATCCTGGTCGGCTCCTCGGTCTCGCCTGGCAGCGATCGGGTACTGCGCCGAGCCGCTCGGATCGCCGCCCGAGCCAAGGGCGATCTCCACGTGGTGCACGTGATCGCCGCCGAGTCCGGCCACTCCTCCGACCAAGCTGGCTTGGAGGAGCTGAAAACCCTCACCATCTCCCTAGGCGGCGAGTGGTCGACGCTGCGTGGCGACGACGTGGCGACCACCCTTATAGCTTTCGCCCGAGCCCACAACATCACCCAGTTGGTGGTGGGCTCTGATCGCGATCACCGGTGGGGACTGGGCCGCGGCGGCGTCCTCAAGCATCTCCTGAAGCAGGCCGTACCCGCCGGATTGGATATCCACATCATCTCCGCCTCGCCGGTTCCCCGGATCAAGGGCCACGCCAACGAAGGCGGCGCCGACGTTGGCTGATCTCCGGAACTGGCGCCGTCGAAGATGGCTGACTGGGTCGACGGCGGCGGTGGTGGCGATAGCGGTCCTAGCCGCGCTGATGCTCCCCGCTCGCGCTCACCTGGGACCCAGCACCACTGGCTTGATCTTGATCATCCCGGTAGTCGTTGGAGTAGCAATCGGGGGTTGGTCCGCGGGCGTACTGGCGATCGCGGTGGGCTTCCTTTGCTACGACTTTCTCTTCATCCGACCCTACGGGACGCTCGCCGTGTCCGGCTACCGCGATTGGCTGACGCTGGGCGTCTACGTGGTGGTGATGCTGATCGTTGCCCGGGTGGTGTCAGCGCTCCAGCTCGCCCGGGCGCAGGCCCGTCGCCGGGCTGACGATGCTCGACACCTGCTTGAAGTGACCGACCTCCTGATCGGAGACAAGCCCCTCCAGGAACTCCTCTCGACCGTGGTCAGTACCGTCCGCTTGGAGTTCCGCCTGAGCTCGGCCGCACTGCTACTCCCGCTGGGAGAGCAGCTGACTGTCGCCGCCCAAGCCGGCGACCCTCTGCCCGAGGAGGTCCTCACCGGCGGCCTCCGCGCGGGAACAGCCTCGACACCGCTGGCGCTGGCGGATTTAGGAGGCCTGCGGGCCCTTCCCCTGGCGACCGCCGAGCGGCCGGTAGGGGTACTGATGCTGGTCGGCCCCCCGCTTTCCGCCACCGACCAGCAGCTGCTGACCACTTACGCCAACCACGCCGCCCTCGCGGTGGAGCGGGCTCAGCTGCGCGAACAGGCGCTACAGAGTCGGGTTCTGGGGGAAGTTGACAGCTGGAGGCGAGCCCTGCTGGCCTCGGTAGCCCACGACCTGCGCACACCCCTGGCTTCGATCAAGGCGGCTCTATCAGATCTGGCTGACCCTTCGGTCGCGCTCTCCCAGGCCGATCGCGGCGAGCTCCTATTCACCGCCGAGGAAGAGACCGATCGCCTCACCAGGATGGTCAAGAATCTGCTCGACATGTATCGGATCGAGGCCGGAATGCGACGCCTGGTCAGAACACCCACGGTCCTTCGTGAGCTGGTCGACGAAGCCTTGGAGGAGATGCAGGGTCGGCTCGAGGACCGTCCCGTAGCCGTGGAGGTCGACGGCCAGCTGATGGTCAGCGTCGATCGAGCCTTGGTCGTCCGGGTACTGGTCAACCTGCTGGAGAATGCCGCTCGCTACACCCCCAACCAGACCCCGATCGCCATCCGAGCTCGACATCAGGCCGGACTGGTGGAGCTTGAGGTGGTGGACCAGGGGCCTGGTCTAAGCGCCGAGCGACTGGCGACCGCCTTCAGCCCGGTCCCCGAGACCCGGGGGGAGTCACGTCCGCCGGAGCCGAGTGGGGTCGGGCTGGTGATCTGCAAGGCATTCATCGAAGCCACAGGAGGCAAGATCAGCGCCCGTTCCGGCCCAGAGGGAGGGCTGCAGCTGGACATCGTGTTGCCAGCCGCATAGCCTCCGACCCGTGCCCAGCATTCTGCTTATCGACGATGAATCGGCGATCCTCCGCGCCCTCGGCATCGGGCTGCGGGCGCGAGGCTACGAACTCTTCACCGCGCGTACCGGAGCCGACGGGCTGGCCGAGGCGGTGCGGCACCGTCCCGAGGTCGTGCTCCTCGACCTACGGCTGCCCGACATGGACGGGGTTGAGGTGTGCCAGCAACTCCGAGGTTGGAGCGACGTTCCCATCCTGATCCTCTCGGCGCACGGTGAGGAGGACCGCAAGGTCGCGGCCTTGGACGCCGGCGCTGATGACTTCATCACCAAGCCCTTTGGCATGGGGGAGTTGGAGGCGCGGATTCGGGTTGCGCTCCGACATCGGCGTGAGCAGGCCGGTGGACCGGAGCTGACCGTGGGACCACTCGCCATGGACTTGGCCGCGCACACCGCGACCATGGCTGGGCGTCGGATCGCGCTGACCGCCACCGAGTACGAGATGTTGGCGTACTTAGCGCGAAACGTTGGACGAGTGGTGACTCGGGAACTGCTGCTCTCGCATGTTTGGGGAGGGCGCTACGGTGCCGACGCACACTACCTTCGCGTCTACGCCAATCGCATCCGCCGCAAGCTTGGAGTTGAGCACGGGGAGTTCCTGGTCACCCATCCTGGTATCGGCTACGAGCTGAGGCCGCCGGGGGATTGAGGAGCAGGGGTCAACCCCTCAGCGTGTCCCGTAGTCACATCTCTGCCCGCGCGCCGACCACGACAACCGGACAGTGGGCGGCCTTAGCGCACTGCTCGGGTACCGATGCGCGGATTAGTCGTGGCAAGACCCGGCGTCGCCGCGAGCCAAGTACCAAGAGTTCGGCTAGCTTGCTCTCCTCGACCAGCGCCGCAGCCGGAGGGTAGCGAACCAGTTCGCTGCTGACCTCGACCGCTTTGTCTTTCAGGCCGAGTCGCGCAATTTCCGCGTCGAGCAAGTCGCGCCCGGCCTCGAGTAGATCACCGGGATAACGGACGTCAGCGGAGAACAGGCGTGGCGACGTGGGCAGGCCCAAGGTTCTTACGTAGAGCTGCACTGCATGGACGACTCTGAGGTTCGCCTGACGCAGCACGGCCTCGTGGGCGGCCCACTCAAGCGCGCGCTGGCTAGGCTCTGAACCGTCGACCCCGACGACGATCCTGCCTCTTTTGCCCGGCCTCATCGCGGGGGTCTGTGGTGTACTGGATCTCGAGGCCGACCGTGACCTAGGGAGCGGACGGACGAAGTAACTGAGAACGCCCAAGTCCTTCTAGCTCCTCAGCCCCCGGAATTGCTCCTTGCTACCAGCTTGGCCAACGCCTCGTTGAGCTCGAGGACATTGACGGTCGCCGCACCTAGGAACCCCAGGTAGGGACCCTGCTCCACTTGGAACACCAGCTTGCGCACCGCCGCCGGGGAAAGACCTCGCGCACTAGCCACGGCATTGACCTGCACCAGCGCCGCGGCTGGTGAGATGTCAGGGTCAACCCCGCTGCCGGAGGTGGTAACCAAGTCCGCCGGCGGGTTCTTGATCCCCAGTGCCGCATCGGCTTTGAGTTGCGCACGGACCGCGGCCACGAGCTCCTTCGAGGTTGGACCCAGGTTGGCCGAGCCGGTCGCCAGGGGATCGTCCGCATCCGGGCGTCCCTGGAACCAGTCTGGTCCCTTCCACTGTTGGCCGACCAGAGTAGAGCCTTTGGCTGTGAGGGATCCATTCGCCTCATGAGAGAACCACCACTGGGACAGGCCCGTCTCTACCACGGGGTAGATAAATCCGCAGAGCACAGTGATGATGACGATGGCGATGATCGAACGGCGCAGGTGGAGCAGCATCAGGACACCCTCATGGCTGTCAACGCCAGATCGATCAATTTGATGAAGAGGAATGGGGAGAGGACCCCACCGACTCCATAGATCAAAAGGTTGCGCCGCAGTAGCGCGGTCGCGGTTGTGGGCCGATAACGCACTCCCCGCAACGCCAAGGGGATCAACGCCACGATCACCAGGGCGTTGAAGATCACCGCCGAGAGCACAGCCGTGTGCGGGCTATGCAGCTGCAGGATGTTGAGAGCCTTCAGCTGCGGGTATGTCGCCACGAAGAGCGCGGGGATGATGGCGAAGTACTTGGCGACGTCGTTGGCAATGGAAAACGTGGTCAGGGCACCACGAGTTATCAGTAACTGCTTACCAATCTCCACAACTTGAATGAGCTTGGTAGGGTTGGAATCGAGGTCGACCATGTTGCCGGCCTCCTTCGCCGCCATGGTGCCGGTATTCATAGCGACTCCAACATCGGCTTGGGCCAGTGCGGGGGCGTCGTTGGTCCCATCTCCCGCCATGGCGACCATGCGACCTCCCTCCTGCTCCTTGCGGATCAGCGCCATCTTGGCCTCTGGCGTCGCCTCGGCTAGGAAGTCGTCGACACCAGCCTCAGCGGCGATGGTGGCGGCGGTGAGCGGGTTGTCACCGGTCACCATCACGGTGCGGATCCCCATGGCGCGCAGTTCATCAAAGCGTGCTCGGATGCCAGATTTGACGACGTCGCGAAGCTCGACTACCCCGAGGACGCGGGGCCCGTCCGCCACCACCAGCGGAGTTGAGCCCGCCCGGGACAGGCGCTCCACGATCGGGCCCAACTCGTCGGGGATGCTCCCGCCCTGCTCCTTGACCCAATTTCGTACGGCTTCCCCAGCACCCTTACGAATCTGTCGACCTTCGATATCGAGGCCAGACATCCGAGTAGCAGCACTGAAAGGAATGATCTGGTGCGATGCGCCCAGCTCACGGCCGCGGATTCCGAACTTCTCTTTGGCCAAGACCACGATTGAGCGTCCCTCGGGGGTATCGTCCGCAAGCGATGCCAGCTGGGCGGCGTCGGCGAGATCGCGCTCGGTAACACCTCCGATGGGGGTGAAGGTGGCGGCCATCCGGTTGCCCAGGGTGATGGTGCCAGTCTTATCCAGCAGCAGGGTGCTGACATCGCCGGCTGCTTCCACCGCCCTACCGCTCATCGCCAGCACATTTCGCTGCACCAGACGATCCATTCCGGCAATACCGATGGCAGAGAGCAAAGCGCCGATCGTGGTGGGGATGAGACACACCAGCAGTGCGATCAGAATCACCACCGAAACCTGCCCGTGGGCGTAGCCGGCGAAGGGAGCTAATGCCACACAGACCGGGACGAAGATGATGGTCAAGGCCGCCAAAAGGATGGTGAGGGCCAGTTCGTTCGGCGTCTTCTGGCGGTCGGCCCCCTCTACCAGCTGAATCATGCGATCCAAGAACGTATGACCAGGCTCGGCAGTAATCCTCACCACGATTCGATCGGACAGGACCTTGGTGCCGCCGGTCACCGCGGAGCGGTCACCTCCACTCTCTCGAATCACAGGCGCCGACTCGCCGGTAATGGCCGACTCATCGATCGACGCCACCCCCTCAATGACATCTCCGTCGGAGGGGACGATGTCTCCTGCCTCACAAACAACCCGGTCCCCGCGCTTCAATGACGCTGCCAAAACTAACTCTTCAGATCCGTCATCACAGAGACGCCGAGCCCTCGTGTCGGAGCGCATGCGACGAAGGGTTTCGGCCTGAGCTCGGCCTCGTCCTTCAGCGGTCGCCTCCGCAAAATTGGCGAACAGAACCGTGACGAAGAGTGTCACCGTGACCGCCCAGTCGAACACCGACGGATGGAAGATCGATTCGATCAGAGTGATGACGGTCCCCAAAAGGACCACGAACATCACCGGGTTTTTAACCTGGACCCGTGGGTCCAGCTTCGCAAAAGAGTCGAGAATCGCATGGGCCAGGATCCCGCGCGTCATCCAAGGCAGCTGGCGACGACCTCTTCCGCCGGGTCCGACTCCCGACGGGGTCGAGCCATCGTCTCCGTGAGCCGTCGAGGTCTCTGCGGGCGTGCCGGATCCATCACCGGGCAGGGTCATGCCGATGGTGCTCATTAGAAAAACACTCCGTGATGGACCAATGCCTCAGCGATGGGTCCCAAGGCGAGCGCTGGCAGGAATGTCAAGCCACCGACCAGAACCACTGTCCCCACCAGCAACCCGACAAAAACTGGGGTGTCGGAGCGCATTGTGCCCGCCGTGTCCGGGACGTACTTCTTGGCGGCCAAGGCACCGGCCAAGGCGAGCGCCGGAATCATGATGCCGATGCGTCCTAGGATCATCGCGGCCGCCCCGGTGAGGTTGTAGAACGTGGTGTTCCCGTCGAGACCTGCGAAGGCGGAGCCGTTGTTGTTGCTCTGAGAGACGTACGCGTACAGAACCTCGGAGAAGCCGTGAGGCCCGTGGTTGAACACCGAACTCAACCCCGCCGGGACCGCCACCGCTAGCGCCGTGAACGCCAGTACGACTACAGGCATCATTAGGACTCCAATCGATGCCAGCTTCATCTCTCGCGACTGCAGCTTCTTACCGAGGTATTCCGGTGTTCTTCCGACCATCAGGCCCCCGAGGAACATGGCGATGATCGCGAACAGGAGCATGGTGTAGAGTCCGCTCCCACTCCCGCCCGGTTCAACCTCGCCCAGCATCATCCCGGTCAGCAAACCCGCGCCGCCGATCGCAGTATATGAATCATTAGATCCGTCCACGGAGCCCGTGGAGGTCACGGTCGAGGAGATGTCGAAAAGAGCGGAAGAAGCTGGTCCGAACCGGGTCTCTTTACCCTCCATGTTCCCGCCCGATTGCTGCTGGGCGCTCACGCCAGCGGCGGTGAGCGCCGGGTTGGCTTGGGTCTCTCCGCCCACGCCAAGGGCAAGACAGCCGGCGAATAGAACGATCATGGTCACCAGCAGCGCCACCCCCTGGCGGATGTTGCCGACCATCTTGCCGAAGGTGTAGGTGAGGGCGAACGGGATCGCCAAGAGCAGCGCGATCTCTAGCAAATTGGTGAGCGCGGTGGGATTTTCGAATGGGTCAGCGCTGTTGGCGTTGAAGAACCCTCCTCCGTTGTTCCCCAGCTGCTTGATCACAGACATAGAAGCGACAGGCCCCACCGCAATCACCTGTGACACGTGGTTCAGGACGTCCTTGATGTGGGCGGGCCCACCCAGCGTCTCCACCGCCCCCTGGGATACGAAAACGATTGACATCACGGCTGCGATCGGTAGCAGGATGTACAGAATGCCGCGCACCAGATCAACCCAGAAGTTTCCGATCGTCGGCGACTCTCGACGTACGAAGCCGCGAACTAGGACGATAGCGATCTGAATGCCTACGGCAGCGCTAATGAATTGTTGGACCGTCAGAGCACCCATCTGAGTGAAATACGACATTGTCGACTCACCCGAGTAGTTCTGCCAGTTGGTGTTGGTCATGAAGGAGACCGCCGTGTTGAGGGACAAGAATGGCGAAACAGCGGTGAGGTGCTGGGGATTGAGCGGAAGCGATCCTTGAATACGCTCGATTGCATAGACCGCAAGCACACAGACAGCCGCGAAGATTACGGTTGCAGTGGCGTAGCGCTTCCAAGTCTGCTCAGAGGCGGGATCTACACCCAGCGCGCGGTAAATGGGGAGCTCCAGCCAGGCCATCCAATGGCTCTTCCCGGTGTACACGTCGGCCATGTACGAGCCGAGGAATCGCCAAGCCAACGCCAAGATGGCTACTAGCAGGAGCAGTGTCAGCCAGAAGTCCATCAGAACCGCTCTGGCCGAATCATGGCGTATACCAGGTAGACGAAGGTCGCCGTGGAGACGATCAAAAGAAGGATATCTGCGAGGTCCATTAGATCCTGTCCATGGCTTCAATCATTAGACAGAGCATGGCGGTCCCAAAGATCACCAATAGGACGCATATGACGTCGAGCATGTCTCGAGGTTAGCGCTGACCCAATCAACACGACGTCAACAGCTAAAAGGGAGACGTCAAAAACTCGTCAATTCCCCAGTTTCTGATCTTGCCCACTCGAGCGCGCCTCGGCACGTGTGCGTACCATCGGCGTATCGCCGGGATGGATCACTCTGCGATCGCCACCCACGCGGATTTGGAGACGCTCTGTTTGCCCTACGCAGAGGCAGTGGTCACGATAGCTAGGCCCATCGACGAGGTGTTCGAGTTCCTCGCGGACGGCACCAATGCCCCACGGTGGATGACCTGGGTTATGCAGTCCGCCCCGATTGGCTACGAGGGCGGTGTTGGCGCCACCTACTCGCAGAAGACAGTCAGCTCACTGTTGGGACGCAAGTCGGTCGTCTACCGCATAGTCCAGTTCCACAGTCCGATAACCCTAGGGGTCGAAGCGACCTCTCTCCCGGGACGGCCCACGGCCAGGTTCCGGCTCACCCCCACTGAGGCGGGCGCCACAACTGTGACCGTCCAAGCCGACTTCTTGGACGCCGCGGCCGATGCTACGTCGAGCTCGGTGGGCCGACGTTGGGCCACCCATGTCGTCGAGAGCCTGCCCCAGATCAAGTCGGAACTGGAATCCGATTCCGATACCTGAGCTGCCAGCTAGTGGCAGTGCCCTCCCCGCGGCTCGGCCTCGCCCGAGGCGCTATCCGGTCTCGGCCCCCTCTCGCGGGGTCGGGCCTCCGGGCCCGGCCCCATTGCCCCTCTGCTGTTGCCTGAGCTGACCGCTACCCGGGGCCGGCGGCCCCCCAACCGGATCCGCCGGGTGGTCCGTGCGATCCCGGACCATGTCCCCATCCCCCGCCGCCAGACCTCACTTGACTGTCGGCGCTGGCGCCATTCGAGGCGCCCTGCCAGTTCCTGCCACTGCTGGACGGGAACTGGACGCTGGCCGAACCTTGATGCTTGGTCCACTGTGGGTGGCCGCTCGCGGGCCAGAGGCTGGGAGTTCGAGAGGACCCAGTGCCCCTGAGCACCACCGAATTGGCGGCAAGCGTGGTGCCCGTCTTGGTACCCCTGGCGCTCGCCCAGTCCCCGACGCAAAGGTTGGCGAACGACGCTGACCCGCTGTTGTGCTCAGTGAATTTGGTGGCCCCGGTCACGTCGATCGTCCACGTCGTCCCCTTCTGCCAGCCCAGGGTGAAGCTGCCAGTGGCCCCGCTGCTACCGCACGAGCCAGTGCTGCTGACGCCGTTGACGGACTCGACCCGGCCGGAGACCCCCGGTGGGGAGAACCAGACCTTGGTGGCGGTTACCGTGGTGCCCGAGGTGGTGCCGTAGGCCCCCGCCCAGTCCCCGACGCAGAGGTCGGCAAAGGATGCAGAGCCGGTGCCCACCTCATAGAAGGTGGTGCCGCTGCCGACCACCACGGTCCAAGTCGGGGAAGAAGTCTTCCACGGCTTCACGGTGAAGCCGGTTCCACTCGAACTGCCGCAGCTGCCAGCTGTGCTGGAGCCATCAACTGACTGGACTATGCCGGCAGCGCCGGGATGAGTCCCAGTCCCCTGACGGGCCAAGACGGTGGGTACCCCAAGGCCGATCAACGCGATCACGCCGGCGATGGCGGCAGCAGTGAAGATGCGAAATGAGCTCAGCACGAACCGATGCTAATCCAGCCGAGCAGCGACAGCGCCTGCCTTTAGAACCTCGTCACGCTCGCCAACCTCCTCTAAATTAGGATGACCGGACCGTCGCAGGGACTCGTGCATCGGCCGACACCCGGGGCGCACGTCAGCAGAGTCAGTCGGTCGGCGCTAGACTTCGACCCAAGTTTGGCGGCAAGTCCCGTTGCGGCGATCCAGAGCCCGTGTTTGAACTGTTACACGCAACACCTTCGTTCAACGTTCGAGTATTTAGACGGCCATCCGACCCCAAACACCGGTACGATGCCCCGATGAGCGAAGTGCAGCCCGCCCGGACGGGCGAGATCCGCAGCCTGCTCTCACTTCCGGGACGGATCGCAAGGCGGTACCGCGAGACCGCACAGGAACGGCCTGACGAGGACGTCAACATGCGGGTGCTCACCGCCTTCCTGGCCACCTTCGGCACGGTTCGGCTAATCACCCACGGGATCCGCAATCACTGGCTGCCCCTGGGCAACATCGTGCTCGGCGGAGGCAGTGACAAGCCGGGGAAGCAGCCCCTGCACATACATCACATGGTGTGGGGCATCCTGGCCCTCACCGGATGCGGTTATGCCGGCCTGCTGCAAACGGACCTGAGCTGGCGCCGGCGCATGGCACCTCTGTACGGAGCCGGGGTGGCCCTGACTTACGACGAGTTCGCCCTCTGGTTGCACCTTGAGGACGACTACTGGAGCAAGCAAGGTCGCGACAGTGTGGATGCGGTGGTGCTGCTCAGCGCCTTGTTCGGAATTGCCGCGGCATCGCCCTTGTTCTGGCAACGCGCTCTGAGCGAGGTGAGTAGCACCGTCGTCCCTGGCGCCCTGGGTTCGGCGGCGTCGCAGAGTCACCCTCGCCGAGGAGCGCTACATCGCAGCACCGGAGGAGACCCAGATGCCTGACGACTACCTAACGGTCGACGAGGTGGCCGCCCAGCTTGCCGTGCCCCTTGAGATGATCCAGCGCCGAATCGAGTCGGGAGACATTCCCGTCCACTGGGTCGAGATCGGCGGCAAGCTCGAGATGCGCATCAGCGCCGTCGAGATCGGTGTCACCCAGCCGGCCGAATCGACGCCGTTCCCAACCCCAGAGGACTTCACCGCCGAAGAACCCGCCGGTCAGCCGGTGAGTCAGGAGGGCCCCGCCCGGGGTTGGGCAGTGCGGGACACCGAGTACGACGAGATGTGGAGCGCCCCGGAAGACCAACCTGCACCGAGTCCTCCCCAGGCTAACGCGCCCTGGGAGCCGGGGGCCGAGGATGACTCCGCGACCGCCGCCACTCCGCCCAGGGCTCCTTGGGGCCCCAGCGCAGAAAGTGAACCATCCCCACCGGAGGGGACGTCCCCAGCGGAGCCGGTCTGGCGTCAGGACCCTGAGGCGTGGGAGGACGAGCCCCTCGAGGTGGGCGCCGCGTCAGCGCCTCCCGCTCCCGGACCCACCGACTACAACCCGGCAGGAACTGATTCCTACTTCCCGCTGGAGACCGAGGCCGGCACCGACTACCCGATCCCTCCCCCGCCGATCACGCCTGAATCCTTCAGCAGCCAGAGGGCCTCGGTTGAAGACGAGGACGACGAGGAGGCAGCGCCCTTCGGCAGCGACGACGAGGACGAGGAGCAGTTAGAGGCCATTGTCGACGACGTGGACGCCGTCGCCATGGTCGATACCGTCGAGGCACTTGAGATCGATGCTCCTATGACCAGCGATGTCCTAGGCGGGCCCCAACTGGTGGAGGTGCCCCGGCCGTCGGCGCTGGCTGCGGCGCAGGGCCCGGAGAGCGCCCTGGCGATCAACTCGATCGACGCCCGCGAGCTGGTGGCGGGGCTCTTCGAGCGCTGGGAGCGCGCTCTGGAGCAGCGCATCCAAGCCGAGCAGAGGCTCCGCTTCGAGGCTGAGCTGGAGCGGCGGTTGCGCCAAGTCCGCGACTTGCGCCAGGAACTCGATAACACCCGCAAGTCAACGGCGGCGCAGCTAGCGGAACGAGAGCAGGAGGTCATGGCTCTCCGCAACCGTCTGCGCGAGGAGGGGCCGGCCCCCAAGGGCCGTGGACTCGGCATCTTTCGGCGCTAGTACCCCAAGTTCTGAGGTGACAGCTGCCGCCGCCCAGCTGTAGCTCTGCGCATCGACCCGCTCCTGTGGCGGCGGCGCTCCGATCTCCAGGTTCTGGGTAGGAAGATGAGGGTGGATGACCTGCCCACCGGGTTCAGCTGAGGGGGATGGCCGGGGCAGTGACCTTGGCCTGGCAAGTTGAGTAGCGAGCGCGCGTCCGAGGAGATCAAGTCCCGGCTCAACATCGTGGACGTCATCGGGGGCTACGTCCGGTTGACGAGGGCGGGGCGCGAGTGGAAGGGGCTTTGTCCGTTCCACACCGAGCACACGGCGTCGTTCTACGTGAGTCCGGAGAAGCAGCTCTGGAACTGCCATGGCTGCCACGAGGGCGGCGACCTCTTCCGATTCATCGAGATGATCGAGCACACCGACTTCCGGGGAGCACTCGAAGCGCTGGCCCCCAGAGCGGGAGTCGACCTCAGCCAGGACAAGCCTCCGAGTCCGGCCGAGCTTCGGCGTCGCAAGCAGCGCGAGGCCCTGCTTCGGCTGAACCAACTGGCGGTCGACTTCTATCACCACGTCCTGGTCAACAGCCCGGCCGGCGAACAGGGGCGAAGCTTCCTCGCCTCGCGCGGGGTGACCGAGGTCGAACGAGCTCGTTTCAAGTTGGGGTACGCACCGCTGGGAACCACCCCGGACAACCTGGTGCGCTTCCTGCGCCGCCGGGCCGCCGACCCAGTCGACATCACCGCTTCCGGCCTGGCCCGTACTGATCGAGGCCGGCTTACCGACTTCTTCCGCCATCGCCTGGTTGTTCCCATCCGAGATGAGCAGGGCCGACCGGTCGGATTCGGCGGACGGGCGCTGGGGGAAGACACCCCCAAGTACCTGAACACCCGGGCCACCCCGCTTTTCGACAAGTCCAGCGTCCTCTTCGGCCTGGACCTGGCTCGAGAAGCGATCCACAAGGAGCGACGAGCAGTGCTGATGGAGGGCTACTTCGACGTAATCGGAGCTCACCGGGTCGGCATCGGTACCGCGGTCTCGACCTCTGGTACCGCCCTCACCGACGCCCAGGTCCGGCTCATCCGCCGCTTCGCTGATGAGGTGGTGCTCTGCTTCGACGGCGACGCCGCTGGCCAGCGCGCGGCCGGGGTGGCGGTGGGGCTGGTGGCCAGGGCCGGGATGAGCTGTCGGCTACTCACTCTGCCCGAAGGCCAGGACCCGGACGATCTGGCCCGCCGCGATCCCGACTCCCTGCGTCAGTTGGTCGAGAGCGCTCCCCCGGCCTGGGAGGTTCTGGTCGACCAGGCCCTCCGCGACGCCTCGCCGCAGGCTGGAGGCCAAGGCCAGGAGGCACTGAAACGAGCCATGCGAATCCTGGGCCGTATCCCTGAGGCCAGCATCCGCGCTTTATATGCAGAGAGAGTCGGACGCCGACTGGGCGTAGCCGCATCTCGAATCCTGGAGGATGTGGAGCGCAGTGGTTCGGGACAGCAGACCAAGTTGACGGGAGCAGGTTTGAGCGGCGCAGGCAGTGGGCAGATTGCAATGGGAGCCTCTGCCCATTTGCTGGGGATGCTCTGGCATAGCCCCCAGTCGATTGCGGAGGTTCGAGATCAATATCAGCTCAGGCGGGATGATTTTCTCGATCCCGGCCACGGCGAGCTATACCAGGCCATGGTCGAGGTGGCCCCGGAAAGGCTCAACCCAGCTGACATCTCCCCGGAGCTGCGCCAGCGTCTGGATGAGCTCCCCAAGGGCGACTTCCCCGAACTCGACCAGGACGCCGGAAGCGTTCGGCGGCAGCGGTCCTTGGGAGACTACGTGAGGCGGATTCGGATCGAGAGTTTGGAGAATGACGCGGCGGGGCTGCGCCGCCAGATGGCCCAGCTGGGCCATCACCGGGAAGGCGAGGGGCCTCAGCTGGCCGCCGAGTTGGACCGCAAGCAGCGACAGATCGACGGGCTGCGCCGTGGCGGCGGTATGGAGGCATAGGTTGGTCAAGACCATGAAGGCGCCAGTGGTAGCTCCCGCGCCTCCCCGCACCGAGGACCTGGTCCGGCTGGCCGAGCAGCTGATCCTGAAGGGGAAGGAGCAGGGTTACCTCGCTCCCAATGAGATCCTGGAACCGTTTCCCGAGCTGGATGCCGACCCCGATCAGATGGAGCGGCTCTTCGTCATCTTCCGGGAGATGGGGATCGTCGTCTCCGACGGCGACAAGGACTTCGACGCCGAGGAGGCCGACGACGACGTCCTGGCCGCCGATGCCGATGCCGTCTCCCTCGACGACCCGGTCCGCATGTACCTCAAGGAGATCGGTCGGGTCTCACTGCTCAAGGCTGAGGACGAGGTCTACCTGGCCAAGCTGATCGAGCAGGGTGACGAGGACGCCAAGCATCGCCTGACCGAGGCCAACCTCAGGCTGGTGGTCTCGATCGCCAAGAAGTACATCGGCCGAGGGATGTCATTCCTGGACCTTATCCAGGAGGGCAACATGGGTCTGATCCGGGCGGTGGAGAAGTTCGACTACCACAAGGGCTACAAGTTCTCCACCTACGCCACCTGGTGGATCCGCCAGGCCATCACTAGGGCTATCGCCGACCAGGCCCGAACCATCCGGATTCCCGTCCACATGGTGGAGACCATCAACAAGTTGGTCCGGATCTCCCGGCGCCTGCTCCAGGAGCTTGGCCGCGAGCCCTCGGACCCGGAAATCGGCGAGGAGATGGGGATAACACCCGATCGGGTCCGGGAGATCGTCAAGGTGGCCCAGGACCCGGTCTCGCTGGAGACCCCCATCGGCGAGGAGGAGGACTCCCACCTCGGCGACTTCGTCCCCGACAGCGAGGCGGTCGCACCCTCCGAGGCAGCCTCTCTGACCATGCTCCGGACCGAGGTGGAGGACATCCTCGACACCCTCACTCCCCGTGAACGCCGAGTGCTGCAGCTGCGCTTCGGCCTGATCGATGGCCACCAGCGCACCCTGGAGGAGGTGGGCAAGCGCTTCGGGGTCACCCGCGAGCGAATCCGCCAGATCGAGGCCAAGGCGCTGCGCAAGCTACGCCATCCCTCTCGGAGCATGAAGCTCAAGGACTACCTGGAGTAGCCAACTAAGCGCCCCGAGCCCTTCCGCTGGCTCCGCCGACGAGGCTGAAGCGGCCTCAGATCGCGGTTGAGGTCACCGCTAAACTGCTGGTCGGCGATCCGGAGTAGCTCAACGGTAGAGCAGGCGGCTGTTAACCGCAAGGTTCACGGTTCGAATCCGTGCTCCGGAGCCAAGTTCCAAAGTGCGAGATGATCCGATCGTGCCCCGACCCCAAGCCTGTTCACGGTGCGTTGGCCGATGGAGTGATGATCAAGCGAGCCGATGAGCCGGTGACGCCACCCGGGCCGGAGCGGCTTCGGTTGGTAGAGGCCATTCGCGAAGCGTGTCTGCGGGCAGCGCTGGATGCGTATGAACAAGCGGGATTGAGCGGGGTTTGTGGTGAGGGCCGCTGGGAGTTAGCGGTGGACGCGTTGCGGTCACTCGATCTCGACACCGCACTTCCTCGCGACGATGAGTCAGCGACACTGCCTGCCGGGGATGCATTTCCCATCACCATCACACCGGTCCTAACGGTCAGCAATGCGACACAAGCGGTGGTCTTCTACACGGCGGCGTTTGAGGCGGTGGAGATCTATCGGAACACGTATCCTGACGGCAGAATTGTTGCCGAAATGGCAATTGGCGATGCGCGGTTCAGAGTCGCCGATGAAGTACCGGGGTCCGCGAATCTCCCGCCTCCGGCCCTGCTCAGCACCTCTGTGAGGATCAACCTGCTGGTCGCAGATCCCGACCGCCTCTTCGAGCGTGCAATCGCGCGCGGCGCAGTCAGCGTCGCGCCGGTAGCGAACCAGTCATTCGGACTGCGTCAGGGAAGGTTGGCTGACCCCTTCGGGCACCACTGGCTGATAGGGCGGCCACTGCCCGACGGATCAGGTGACTGGGCCTTGCCCTGGACCAGACCGAGTGGTGGGGGCATTCACGGATCGTCTCGGGCCGAGCCCGAGTCACGCGCGTGATCTAGCGTATCTAGGCGCCTGGAATGCTGCCCAGGCAGCACACTATTCACGGTTTGAATCCGTGTCCCGACGCCAGTCGCACATGGCAAATCAAGCCGCGAGAGTCACGCCGGGCGGCTCCCTACCGGTCGCCCTGAGCACTCGCATCGCATTCAGGGTGATCATCTCGTTGGCTCCCGAGCGCCCCCAATCCACCACCTCGACAGCACGAACCTTAGAGCTCCGGGTAGCGTCGCTACAGGCCCTAGCTACTTGCCACCACCGTCCTCCCGGACTCCAAGTGCCGTCCGCCGATTGAAGTCGCTCAAGCAACTGCAGCGCGTCTTGAAGGCGGCCGTCGCGGGCATGCCCCATCCGCACCAAGATGACGAGGCCCTGGAGGATGTCGTAGTGCCAATAGGGTGGGTAGTGCGGGACGAGCCAGCCCGACTTGATCGGCCTACCGTCGGAGAGCGATCGAAAGAGACGATGTGAGAGGAAGAGATCCGCGGCCCGCCTTGCGGCCGCCTTGGCACGTTCGTCACCGGTGGCCACGGCGTACTCGTGGAGTCCCCATGCTGGAGCCAGGGACTCATGGAACGACGAGCGCCGTCCGGTTGCCCTTAGGTCGCAGTTCCACCCGCCGTCGGGCCATTGCCACTTCTGTAGCGAGTCAGCGAGAAGCCTGACCCGGTCATCGTCGGCCAAGCCCAGCCGGCAGCAAACCGCCACAGCATTACCTTCCATGGAGGCACAGCGTCGAGCTAGTCCGCCTACGACAGGAACACGCTCGATCCTCTCAGGCCTCGCGAGCCATCCGAGGACCTGCTCGGCGCCACCAAGTGCACGCGGCTCGTGCGCTGGAACTCCCAGCTCGACCAACGAGAGGAGGCGCCAGTGGGCACCGGTCCACTTCGAGTAGGGATGGACTCCGAACCCGAACTGCGCACCCGGCCAGCCCCGCCATCCTCGCCCGGGCCGGAAAGAAGCCGGATCTTGACCAGTCAGCAGGGCAGTGACCTTAGAGCCCCGTAGAACGTCTTCCTGGTTCTCAGGTGGGTCGTCGCCGAGCAGATCTCGCCGCGCCAGAGCCCTCACAGCCGGCTCTTCCGACCCCAATACGAACGCCAGCGCCGCCGACCAAGCAGCAGCCCGAGAATCGGTCGCTCCTCCATCTCCCTCAACCGGGCTCCGCATCTCGCCGCAGCTCCCTACCGCGCCATGGTTGGCACTTCGGCCGAACGGCGGACCATGCGATACCAGGTTGGGAGCCGCTGTAGCCCAGGACGGGATTCTTCACCGTGACGGACGTGCACCAGCTCAAACGCATGGCCCAGGTGGGTGATCAAGTCGGCTTCGGTGGCTCCCAAGAACCCTATCGGTGGCCAGCGGCGAGCAGGCTGGCCGAAGGCGAACATCAGGAGCGTCGCACCGGGTGCAGTCACCTGGCCAACTTGATCTCCATAGGCTGACCGAAGCGCCTCCGGAATCCCGTGGAAGCAGCCGATATCCAGCACCAAGTCAAAGGGCCCCGCAATCCCCAGATCACTGAGTCTGGCAACGTCTCCAGCTACGAATACCGCATCCATACCCTCTGTTTGCGCCCGCTGTCGTGCACGAGCAATAGCGGCAGGAACGAAATCGACGCCGGTTGTCTTCCAACCATGGCGCGCCATATACACAGCGTTGGTTCCGGTGCCACAGCCGAGGTCAAGAGCCCGACCCGGCGCTAGGGCGTCCGGCCCCTCGACCACCTCCACCAATTCGGGAGGGGAGATTCCGGTGTCCCAGGGCAGACGCCCCAGTCGGTAGGAGATGCCGTAGAAGGCGCGCTGCAGGGCCATTTGCGGATTGTCGCGCAGGTCCGATCGCGGACTGGGTGCACCGACCTGGT
>JBAUWA010000110.1:0-2374 GCA_049583555.1 Candidatus Dormiibacterota bacterium | reverse complement strand
GTCCTGAAGTGTGATGCGGATTCTAAGCCTAAAAAGGTAGGGATGGCCCGCCTGGCGGCCACACCTCCGAGTTGCGGCGCCAATGGAACTGCCCGCCGAGGCTGACCAGAAGGCAAATTGCAACGGTCGCTATCGTCAGGACGACCATGAATTCTTGCCTGGTCAAGTGCGTTGTGCCCCAGATTGCGACCGCCGCTCCGAGCGCACGACCGAAGTACATGCACCAAAGGCCTGCGCCCATCGCTTGCCCGACACCCTCGCTGGGAGTGCGAGTCTGGATCCGATTGAACCCCCACACCTCCTGTAGCGCACCACTTCCTGCGAAGACCACGAGGGCTGCCACGACTAGGCCTGCCCCGAGCATCACCCCCACCAATGCCGCAACGGCCAAATGGATGTACCCGATGACGACGACGCTCCTCTGGCGCACTCTGGGAAGGCGAACAGCCACCGCGCTGGCTAGCACTGACGCGATCCCAACGACTACGTACATCACTCCCACCTGGTTCGTGCCGGCGTGGAAGGCGTAGCGAGCAAGCGGCACGAAATACACTTGGATCACGCTCGCCAACGCAGCCCCCAGGGTGGCCTGGAATGCAAAAAGTCGGGTTGTGGGCTCAAATAGCAACAGTTCGAACCCCCTTCGAAGAGCTGGCCACGCGGGCTGCGGCTTGTAAGCGCGGGTTCCCCACTGGGCCGGCTGGGGCCCTATCCGCTGGATCAGAACAGCGGATAGGAGGAATGTCACCCCATCTACGGTGATGAGCGCTACCGGCTGCAGATGGAAGATGAGCATTAGTAGCGCTCCAAGTCCTGGCGCGACGAAGAGAGCCGTCTCAGAGACCACTGACAAGAGACTGCTGCCGGCAGCAACCAACGACGGCGGTAGCAACACCGCCACTAGGCGGCGCCGTCCAGGGTCGTACAGGGCTGAGGCAGACCTGGCGGCGGCCGTCGCGATCAGCACTACCAGCAGAAGATGACCTTCGGCGCCAACGATCGTGAGGCCCGCCAGGCTTGCCCGCACCATGTCAAGGGCGACCAATCGCCGCCGCCGGTCACCACGGTCTCCCAGCCGCCCCCCGATCGGGAGCAGCGCCAGTGCTGGAACCATCTGGGATACGAAGAGAAGCCCAACCGCTAGCTCCCCTCCCAAGTCGTAGCAGATGATGACCAGAGCTGGCAGGGTGAGGAAGTCCCCGTACCATGAAAGGGCTCCCCCAAGCCACAGGGCTCGGAACCTTGGGACGCTGAGCGGTGCATGCCACTCAGCTCCTGTCTCAGGCAATCAGAACCCTCCACTCGACGGGCGCCCAGGTGAGCGAGACCCGCGAAGTGTAAAGACCGCTGCCGGGCAACCCAACGCCTCAGCCGCGGTGAGGGCATGGGCGGGCGGCTCCGTTGTTACTACTTCGTCACTTAGAAGTAAGCTCGCTGCGACAATCTCGATCAGGTCGTTATAGTCGCCGGGAAGCGATTCTGCGACAGGCCCCGTCTGTCAGAGAACTGAACATACGTCTTGGGAGAGATTGAAATATGAGTACGTGGGACTTGAGCGAGTGGGGCGGCTGACAGACTGAGTCGCTAAGAGGGTCCTAAGACCCTCCCCATGGTGATCAAAGAGAGAGCAGCTCCTCGGTGGGCTGCTCTCTCTTATTTGCGACCGCCTCCAACTCGCCATCCGAGATGCTCTCGAAGGCTGCGACCGCTGTCGGGTCGAACTGCGTCCCCGAGCAACGGTGGACCTCAGCTCTGGCCTCGGCCAGCGTCATAGCTCTCCGATAAGGGCGGTCGGAGATCATCGCATCAAAAGCGTCCGCAATCGTAAACACCCGAGCTGCGAGTGGCACCGCCTCTCCAGACAGTCCATTGGGGTATCCCTTGCCGTCATATCGTTCGTGGTGCGCCAGAATCACCTCGCGTGCCTTCTCTAATTGGCGGACATCCGCCACCATGAGTGCTCCCAACTGCGGGTGGGTACGCATCACGTCCCACTCTTGGTCGGTCAGCGGTCCCGGCTTGTGAAGAATCGCATCGGGGACGCCGATCTTGCCGATGTCGTGCAGAAGCGCTCCGTGGCAGAGTCGTAGGAGCTCTTCATCGGAGAACTTCAGGAACTTGCCCATCATCAGCGAATAGTCAACGACACGTCTGCAGTGGCCTTCCGTGTCGCTGTCTCGCAGGTCGATCGCTTTCGACAGGCTCACCAGAGTCGCGTTGAACCCGCTCTGCGCTTCTACGGCATGAGCCTGCTGCTCTCGCATCCAGCGGTTCGTAGTCGTCTGAACAATGGCTACAGGAGCCGCCAAAGTGAGGAGTGCCGCTATCGGATTCAGCCAGTGGCTTGCGGCCAGCACACCCACTCCAGTCAGAC
>JBAUWA010000109.1:0-4938 GCA_049583555.1 Candidatus Dormiibacterota bacterium | reverse complement strand
GGCCTGGGGCGGCTGGGCGCTGGCGCTGGACATGACCCACCCGGGCGCGCTGGATCACGTCAGAGAGGTGGCGGCCCAGCTGACCGCCGCAGGCTTCAGCTACCACAAGGTGGACTTCTGCTATGCCGCAGCCCTGCCGGGGCGGCGCCACGACCCCACCGCCACCAGAGCTCAGGCTCTGAGCCGGGGACTGCGAGCGTTTCGCGAGGGCATCGGCGAGGATGCGTTCATGCTCGGCTGCGGCTGCCCTTTGGGCCCGGCCGCGGGGCAGGTTGACGCTTTGCGCGTCTCGCCCGACACCGGCTCGTGGTGGGCACCGCGCCCCGATCAGGTTGTCAGGGGATTCGCGGAGTCGTCCGTGTGTCTGGCCAACGCTGCCAGAGCCAGCCTCTTGCGCGCGCCTCTGCACCGGCGCTTGTGGATCAACGACCCTGACTGCCTACTGCTCCGGCCCGTCGACACCGAACTGTCGCCGTCACAGCGTCGGCTTGCCGCCGATGTGGTGGCGGGCCTGGGCTGCTTTCTGATGACCTCCGACGACCTCTCTCTTTACCGCGCCCAGGAGTGGGCGGAGGTGGAGCGGATCCGAAGCCTCCAGCCCAGCGCCGACAGCCCGCTCGACATCGATGACCCCCTGGCCAGCCAGCTGGTGGTGCGCTCGGCCGCGACCGTGCTCTCGGTTGACCCGTCCGGCGATGGCACCGGGAATGTGTGGTCGCTGCAAATGCGCGCCCAAGACGGCGACCTATAATCGCCGCCTTGGGGGAGCAGACCTTGCCCAGCCGGAGCGTGACCAGTGCCTCGGCGGACGGTGACCAGTCTGCAGGGGCGGCGGCCATCGAGCCCAGGGAGTTGCCAGCCGGAGTGGCTCGCCAGGAGCACTACCGCCGCGAATATCGGCGCCGGCGGCCGCGATGGCGCGACAGCACCGCCATCTACCGTGATCTGGTCGCGCGCCAGGTCGGCCCGGAGAGCAAGGTTCTTGACGTGGGCTGCGGCCACGCCGATTTCTTGGCGTCGGCCTTCGCCCTAAGCCCGCACATCTACGGGCTCGACCCAGATGCCGGGGCGCTGGCCCGCAACCCCGTCATCAAGCAGCCGGTGGTGGGAACGGTGGAACACATTCCCCTGCCCGACCAGTTTTTCGACCTGGTCTGCATGGCGTGGGTGGCAGAACACTTGGAGCATCCCTTCGAAGCCGCCCAGGAGATCCGCCGCGTGCTGCGGCCGGGCGGGCGGCTCTTGTTCCTCACTCCAAATGCCTGGAACTACAACACTTGGTTGGTGCGCGCTGTTCCCAATCGCTACCACGAGTTCTTCACCCGCCGGCTTTACGGTCGTCAGGAGCGCGACACCTACCCGGTGCGCTATCGCCTGAACACCGAGAGCAAGGTGGACCGGGTGATGACCGCGGCCAACCTCAAGAAGGTGCGCTTCATCCGCAATGGGGATCCCTCTTACATAAGTTTCAACCCGACGCTTTTCACAATGGCGTGCGGAATCGAGACCGTGCTGGAGCTGCCCTGGCTGCGGCGGGCTCGAGTACACATCATCGCCCTCTATCAGCGCTGACCACGCAACCGCAGCGCCCTCGCCGCCACCGGGTGCTGATTCTGGCTGGGGGGTGGGCAAGGCGAGGTTTGACTCCCGGCCACGGCATGGTCCAGAATCGTCCCCCTGATGACTAGCCGATTCGTCTCGAGCTGGCGCTGGCGTTGGCCCGATCAGGGTTCGGCACCGTCGCGCGCCTAGTCACAGCGACCGCAGGCGACCACCGAGCCCTGGGCAATGCCCGGGGCTTTTTTGATGCCAGAAGGAGAATTCCGCAATGCGACCCCCGCTGACCGCTGCCACCGGAGGTGCCTCTGTCTGATGGAGGACTTTCCCCCGCTTCTTCGTCGACTGATCCAAGGCGGAACCATGACCGCCGAGGAAAGCGCGTCCGCGCTGGGAGCGATCTTCGACGGACAGCTCACCACCAACCAGGCAGCAGCGTTGCTGATCGCCCTTGCCACCCGGGGCGAAACCATCGAGGAGGTAATCGGCGCAGCCACTGCTATGCGCCAGCGGGCTCTGCGAGTGGACCATGACATTCCCCTGGTCATCGACATCGTCGGCACCGGAGGTGACGGCACCCGCAGCATCAACATCTCGACTGCGGCGGCACTGGTGGTGGCAGGAGCCGGGGTTGCGGTCGCCAAGCACGGCAACCGAGCCGCCTCCAGCGCCTGTGGCAGTGCCGATGTCCTGGAGGCGCTCGAGGTCCCCCTCGACCGCGAACCCGAGGAGACGGCGCAACTGCTGACCAGCGATCGAATCGCCTTTCTCTTTGCCCCCCGCTATCACCCCGCGATGAAGGCAGTTGCCGGCCTGCGCCGGGAACTCGGGGTGAGAACGATCTTCAATCTGCTGGGACCGCTATGCAACCCGGCTGGGGCCCAGCGACAACTGGTGGGCGTCTTCGGGGAGGACCAGGTCGAGCTGGTCGCCGAGGCGATGCAGGGGCTGGGGATTGAGGCAGGTGCGGTGGTCCACTCCGCCAGTGGGATGGATGAGGTCGCGGGCGAGGGCCCTACCTCGGTCGCCCGGTTCGGGCCGGAGGGCAGCAGTCGCTGGGTGCTCGATCCCGAGGACCACGGAGTTCGCGCCTCGCTGGACGACCTCCGCGGTGGTGACGCTCGCACCAATGCTCAGCTGATCCTCGCCATCCTCCAGGGTGAGCGCTCACCGCGGTCCGACGTGGTGGCGCTCAACGCTGGATTGGCCCTGGTGCTGGCGGACGCGGCGGCAGATGTTGACGAGGGCATGGCTTTGGCCCGAACCAGCATCAGCTCGGGGGCAGCACTTGCAGCCCTGGATGCCCTCCGAGGAGGCCCCAGCCGGTTGGAGACCACCCATGTCTGACGTGCTCGCGCAGATCTATCGGGCTCGGCAAGCCCGCCTCGAAGAGGAGATGTTGAAGGAGCCCCTCAGCGTGCTGGAGGAGCGGGCCGCGGGCGGCCGAGGTGCCCGCCGCTCCCTTTCCGCGGCGCTGAGAGACGCTCGGCCGCCGGGCCTGATCGCAGAGATCAAGCGCGCATCGCCTTCTGCCGGAGTGATCACGGACGACTTCGACGTCGCCCAGATCGCGGCCAGCTACCAGCGGGCCGGGGCTGATGCAATCAGCGTGCTCACCGAGGAGGAGCACTTTCAAGGCCACCTCAGTTACCTGAGAATCGCACGCCCACGGACCAGCGTTCCCCTACTGCGCAAGGACTTTCTCACCACCGCCTACGAGGTGGTGCAGTCCGCCGCTTACGGAGCGGACGCCATCCTTGCCATCGTCGCCGGTCTCACCGATCCCCAGTTGCAGGCATTGCTTGACGCAAGTTCCGAGTGGGATATCGAGGTCCTGGTTGAGGTCCACAGCGGCGTCGAAGTTGGCCGGGCGCTCAACCTGGGGGCCAAGATTTTGGGGATAAACAATAGAGATCTGCGGACGCTCTCCACTGACACCGAGGTCACAGCGAGCCTGATCGGATTGATCCCTCCGGATATTCAGGTCGTGAGTGAGAGCGGCTATGCGAACGTGGCCGAGATCCAGAGTGCCCTCAAGGCCGGGATCCCTGCCTTCTTGGTCGGCGAGGCCTTGATGCGCGCCGACGACAAGATGGCCTTCATCAGCGCGGTGAAGTCATCCGGGGCGTTGCGAGCATAGACGTGGAGAAAAAGGAGGCAGGAGACCTGCTCGCCGGAGCCGACCCGGAACAGCCGCAACCAGCCCCGGCCTACCCGCCCCAGCTCGGGGCCGATGCCTCCGAAGGCCGGACCCGGGTCAAGATATGCGGCTGCCAGTCCGCGGCCGAGGTGGCCCAGGCGGTGGAGGCGGGAGCCGACGCCATCGGCCTGATCTTCGCCCCCAGCCCTCGGCAGGTCTCGCTCGAGCAAGCCACCACCGCGGCCGCCGCGGCACCCGCCAACGTCACGGTCGTGGGTGTCTTCGTCGACCCCTCGGAGGCTGAGTTGGAGCACGCTCACTCGCTGCTCCCGAGACTGATCCCCCAGTTCTCCGGGTCCGAGTCGCCCAACCTCTGCCGGCATCTTCGGGTCCCCTATCTCAAGGTGATTTCGGTCTCCCACAAGGACCCGGATTCTGATGACCGCCTGCGCGCGGACTTGGAGCGGTTTCCGGAGGCATTGCCGGTCTTCGAGACCGCCTCCACCCAGCGAGGTGGTTCCGGGCGCGCGTTTGACTGGTCCCGAGTGAGCGCTCTGACCGCGCTCCGCCGATCCGTCATCAGCGGCGGCCTGAACCCCGCCAACGTCGGTGACTGCGTGCGACTCTTGCGGCCTTACGCGGTGGACGTGCGCTCCGGGGTGGAGTCGGGAACCAGCAAGGATCCCGCCAAGCTGCGGGCATTTATTCAGGCGGTGCGGAGTGCCGATGCAGCCACCTGACCGGCGCGGATATTTCGGCGCATTCGGCGGACAGTACGTTCCTGAAGTGCTGCACCAGGCGGTGCAAAACTTGGAAGCGGAGGTTGACAGTGCCTTCGGCGATCCCTCCTTTTGGCAGGAATACCACGCAATCTTGGAGAGTTTTGTAGGTCGTCCCAGTCCCCTCTATCACGCCCAGCGCTTCCCCGCCAGCACCGCCACCGTGCTCTTCAAGCGCGAGGACCTCAACCACACTGGCGCCCACAAGATAAACAACGCGGTGGGCCAGGGCCTGCTTGCAAGACGCATGGGGATGAAGCGATTGATCGCCGAGACCGGTGCCGGCCAGCATGGGGTGGCCACCGCCACCGTCGGGGCCAAGCTGGGACTGCCGGTTGAGGTCTTCATGGGAGAGCTGGACATTCAGCGACAGGCTATGAACGTGGCCACGATGCGCCTATTGGGAGCCACCATTCACTCAGTCGACACCGGCACCAGAACCCTGAAGGACGCGGTCAACGC
>JBAUWA010000108.1:0-17330 GCA_049583555.1 Candidatus Dormiibacterota bacterium | reverse complement strand
CACGCCCTCCAGGCGGAGTTTGTCCTCAGTCATCGCCTCCTCCCACCAGATGGACCACCTCGAGCTCATCTCCACTTTGTAGCGGGGCCGCGGCCAGCTCTGGAGTTCGCAGGATCTCGCCGTTCCGCTCCACCGCCACCCCGTCAAGCGGCAGCTCCAAGAGCTGCAGGTAGGCCTCAATCGAGATCCCCGGTGGGGCTTTGCGCTGCTGGCCGTTGACCCGGAGAGAGATCCAGATGGGGGCCGCCTCGATAGCGGCTCGAAGCTCGGACGCCGCTTCGCCGGGATCGTCAGCCAGGCAGATGGCCCGAACCACCGCCACCACGTCGGCACCGGCGGCCATCGCCTTGCCCGCACTCTCGACCCCCAGACCCCCGATCGCAACAACCGGCACCGAGGATCGGGCCGCCGCCACGGAGATGTGCTCGAACCCCACCGCCGGGCGGCCGGGCTTGGTCGGAGTCAGGTGCACCGGGCCCGCGGAGATGTAGTCCACCGGCTGGCTCGCTGCTCGCAGGACATCCTGTTTAGAGTGGGTGGAGAGTCCCAAGAGAAGCTCGGCCCCTAAGCGCGACCTGGCCGAGGCCGGGGGAAGGTCGGCCTGGCCGATGTGAACGCCGTCGGCACCGACTTCCCGAGCCAGATCCACGTGGTCGTCGAGCAGAAATAGGGCGCCGCCCTCATGGGCGCTCTCCAGACATCGGACGGCCAGCTCTCTCAGCTCATCGGGCGGGCTCTGCTTGCGCCGTAACTGCACCACGTCGACCCCGCCCGCGACCGCCCCAGCGATTAGCCCCGGGAGGTCAGAGTCGCGCGTGTTGTCGTCGGTGACCAGGTACAGCCTGGCGTGACGAAGCTGGGCCCTCCGGGAGGAACCGGCCGCGAAGCGGGCAGTTCCCACCCAGGCCTGCGACATGCCTCAATTGTATTCAGGCTTGCCTGTTGGCTCAGCCTGCGCAATCTCCCGGGGAACTCGAGCCATCAGCTCGGTGGTGACCTCGTAGTTGTTCGTTCCCAAACGTTCGCCGACCATCTCGGCGCTGATGCGGGCAGCGCCGTCCTCGCCGATCAGGGTGACAACATCGTCAACGACCACCTCGGGAGGGTCGCTCACGTCCACCACGGCCATATCCATGCAGACGTCCCCCAACACGCGACGCTCAACCCCGTCTATCAGCACCGTGCCCCAGTTCCGCGGCCCCCGCCTGAAACCATCCCCATACCCGACCGGAAGCGTCGCCACCACCATCCTGCGCTCCGCCCGGAAACCCTCCCCGTAACCGACGTAGGTTCCCTCCGAGATCGAGCGAACCTGCGCGACAGTGGTCCTGAAGCTGAGGGTCGGCTCGCGCTGCCTACCGTCCATGGTGCGCAGACCCAAGAGCTCGATTCCTGACCTGACCATGTCCAGCCGAGACTCGGGAGCCGTGTTCCAGGCAGCACTGTTGGCAGCGTGGCGGAGCCTGAAATGGTGCCCGGCCGTCTCCGCGGCATCGAGCGCCGCAAGAAATCGCCCAAGCTGCGCCATGGTGGTGGTGCGATCGCTACCACGCCGAAAGTGCGTGTAGCAGCCCTCCAACTCGACATGCCTGAGGCTCGACGCCCTGCCCAGGAAGGCCGAGAGGGCCTCGGGCGCGAGTCCCAGCCGGGTCATACCGGTCTCCACCTTGACATGGGCCTGAGCGGGCCTTCCTTGCTCGGCTCCGGCTCGCTCCAGCGCGGCCAGGACCTGGGTGTCGAAGACGGTCACCGCGACCCTGCCCTGAACCGCCGCGCCCACCTGTCCGGGCGGCGTGTAACCGAAAACCAGGATCGGGGCCGCGATGCCGTCATGACGCAGGGCAAGGGCCTCTGCCACCGTCGCCGTCGCCACCCAGCTAGCACCGTGGCGCAAGGCCGTCCTAGCCACCGGAACCGCGCCGTGGCCGTAGGCGTTGGCCTTCACCACTGCCATGAGCTGCACGCCTCGCAGCTCCTTGACGACGGCGGATACATTCCGCCCGAGCGCATCAAGATCCAGCTCAATCCAGGTCGGCCGCTGACTCGATCGAAAGGGTGCTTCCGACGCTAGGTCTGTCATGGACTGGTTAGAGCGGAAGCAGAGGCCACCGCTTGCTGCCGGCGCACCGCCTCCGCAACCTCGACGAAGCTGTCGGCAACCTCGCTGGCGAGGATTCCAGCCCGCCCGCGCAGACGGGCGAGACGGGTCCCCGCCTCCCCATGCAGGAAGACGGCTGAGCGGGCCGCCTCGAAGGGTTCCAGCCCTTGGGCGAGCAGGGCGGCGATCAGCCCCGCCAACACGTCTCCGGTGCCGCCGGTGGCCAGGGCCGAAGTGGCGTGGTCATCCACCCAGCTCCTGCCCTCAGGGTCGGCCACCACCGTCCCCGCCCCTTTCAACACCAGAACCGCACCCAGCTCTTTGGCCAGAGCCTTGGCCGCGCCGTGTCGGTCGCGCTCTATCACCGAAACGTCGATCCTCGCCAATCGCGCCGCTTCCAGTGGGTGGGGAGTGAGGATGCTCCGATGCGGGATCTTCTGGCGCAGCTCGGAATCTCCAGCACAAACATTGAGGGCGTCGGCGTCAAGCACCAAGCCCCATCTGGCCACCTGAGCAAGGTCAAACAGCTGGAGCAGCAAGTCGGTGATGGCCGGGCTCTGGCCCAAGCCCGGCCCGCAGACGACTGCCTGCGCCGAATCCAAGGCTGACTTGGCGTCGCGAATCGCTTCCGCTCCCATGGACGCCCCAGACGAGCCCACCGGAACTCGGATCAGCTCCGGTGGGGCGTTCATCATCGCGGCCCCGGCCGAGAGCGCCTTGACCTTGCCGGCTCCTCCACGCAGGGCCCCCAAGGCACACAGGATGGCGGCGCCGGGGAACTCCGGACTCCCCGCCACGACTACCACGGTCCCAAAGGTGCCCTTGTTGCTCTCGACCGGCCGATCGGGCATCTTGAGGTCACCGGGAAGCCTCCCCCAGAGCCACCTGGTCCGTCGTCCCAGGGGCGAGAGCGCGACGACCGCCACGCCCAGCCCGGCGTCGTGGGTGAGGCTGATGCTGAGGCCTTCGACCGGGGCGCCCTCGACCAGGACCAGCGGCGCTCCTCCAGGCTGGTGCGACACCGCCACCCTGCTGTAGAGGGGAATTGGCCAACCGAGCCCACCGAAGGCCTTGCGGACCGCCTCCTTAGCCGCCCATCTGGCGGTGAGGCGCTCCGGCCGGTCCTGGCAGTACTCCACCTCTTCGGGGCTGAAGTACTTGGTGAGGAATTCTGGTCGACGCTCGGTCAGCCTGCGGACCCGATCGACCGAGCTGACGTCGACTCCAATCGAGAGGGGCGGGTTCACGCCTAGCTCGGCGGACGGCCTCACTCGACGGTGACGGACTTGGCCAGATTCCTGGGCCGATCGACATCGAGCCCCCTGCTCATGGCGGCATGGTATGCCAGCAGCTGCCCCACCAGAGCATTGGCCAGGGGCGCGACCGCCTCGGGTAGCCGGGGCAGCCGAATCAGGTGCTCGGCGACCTGGTCCAGGGTCGCATCATCGTCGTTGACCACCGCCAGCACCGGGCTCTGGCGCGCCCTCGACTCCTGGACGTTGCTGCGCATCTTGGCCCGGGTGGCCGACTCGGTCACGAACGCCACCACTGGCATTCCCGGCTCCAGCAGCGCGATCGGACCATGCTTCAGCTCCCCAGCCGGGTAGGCCTCGGCGTGGAGGTAGGAAACCTCCTTCATCTTGAGCGCCGCCTCCATCGCCGTCGGGTAGTTGTATCCCCGACCCACGTAGAGGGCGGACTGGTATTGGGCCAGCCATTTGCCCAAGGGCGCAATGGCCTCCTCGCGGGCCAGAATCTGGCGCTGGACCGCGGGGACCACCCGCAACGCCGTCGCCAGCTCGCGACGGTCGGCCTCCCCCTCGGGGCCGCGCGCCTGGGCTAGTCGCATCGCCAGGAGCAGGCCGCAGGCCACCTGATTGACGAAGGTCTTGGTCGCGACCACGCAGACCTCAGGGCCGGCGTGCATGTTGATCACCGCATCGGCCTCGAGCGAGAGGGTGCTGCCCACCACGTTGGTCAGAGCCAGGAGGTGGCTGCCCTGAGAGCGCGCTAGGCGGGCTGCCGCCAGGGTGTCGGCGGTCTCGCCCGATTGGGAGATGGCGACCATCAGGGTCTTGCCATCAGGTGGCTGGGGCCGGTAGCGCCACTCGGAGGAAATGTCGACCGAAACCGGCAATCCCGCCACGTCTTCGACGGCGTACTTGGTCAAGAGTCCGGCTATGTAGGCGGTGCCGGTTCCCACGATCTGGACCCTTTGGAAAGAGCTCAGCTCGGCATCGCCCAGCGGCCAGTCGGCGAACTCCACCGTCCCATCGTCGAAGAGCCTCCCGCGCAGCGCGTTCTCCAGCGCCGCGGGCTGCTCGTTGATCTCCTTGGACATGAAGCTGGCGAAACCGCCGCGCTCGGCCTGGATCACGTCCCAGTCCACCCTTACCACCCGGGGCACCGATTCCGAGCCGTCCACGATCGAGCTGATCACCGGCCCGACTGGACTCAGGACCGCCATGTCCCCCTCGCCCAGCACCAGGGCCTGCTTGGTATAGGGGATGATCGCGGTGAGGTCGGAGCTGAGAAACCACTCGTCAACCCCCACCCCGACAACCAGGGGAGCGTTGAGTCGGGCACCGATCAGGGTGTCAGGGTCAGTGGAACTCAGCACTACCACCGCGTAGGCACCACTGAGTTGGCTTAAGGCCCGGCGGGTGGCGGCCACCAGGTCGCCGGCGTAGTACTCCTCGATGAGATGGGGCACCACCTCGCTGTCCGTATCCGAGGTGAACTCGTGACCGGCGGCCTGGAGCTCGGCTTTCAGTTCGGCGAAGTTTTCGATGATCCCGTTGTGGATAACGAAGAAGCGCCCGCTGCAATCCTTGTGGGGATGGGCGTTGGCATAGGAGGGTCGGCCGTGGGTCGCCCAGCGGGTATGCCCCATGCCAACCCGACCAGACAGCTCGGTGCCGTTGATCTCGGTCAGCAGGCTCTCCACCTTGCCAGCAGCCTTGAGGGAGGTCGGAGTGCCGTCGGCGGCCAGCACCACCACCCCAGCCGAGTCGTAGCCGCGATACTCCAGCCGCTGCAAGCTGTCGAGCAGAAGCGGCGCCGCGGAGCGAGGCCCCAGGTAGCCGATGATCCCGCACACAGCTAGTTCAGCTAGCTCCTACTCAGGCCGCGGCGTACCGAGATGGCAAACGGCCCCTGCGAGATAGCGGTTGCTTCCAGCTCGGTCAAGGACTTGGGGTTGGTGTCGGGGTGGGGGTGGGCGATGCCACCGGCGTGATGGTGATCACCACCGTCACGTAGCTGAGCGACAGGGTGGTGCCCCCGGGAGCGACCACCAGGACGTTGACCGCCTCGCTCGACGTCGCATGGCCTATATCGATGGGCTGAGTGCTGACCGAGGTCAGCGAGGCCAAGGTAGACGCCGGTCCCGTGACGATGACTGTGAGCGGGTTCACCACGATCCCGGTCACGGTGTATCCGGAGGGAGGTTCACCGGTCCCCGCGAAGGTAGGTATCACCGGCAGTGCCCGCTCCGAGGTCTCGGAGTCGATAACCACCGCTACCGTGACGTCCTTGGGGGTCACCGTCACCGTTGAGGACGGTCCCGGGTTGTTCAAGAGCCGCACCGGCTCGGTGAACGAGAGTGAGGTGCGAATCGAGGTCAGGTCTACGTCGGCCTCGGCTTGCAGATGGGGAAGCACGGTGGCGGGCCCGGTGACCGTCACGTCCGCGGGGGTGATCGCGCTCTGTCCCACGTTGACAACGTAGCCAGGGGGTGGCGAGGTGGTGACGTTGAGGTGCACCGGGATCGAGAGCGTCGCCTGCCGGTCGACGAGCACCAGCACCTTTTGGGGAGCGGACCAGATCCAGACGTTGGGATCTGTCTCCTCCACCTTCAGTGGCACTTCGTACCTGCCCACCTTAGAGATGCCGCTGAGGTCGGCGAACGCGGTGAGATGGCTGGCGGTTTGCGGGTTCTTGACCTCGCTGGAAACCCCGGCGATCTTCACCGGAACTGCCCCGATCGGGCGCAGCAGCACCAGGCCCGCGTGGAGAACCCCGCCGCTCTGAACTTGGACATTGAATGTTGTGATCGCCGGCGGGTCGCTGGCATACACCACCCCCACCCACATCCCACAGGCGACCAGGACTGCGATCAGCTTGAACTGGAAGTTGCGGGTGATGAACTTGGGCAGGTGCTTGATCATGGCCGATCGGTCCCGGGCAACGGCGCCGTGGTCCTCGAGCCTCGGCTGAGCAGTCGCAGGCTGCGCCGGTGGCGCTCGTATAGAGGTAGGCGGTAGAAGGCGCCCAAGCGATTGGTGAGCGCATCAGCGTCCAGCTCACGCTGGAGCTCGCCTCCCAGCGCCAGGCTGATCTGGCCTGACTCCTCCGAGACGATCACCACCGCGGCGTCGGTCGCCTGGCTCAGGCCGATGGCGGCACGATGGCGAGTTCCGACCCGACCTTGGGTGCCGGTCTGTTCAGCCAAGGGCAGCACGCATCCGGCGGCCATGACGCGGCCGCTCCGCACCAGTGCGGCGCCGTCGTGAAGCGGGGACTTGTAGGTGAAGATCGTGATCAGCGTTTCGGCACTGAGGATGGCATCCATCCGCACTCCGGTGGCCGCAATCTCCTCCAGCCCGATGTCGCCCGGCAGGACTATCAGCGCCCCGGTCGCCTCCTCCCCCAGCCGCATGGCGGCGCGCACGATCTCGTCGACGTCGCGGCGTAGCTCCGCCGTTTCCGGGGCCAGCAGCCCGGGCCGGATCCGACCCAGGCGCCCCATCTGGTCCAACGCCCGCCGCAGCTCCGGTTGGAAGAGGACCACGATCGCGATCACGATCACCGGACCGCCGGTGGTGACGATGAACTTGAGAACTGGCAGGTTGAGGATGTAGGCGATGGCCCCCAGGACACCGATCACGCCTAGCCCCAGCAGCAACTGGACCGCCTGGGTCCCTCGGATCAGCACAAACAGCCGATAGAGGAGGAACGAGATGATCGCCACGTCGAGGATTGCCCGCCACCCCACCGTGTGCAGCAGCACGCCGGCGGCCTGGCCCAGGTTCAGGCCAGCCACCGCGCCGAAACCGTGCAGGAGTGAGAGTTCGGTCATGCCGTGGCCTCTTGACTGAATATGGCCAGGAGCAGCGCCAGCTGCACCCAGAATCGGTTCTCAGCCTGGTCGAAGACCACTGACTGGGGACCGTCCATGACGGCGTCGGTGATCTCCTCGCCGCGGTGGGCCGGGAGGCAGTGCATGACCTTGGCGGACTGGGGCGCCCGCTCCAGCAACGCCTGGTTCACCTGATAGGGGCCGAAGTCCTGGCGACGATCCTCGTGCTGCTCCTCCTGGCCCATCGAGGTCCAGACGTCGGTGTAGATGACTTCAGTGTCCACCAAAGCCGCGCCTAGGTCAGTGGTCACGGTCACGCTGCCCGCCCCGTCTCTCAAGGTGGGCGAGTAACCGGGCGGGGTAACCACCCTAAGGTCCAGTCCCACTACTCCGGCAGCCTCCATCCAGGAGGCGCAGACGTTGTTACCGTCGCCGACGAAGGTGATCCGGGCTCCCTCCAGGTGCCCGAGCTGCTCCTGAACTGTGAGGCAGTCGGCCAGGATCTGGCACGGGTGACCGCCGTCGGTCATGGCGTTGATCACTGGCGCTCTCATGTTGTCGGCCAGGCCTCTGAGGTCGCGGTCCGAGGGAAGCCTGGCGACCAGGCCAACCACGAATCGGTCCAGGATCCGCGCCACATCGGCCACCGACTCGCGCTTGCCCATCTCGATCTCACGATCGAAGAGGGCGATGGGGTGTCCGCCCAGACGATGCACGGCGGCCTCGAAGGAAACTCTGGTGCGGTTGCTGGGGCGGAGGAAGATCATGGCCACCGAATTCCGGGCTAGTGGCGTGCCTGGATCTACCCCGCGCTTGAGTTTGGCGGCACTCTCCAGAAGTCCCAGCAGCTCCTCACGGTTGAGATCCGATACGGCGAGAAAGTCGCGCCCGCGCAGTTCGTGACCCACGTCACCCCATGGCTGTGTTGTATCCCCACCTCTCGGCGGGGCTGGTATTGGAACGGGTGTGTGTAAGGGTAGTTTCAGCGCTTGGTGTATTGCGGAGCTTTGCGGGCGCGCTTGAGGCCCGGCTTCTTGCGCTCCTTCATCCGGGGATCACGGGTCATCAGGCCCGCAGCCTTGAGGGGTCCTCGGAGTTCGGCGTCCCAGGCGCATAGCGCCCGGGCCAACCCGTGCGCCACCGCCCCGGCCTGTCCTGAAACCCCTCCGCCCACCACCTTGACCGAGACCCGGAAGCGGTCGCTCATCCCCGAAACCTTCAGGGGCCGGAGCGCCGCCTCTTCCAGCTCGCGACGGCCAAAGTGGCGCAAGGGCTCGCGATCGTTAATCAGGGCGGTGCCATCGCCGGGATAGATCCGGACCCTGGCCACCGCTGTCTTGCGGCGGCCGGTGCCGTAGGCGTAGCGGGTCGGATCCTGGTCGCTCAAAGGCTCACAACCTCTCCATGCTCGCCGAATTTGATGGCCGTCGGCTGCTGCGCCTCGTGCGGGTGATCGCGACCCGCGTAGATCTTCAGCCGCCGCAGCTGCCGGTCACCGAGATTATTGTGCTGCAGCATGCCCCGGACTGCCTCCCGCAAGGGAGCGGTCGGGTCGCGATCCACTACTTCCTGGTAGGTGCGCTCCCTGCGCCCGCCGGGAAATCCGCTGTAACGGTCGTAGACCTTGTCGCTGCGCTTGGCACCGGTGACCACTATCTCCGCGGCGTTGATGACGATCACCTGGTCCCCACAGAGGGCATGAGGGGTGTAGGTGGGCCGGTGCTTGCCCCGCAGGACTCGGGCCAGGTTGACCGCCAGCCTGCCCAGGGTCTCGCCTCTGGCGTCGACCACTACCCAGTGGTCCTGCCCCGGCTTCTCGACCGCCACGAACGTGCGCTGGGCGACCGTGCTCACGCTCGCATCTCGTCAAGTCCTGCCGGGTATTCGACCCGCCACTGGTGCAGACCGTGGGCGGGCGCAGTCTGCCAAGCGCGAACTGGGGCAGCGGGGTCCGAGAGCGCACTCTCCAAGTCGGCCAGGGACGCGCGGCCGCCTCCAAGCGCCACCAGTGCCCCGGCAAAGTTGCGCATCATCCCCCGTAGGAAGGCATCAGCCCGGATCTCCATCACCCACAAGCCCTGGTCAAGCTCGACCTCGGCCCGGTCGACAGTGCGCACCGTCGATCCTCCGGGACGCGGGCTCCGACCGAATGCGCCGAAGTCATGGGTGCCTAAGAGCATCCGAGCCCCGGCCTGCATCGCTGCCCGCGCCAGCGGCTGACCCACGCGCCACTCGTACTGACGACCCGCCGGCACGTCTTTTCCTGATTCCCGGACCAGGTATCGATAGGTTCGGCGCCACGCTTGGCGGCGAGGGTCGAAGTCCGCACCGATGATGGCGGCCTCCAGCACCACTACATCTTCCGGAAGGTGGGAATTGCAGCCCTGAGCCAGCGAGTCCGGCAACCAGGGCGTCTGCAGCGTGAACGAGATCACCTGGCCGTGGGCGTGGGCTCCGGCGTCGGTGCGCCCTGCCGCCTTGATCACGGGAGCTTCAGCTGTCAGTTCGGACAGTGCCCGACTCACCTCGCCCTGAACGGTTGCAACGTCAGGTTGGGACTGCCAGCCGTGGTAGCGGCTGCCGTCGTAAGCGATCACCATCCGGTAGGAGCTGGACGGCACTATTCCACCATCTCCATGATCACGACCGGGGCGCCATCGCCCTGGCGGGGGCCCCGGCGTACGATCCGGGTGTAGCCCCCGGCACGATCCCGGTAGCGCTCCGCGTACTGGCTGAAGAGCTTCGCGGCGACGTCTTCGCGAGCCACCACCCGGGCGACTCGCCGGCGGGCCGCCAGGTCGTCGGTCTTGGCGACCGTGACCACCCGCTCGACCCAGCGCCTGAGCTCCTTGGCCTTGGCCTCGGTGGTCTCGATCCGGCCGTACTCGATGAGCGCGGTGGCCAGATTGCGTGTTAGCGCAATTCGGTGCGCCGAGGTGCGGCCCAGCTTCCGGCCCGCTTTGAGATGGCGCATCGCCCCTACCGGTCCCCCTTCTGGAAGAGCTCGTCGACCTCGTCCTCGGCGACGAAACCTCTGGCCACCAGCTTCTGCTTGATCTCATCCAACGACTTTGCGCCGAAGTTGCGCAGGGACAGCAGCTCCTCTACGCGCATGTTGAGCAGCTCGCCCAGCTTGGTGATGTCGTTGGCCTTGAGGCAGTTCAGTGCCCGGACGCTCAGCTCCAGCTCCTCGACCGGGACGTCGGCGAGGCGACTCTTGAGATCGGTACCAACCACCGCCCCATTGGTGGAGGCGGTCAGGCTCTCGCCGAACGTGGCAAAGAGGTTGAGGTGGTGGATGTAGTACTCCGCGGCCCGGCTGACCGCCTCGACCGGCGGAATGGTTCCGTTGGTCCAGATCTCTAGGATCAGCTTCTCCCAGTCGGTGTCCTGGCCCACCCTGGTCTTCTCCACCAGGAAGTTGGCCTTGATCACGGGAGTGAAGATGGCGTCTACCGGGATCACCCCGATCGGCTGGCCCTCCTTCTTGTTGCGATCGGCGGGCGAGTAGCCCTTCCCCATCTCCACGGTCAGGTCCATGCGCAGCTTGGCGTGGGCTCCGTCCAGGGTGCAGAGGTAGAGGTCGGGGTTGGCGATCTCAACATCCGAATTGGGGGTGATATCGGCGGCGGTGACCCTCCGCCCGCCCTGGACATCCAGGGTCAGCCTGGCCCCGTCCGGGTTGTGGCAGGTGAGACTCAGCTGCTTGATGTTGAGCAGGATCTCCCCGACGTCCTCCTTGACATATTTGATGCTGGAGAACTCGTGGGCGACACCGTCGATCGAGACCGCGGTCACTGCTGCCCCGGTCAGGGACGAGAGCAGGACGCGACGCAGTGAGTTGCCCAGGGTGGTCCCGTACCCGGCTTCAAGCGGCTCGATCTCGAACCTGCCGTGGTCTTTGGCGGTCTCCACCTCGTGGACGGTCGGTTGAATTGCAGTTTCTGGCATAAGTGGCAATGTCCTCGTTTTCGAGCTGTCGGAAGCGCCCTGGCCTATCGGGAGTAGTACTCGACGATCAGCTGCTCGTCGATGCTGGTGTCCATTTCCGGGCGTTCCGGCAGTCGGGTTACGTCCACCCTGCGCTCCTCTGGGTAAAGGGTCAGCCAGCCGGGCAGGCCCTGCCCGCCGCGTGACTCCATTGAGCGTCGGATGGGTTCAAGATCCCGGCTGCGGTCGCGCACCGTGATCACCTGCCCCGACTTCACCTGGAAGGCGGGGATGTTGACAGTTCGTCCGTCGACTTTGAAATGGCGGTGTGAGACCAACTGCCGCGCCTCCCGACGGGAAGAGGCGAATCCGGCCCGGTAGACCACGTTGTCTAGACGCTGCTCCAGCATCTGCAGGAGGACGGTACCGGTGACCCCCTTGCGAGTGGCGGCGGCGGCAAAGTAGTTCTGGAACTGGGTCTCCAGGACCCCGTAGATGCGGCGTCCTCGCTGCTTGGCGCGCAGCTGGACCCCGTAGTCGCTGATCCGACGCCGGCGCGAGAGCCCGTGCTGTCCCGGCGGGGTGGCATTGCGCTTGGTGAAGGTGCAGCGATCGCCCAGGCACTTGTCCCCCTTGAGGAAGAGCTTGACCCCCTCGCGGCGGCAGAGCCGGCACACCGGTGGATGCGGATTGGCCATCTCGGCTAGCTCCTCAGACCCGGCGCCGCTTGGGCGGGCGGCAGCCGTTGTGGGGGATGGGAGTCACGTCCGTGATCGAGGTCACCTCCAGACCGGCCGCCTGGAGGGAGCGAATCGCGGCCTCTCTGCCTGCTCCCGGACCCTTGACCAACACCTCGATAGCCTTGAGGCCGTGCTCCATGGCCTTCTTGGCGGCAGCCTCGGCAGTGACCTGGGCGGCGAAGGGCGTGCTCTTGCGCGAGCCTTTGAAGCCCGAGGACCCGGCACTTCCCCAGGCGATCACGTTGCCCGAGGGATCGGTCAGGGTGACGATGGTGTTGTTGAAGGTGCTGAACACGTGGGCATGACCAACCGCGATGTTCTTGCGCTCCCGGCGGCGGGTCCGCACCACCTTCTTCTTCTTCGCCAAGTCAGCTCCTCGAGATTTCCAAAACCAGCGCCCGCACCCGAACCCTGATCACTTGCCCTTCTTGCGGCGCACGCCCACCGTCTTGCGCGGCCCCCTTCGGGCCCGAGCATTGGTTCGGGTGCGCTGCCCGCGCACCGGCAGCCCCCGCCGGTGGCGCAGGCCTCGGTAGGTGCCGATCTCCATCAGCCGCTTGATGTTGAGCGCCACCTGGCGCCTCAGATCTCCTTCGACCCGGCCCGGCAGCTCCTTGGAGATCACGTCTCGGAGGCGAACTACCTGGGTCTCACTGAGATCGTCGGTCTTGGTGTCCTGGTCGATCTGGGCGATCCGGAGCAGCTTGTGACTGGTGGTGAGCCCGATCCCGTAGATGTAGGTGAGCCCGACCTCGATCCGCTTGCCCCGCGGTAGGTCGACTCCGGCGATTCGGGCCATCAGTCCTCCAGCCTCATCCTTGCCGCTGCTTGTGCTTGGGGTTCTCGCAGATGACCCGCACCACCCCGGCGCGACGAATGATCTTGCACTTGTCGCAGATCCTCCTCACCGACGCCCGGACCTTCATCTCACACTCCGCACTCGCTTCTCAGACCAGGCGAGCCAAAATCCGGCCTCTGCCTGGATCCGTGGTCGACAACTCGACCAGAACCCGATCACCGGGAAGAAGCCGCACGCTCGCCAGGCGCGCCCGTCCTGCTGCGTGAGCCACCACCTTGCCCCCGCCCTCCAACTCCACCCGAAAGAGCGAGTTCGGCAAGGGCTCAAGGACTCTGCCCCGGAGAGCGCCGGGGTCATTCATGGTGGTGGGCACACGAAAGCTGAGCGAGCCTCGCCCGAACGAAAGTATACCCGATCTGCGTTCCCGCGAAGCCGATCAGACGGCCTCCGGAAGCTGAGTCAGAATCTCGGGGCCGTCGGCGCCGATGGCGATGGTGTGCTCGAAATAGCAGGAGCGCCGGCCATCGGCGGTGATCACAGTCCAGCCGTCCGGTTCAATATTGGTACCGGGGTCACCTTCGTTCACGATCGGCTCGATCGCCAAACAGAGACCGGGATGGATCTCGATGCCCCGGCCCGGAGTGCCCAAGTTGGGAACCTCGGGGTCCTCGTGCATGTCCCGCCCGATGCCGTGCCCGGTGTAGCCCCGGACCACCGAGTAGCCGTGGCTCTCGACGTGAGCCTGGACGGCGTGGCCGATGTCGCCGAGGTGATTGCCTGGCAGCGCGGCGGCGATGCCCAACTGCAGAGCCTCGCGGGTGACCTCAATCAGCCGTTTAGCTTCCGGATCCGCCTCCCCGGCAGCCACCGTGAGCCCGGCGTCTGCCCACCAGCCCTTGTAGATGAGGCCGCAGTCAAGGCTCACCATGTCTCCGGTGAGGATGCGCCGACCGTTGGGGATGCCGTGAACGACCTGGTTGTTCACCGAGATGCAGAGGTGCTTGGGGAAGCCGTCGTAGCCGAGAAACCCCGGGAAGCTGTCGCGCCTACGGATCTCCCGATTGGCCGCCCTATCGAGGTCAGTGGTGGTGACGCCGGGCTTGACCATCGCCGCCAGCAACTGGAGGACCTCCGCCAGCCTGCGGCCCGCCTGCCGCATCAGCTCGATCTCCTCCTGGCGCTTCAGAGTGATCAACCGACTGCCTGGAGGATTTCCTGACTCACCTCATCGACCGGCTTGGTCCCGTCGATCCGAGCCACCTGAACGAAGTCGGAGAGGTAGTCCAGCACCGGCTCGGTTTGTTCACGATAGATGCGCAGCCGCTCTTCGATCACCTCGGGGGTGTCATCGTCGCGGTCCTCCAGCGTGGCCCGATTGGACAGCCTTCTGACCAACTCCTCGGTGGGGACCTCCAGAACCATGGCCAGGTCCAAGGGTCGGTCGAGCTTGTCCAGGCAGTCACGAAGCGCCCGCGCCTGGGCCACAGTGCGAGGGAAGCCGTCGAGGACAAATCCGGCATCCGCCTGGGGAGCCTCGAGACGGTGGCGGATCAGCGCCACGATCACCTCGTCCGGCACCAGTTTGCCGGAGGCCAGGTAGGTGCCCACCGTCTGGCCCAGGTCGGTTCCGCGGGCTCGCTCTTCTCGCAGCATCTCCCCGGTGGCGATGTGCTCGACTCCCAGCTTGTTCTTCAGAAACTCGGCTTGAGTGCCCTTACCCGAGCCGGCTGGTCCGAACAGAGCCAGGTTGTACCGGGCTGAGTCAGCCACCGTGCCTCCCTCCTCATCAGTGGATGAACCCTCGATACTGACGCATCAAGAGTTGGGTCTCCAACTGCTTCATGGTGTCGAGCGAAACGCCCACCACAATCAGCACAGCTGTGCCTCCCAGATAGAGTCCGGAGTTGGGCTGCTGTCCCGTGATTACCGCTGACACCAGCGGTAGCACGACTGTGATCAGGCCGAGAAATATAGCTCCCGCCAAGGTTATTCGGCTCATGACCCGGCCCAGATATTGCGCGGTGGCTCGCCCTGGCCGAATTCCCGGGATGAAGGTCGCGCTCTTCTTCAAATTGTCGGCGGCATCGTCGGGATCGAAGGTCACCGCGGTATAGAAGAAGGTGAACCCCATGATCAGGGCAAAGTAAAGCAACTCATAGCCGATGTCGACCCAGAGAATGGGGCCAAAGGGGTCCCAATTGTCGTGGATCCAGGTGGCCAGACCACCGATGACGCCACCGGCGTGACCGGCTGCGGGTGCGAAGAAATTGCCGAAGATCGTGGGGAAAAACATGATCGAGATGGCAAAGATGATGGGAATCACCCCCGCCTGATTGACCCGCAGTGGGAGAAAGCTGCTGCGGCCCTGATACACCTGACGTCCCACCACCCGTTGCGCTGACTGGATGGGGATTTTTCGGGTCGCTTGTTGCACGAAGATGATCCCCGCCGCGACCACGATTCCGATGATGGCAAACGTGAATACGGTCGAGATCTGGGCAGTGAAGCCATTGGTGAAGGCGAGGATGCTGCCAGGCACCTGGGCCAGGATCCCCGCCATGATGATGATCGATACCCCGTTGCCGAGGCCGTACTCGGTGATCAGCTCGCCGAACCACATGATCACCACAGTGCCGCCCGCCAGAATGACCACGATTTCCAGGATCGTCGGCCAGGGTGTGCTGGGGGAGAGAATCGTCTGGCCGTCGAAGCTAAAGCTCTCGAACAGGCGGGTATAGCCGAACCCCTGCAACATCGCCAAAACGACGGTGAGGTAGCGGGCGTACTGGGTAAGACGGCGGCGGCCGAGGTCACCTTCCTTAGACAGTTCCTTGACTCGGGTCGAGATGACCGTCATCAGCTGCATGATGATGGTGGCGTTGATGTAGGGGTTCAGACCCAGGGCCACGATCGAGATGCCCGCGTTGCTGCCCGAGGTTGAGAAGCCGCTGCCCGAGAAGAGGTTGATCAGCCCCAGCAACCCGTTGGTATCGAACAGCTGCCTCAGGGCGGCGCCGTTGACCCCCGGGATGGTGATGGTGGCCAGGGCCCGAAAGACGCAGATGATGCCGATCGTGATGAGGAGCTTCCGTCGAAGCTCGGGAACCTGCATGGCGGCACGGAGCGCACCGAACAGGCTCATGTCGAGCTTTCCTGCCCTCCGCCCGTGGGCTCAGCCTCGGGCTCCGGATCCGCTCCCTCATCCTCCCGCTCACTCGCCAGCTGGGCGCTGACCTTCTTGGCCGCGCGGCGCCTCTGCGCCGCCGACGGAGTGGCCTCGGTCTCCTCCTCAGTCTTGGGAGCGTCGAGCAACTCGACCGTGCCCCCTGCCTTGGCGATGACCTCGAGGGCGGCCCGACTGGCGCGGTTGACCCGGATGGTGAGGGCGGGAGGAACCCCTCCTCCGGCCAGGAGCTTGATGGGTTGATCGAGATGGCGAACTAGCCCGGACTTGCGCAGCCCTTCCACGTCGACTACCGCTCCCGCCTCGAATCGGGCCAGCTTGCCGCAGTTGACCACCTGGAACTCGATCCGGAAGCGGTTGTAGAAGCCCCGCAGTTTGGGAACTCGCTGGGTTAGGGGCATCTGGCCGCCTTCGAAGCCCCGGGGGAGACTCCAAGAGCTCCTGGCCCCCTGCCCCTTCTGGCCCCGCCCCGCGGTCTTGCCACCGCCAGCCGAGATCCCCCGACCGACCCGCTTTCGCGCTTTCCGGCTACCGACCGGCGGCTTGACCTGGTCGACTCTCACTGGCGCGAACCCCGCGCCGGCCTCTTCCTTTTGGGCTTGGCAGCTAGCACGACACCCTCGACTTCCACTAGATGTCGGACAGCTCCCACCATCCCCCGAACCGAGGGCGAGTCTGGGTGCTCGACCGACTGGTGCAGTCGCCGCAGTCCCAGCGCCCTGATGGTCCGCTTCTGGTCGTCACCGTAGCCGATGGCGCTCTTGACCCAGGTCACCCTGAGGCCCGACGCCTCCTCACTCACCGGGCGCCTCCTCGGAGCCGGCCGCTGCCTGCGAGGGCCTCAGCCCAATCTCGGCCAGGGTCTTGCCTCGAAGGTGGGCCACGGTCTCGGCGGTGCGGAGTTCGCGCAGGGCCGAGAGGGTGGCTCTGACGGTGTTGATGGGGTTGTCGGTACCCAGCGACTTGGTGAGGATGTCTTTGATCCCGGCCAGCTCCACCACGTGGCGCATGGCCCCACCGGAGATGACACCGGTGCCGGGCGAGGCCGGACGCAGGAGCACCTTGGCGGCCCCCTGCTTGCGCAGCACCTCATGGGGAATCGTGCGACCGACCATGGGCACCCGGATCATGTGCTTCTTGGCATCGTCAACGCCCTTGCGGATGGCCTCGGGCACCTCCCCCGCCTTGCCCAGACCTGCCCCCACCCGGCCGGCCCCGTCGCCGACCACCACCAACGCGCTGAAGGAGAAGCGCCGACCGCCCTTCACCACCTTGGCGACCCGGTTGAGGCTCACCACCCGTTCGGTGAGTTCGCCGCGCGCGTCTCGGTCCGGGCGCGACATGTTCATGCTCATCTAAATAGCCTTCAGAACTCCAGACCGGCCTCGCGGGCCGCGTCGGCTAGGGCTTGGACCCGCCCATGGTACAGATAGCCCCCGCGATCGAAGACCACCTGCTTGATCCCCGCAGCCACGGCGCGCTCGCCGATCGCCTTGCCT
>JBAUWA010000107.1:0-30006 GCA_049583555.1 Candidatus Dormiibacterota bacterium | reverse complement strand
GGGCCATCCCCGTCGAATCCGTACTCCAACTTGACTGCCGCCAGGGTGTGGGCCGTGTGCAGCCAGGGCACCCTCAGCTGATTGGCAAGCTCCGCTGCCACATCGACGGTCAGCCAGTAGTGGCTATGAACGGCGATGTAGCGCCGACCCGAGCGGGGGATGAATCCCTGAACTCCCCGCAGGTACTCCTCTCGCGTGTTGGGCAGCTGGTGCTTGGAGAGTCGGCGCGCCGGGCCAGCGTCGACTGCCACCACCCGGCTGCGCGGCCCCATCGCCTGCTCCTCAGGCTCGTCGGGATCGGTGCGCCGGACGAAGACGTCGGTATGAACGCCGCGGGCCCCGAGCTCCTCGCAAACGGACCGGACATAAACGTTGAGACCTCCGTTCTCCCGCTGTCCCAGCCGGGCCAGGGGCGAGGCGTGCAGGGAAAGGAAGGCGATGGTTTCCACCGAGCCGCCGCCGGTAGCCGGGGGGACCGGACTCATGAGCTCCCCTCTGTCGGGCCAGCGGTGGTTAGCCGAAGCCGCCACAGCGGCTCGTCCTTGGCCCCGAGGTGGTACTTGTAGGCCTCACTGCCCCGGAGGAAGTCGGCCACCTGACATCCCTCATCGATCGCGATCCGGAGCCCCTCGGCGACACAGATCAGCCCCGGGGAGAGCGCCGCCTGCTCGGGCTCGTAGCCAGAGTTATAGAGGTGCCAGGTTCCGCCGACGGTGAAGCCACAGGTGGCCGCGATCAGCTGACCGGAGGCCTGGAGGAACTGAAGCCGGAGCCACCCCCTGTCTTCGAATCGCTCACAGACGGCGCGGATGAAATCCTCCACCTTGGGATTGAGGAACTCAACCTTGTGAGGTCCACTCGCTCGCAGGAGGACAAAGAAGGCGTTGAGCGCTGGCTCCAGTCCGAGTTCGACCTGAGTGACCAGACTCCAACCGGGCTGTTCGGAGTCCAGCCGCCGCAGCTTGCGGCGGAGCTCGTGACGGTCCTTCTTGTTGAGAGACTGGGTGAGGTAGGTGTCGAAATCCCCCTTCAGGGTGACCCTCGGACTCACTTCTTCTTGGGTCAAGTCCTGGACCAGATCCAGGGAATGGGCTGCCTGGCGCAGCGCCGCCAGTTCCGGGGAGGCGTCCCTCAGATAGTGGAGCTCAAAGGTGACCGGCGCCGCCTTTTTGACAGCGTCGAGGAGATGTCCCAGAGCCGCCGCTGCAACCTGGTCAGCGCGACCAGGCCGGAAGACAAAACCGAGGTGGTCGGAGAGGCCAACGCCTCCACCAAAGACGAAGGTCGGCGAGCCGGGTCCGGCCGACTGGAGCGGCACGATGCCGAGCGCGAGGTCCTGCTCCCAAACCACCAGGCAGCGGAGGTCGAGATCGGCCCCGAACGCTTCCCACCAGGTCCACTGCCAATCCCACGACAGGAAGGGATTGACGGATTGGCCGGCGCCCTCGACCTCGTTCCAGGCGGGACGCAGAGCCCTCAGCCCGGCGGCGGAGGTTATCTCTTCCACCCGCAGGCCAGGGTCTCTCGAATTCAGTGCCGTTGGCGCCCTCTGGGGCGCCGGACATGAGGCCCCGATGCTTGCTCCACCCTGAAATCCCGACGCTCAACCACGGCCCCGGAAACCGCGGCCAGCGAGATGACTCTACCATCGCCGCCAGAGGCCAAACATCGCACGAGGACGCCCACAGCTTGAAGCTACCAGCCCGCGCCGACGTGCAAATCTGGGCGGCGGGGACCGGTGGTGGCCACCTCAGCGTCGCCACCGCCTTGGCCCAGGCGCTGATCTCGGCTGGCGAGGGTAGGGTCACGGTGGCCCTGGACGACCCGACCCGGGACCAGATTGGCCGCACTTCTCGGGCCCTGGCCCGCGCCTATGGCCCATTGGTCCGCACCTCGCCCGCCCTCTGGGGCCTGGTCTTTCGGGGCTTCAGTCACCGCACCCTAAGTTCCCGACTAGACCGGTTCTTGCTCCAACAGCTGGTTCCTGCCATGGCAGCGCGCACCCGGCTGCGGTCCCCCCGGGTGGTCGTTAGCTGTCACCCCCTACTCGGACCGGCAGCCCGCCGGTCCGCCGCCCTTACCACGGCCGGAGCATACCCGGCTCTGGTGACTGTCATGACGGATCTGGTCGGTGGACACCAAGGCTGGCTGTCTCCTCGACCAGACGCCATCTTGACCGCCACCGACGGGGCTACCAAATGGTGTCTTGACCACGGAGTTCCGGCCCATCTGATCCGGGAGACGGGGCTGCCGATCGATCCTGGGCTCTCCCCAGGTCCTTCACGCTCCGATCGGAGGGCTCTCCGCCGGAGCTTGGGCCTCGACCCGGATCGCCTCTGCGTCCTGGTCGGAGGGGGGGCTGAGGGCGTGGGCGGCCTGAGGCAGTGGGCGCGCTGGATCGGGGCCAGCGGCTTGCCACTGCAGGTGGTCGTGGCCTGCGGCCACAACCGGCGCCTACTGCATTGGCTGCAGCGCCAACCGCCGGCGACGGCGACCATCGCCCTCGACTTTCAACCCTCGCTGACACCCTGGTTCCAGGCCGCCGACGTCTATCTGGGCAAGCCCGGGCCCAGCACCTTGGCCGAGGCGGCGGCCGCAGGGCTGGCAATCCTGGTCTGCCAGGCCCTCCCTGGCCAAGAGGAACTTAACGGACCCGCCCTGATTGCTGCGGGCGCGGGCCGCCGGATCCAGAGCCGGGTCGATCTTCTCCGAACCCTCTCCAGGTTCTGCCTGGCCGACGATCCCCTCCTGGCCGAGCTCCAGCGGGGAGCTCTGGCCTGGGCCCGTCCCGACGCCGCCAGCCGTGCGGCCGAGGTTGTCCTCAGCTTCCTGGGGCGGAGCGCGAGCTTGGCGGCGTCCCCGCCTCAGGCACGAAGCGCAGCCGGGTAAGCGCTGCGCCACCAACCTCGGCATTGATGGCATCAAGAATCGCCGCCGATTCGATCTGCAGTTGGTGGGCGATGGCGGGGTGAGCGCAGGCCAGCACCAGAACGGAGCGCTCCACCGCGTACACCCGCACATGCGGCCGGATGTAGTCGCCGCAGATCCTGGTGAAGGCGGCTTCAACGCGAACCTGGCGAACCTTACCGGTGGCCCCCATCCGACGGAGGACTCGGGGCAGGATCGCCTCTATCCCTTCCATCGCGCGACCTCCAGGTTGGGCTGCGACAGCAGGGTGAGTCGGCCGCCGCGAGCCTGAAGGATCTGGGCGACCGCCACCTCGGTTCCGATCTGCGGGTCCTCGGTCGACGTGATCAGGGTCTGCTCCACCGCCAGCTCTTCGGAGAGCAGCTGAATCAGTCCCCTCCTCCGCTCCTGGTCCAACTCCGAGAGCACGTCGTCCAAAAGCAGAAGTGGAGCCCCTCCCCCCACAGTAAGATGCTGCCTCACCTCGGCGACCTTGAGCGCCAGCACCACGCTCCGCTGCTGGCCCTGGGACGCGAACTGGCGTGCTGGTCGGCCCCCCAGGAGTATCTCGAAGTCATCGCGATGCGGTCCCACCAGGCATTGCGCCCGGGCTATCTCCTCGGAAGAGTTGCTCTGCAGCGCGCTCAACAACGCCTCTTCGGGACTCAACGCCTCGCCGGCGTTTTCGTCCCGGCCCAAGGCTGGTCGATAGTCCAGTTCCAGTTCCGCCGGCTCTCCAATTTTGGTCACGGCCTCGGCTGCGATCGGTTGAGCCGCCACGAGATAGCGTTGGCGCTCCCTCATCACGACCGAACCGTGCTCCACAAGCGCCTCGGTCCAGGGTCGGAGCTCAGCCGCCCCTGCCAGCCCGTCCCTGACCCGGCGCAGGACAGCGGTCCGGTGCTCCACTGCCCGTCGGTACTTGAGGGCGGCCTCGGCGTAGCCCCTCGAGAGTTGGCTAAGAACAACGTCGAGGAGACGTCGCCGCGGCTCTGGGCCACCTTTGACCAGCAGCAGGTCCTCGGGCCAGAAGAGCACCGCTCTGAACCGACCCAGAAGCTCTCTGGGCTGAATCAGCTCACCGCCCTGGCGCAGCTTCCGCACCCAGCGCTCGCTGCCATCTAGGCGCTCGGCGCGGAGCTCGATATCGATCTCCCCCAGCTCACTGATTAGATGAGCGGCCACGCCCAACCGCGACTCTCCCCAGGCCGCGCAATCTCCGAGAGAGCTGGAGCGAGGAGAGCGAGTAAGCGCCAGGGTTGAGATGGCCTCGAGCAGGCTGGTCTTGCCCTGGCCGTTCTGACCCAAGACCAAGTTGACCCCGGGAAGTAGCTCTACCGACGCCTCTTGATAGATGCGAAAGCTGAGCAGGCGCAGCTGGGACAGGTACACCGGCTGGGGACTGCCAACCCCCCCTAAATCGCTACCCGCACCGGCATGATCACGTAGCGGTAGGAGTCATCGCCGGGAGCCCGGATCAGTCCCGGGGACAGGGGGCCGTTCAGTATCAACTCCACCTCTGGGGAGTCGATAAGGTTGAGAACGTCGGCAACGTAGCGGGCGTTGAATGCAATCCCCAGGCTGTCGCCGTCAACCGTCGCCTCGACCGTGGCCACGTTGTCGCCCACCTCATTGGTGTTAGCGGAGAGCACGATCTGGGCTGGCTCGCAGCGAATCTTCAAAACGTTGGCCGCGTCTCGGGCAAACAGTGACACCACCTTGGTGGTCCGCCGCAGCTCCTCGGTCGACACCCGCACCACCGTCTGCGAGGCAGCTGGGATCACCTTCTCGTAGCTGGGGTAAACCCCGTCGATCAGCCGAGCGGTGAGCTCGTAGCCCGGCAGCTCGAACTTGACCTGGGCCCGGGATGCGCCCACGGTCAGGCTCACCGACGCCGGGCTGGAGGCAACCGGCTTGAGGAGTCGGGAGAGCTCGGAGAGAGCCCTGGCAGGGATGATCACCCCCAGGCGTTCAATTGAGTGGCCGCCCTCGCTCGCCTGGGCAACTCTGATGGCCAGGCGATGGCCGTCGGTGGCGACTAGGGTGACCTGCGATCCAGATATCTCGGTGAGCACGCCGGTATAGATCGGCCGCCCGTCATCCGAGCTGGCCGCAATCACGGTCTGGTCAATCGCAGTCAGCAGGGTGCCGGGGTCGAGCTCGACTGTGTCTCCGTCGGAAACATCGGGGAGGGGAGGGAACTCCTTGGCGTCCACGCCGCGGATGTGGGCGTCAAAGCGGCCGCTCTGAAGCCCCACAGTCTGGTGGCTTGAGTCCAACTGCCAGCGCAGAGGCTGCTCGGGAAGAGCGCTGACGAATTCAGAGAGCATCCGCGCCGGCACCGTCACCTCGCCTTCCTCCTCAACCTCGGCCGCCAACGAGTGATGAATGGTGAGGTCGAGGTTGGTGGCAGTGAGGTGAAGAGAACCGGAGCGGGCCGCCACCAACACGTTGTTCAAGATCGGCAAGGTGACCCGGCTGGAAACAGCTCTGCTGACGGCGTTGAGGCCAGCACCCAACTGTTGAGGCGAGATCGTGCACTTCATTGGATAGGACTCCTTGCCATCAAGCGCTCCTCACCTTCCCTTTCAACAGCCCGTCCGGGCTCTGGGGAGCGATATGTAAAACCGTAGCCATAGTAGGGGAGTGAAGGTTGGGGAAACTGATCGGAGCTGAACTCGTGGTGGCGGTGGAAAGCCTGGGGATAACCCCCTCTTCCAAGACAGTGCAGACGGGACAATCCCGACCCGCCGGACATGCCCACAGCTCTTGGCAAGCTACTAACAGGGACACTGGAAAAGGTGTGCTGACCGGACCCGGGTTATCGGGATAGCAGGAGCTCCCGGAGCCTCGCCACGTCGTCAGAGACGCGGGGGTCTTCCTTGGCCTCGTTGGAGATCTTTTCGTAGGAGTGCAGGACGGTGGTGTGGTCACGGCCCCCGAAGGCCTGGCCGATCGCCGGCAGGCTCATGGCGATCTCCTCACGAATGAGGAACATGGCCACCTGGCGCGGGAAGACGATGTGCTTGTCCCTTCGCTTGCTTCGCATCTCGTCGACTGAGATGCCGTAGTACTCGGCCACCACCACCTGCACGAGATCAACCGAGAGGGGTTTGGTGTCCGCCGAAGGGATGATGTCGCGCAGGATCTCAGACACCTGGCTTAGGGATGGGCTTTCGCCTCCGGCGATCGAGGCGTGGGCCAGCACCCGAATCAGCGCCCCCTCCAACTCACGGATGTTTTTCTGGATCTTGAAGGCGATGAAGGAAAGGACCTCTTCGCTGAGGGGGTTTTGCAGCGGGTCCAGCTTGCTGCGGAGGATGGCGAGACGGGTCTCGAAGTCGGGAGGTTGGATATCCGCCATCAACCCGCCCTCGAAACGGGTTCGGAGCCGGTCCTCCAGGGTGGGAATCTCGCGTGGCGGCCGGTCGCTGGTGATGACGATCTGGCGATTGACCTCCTGCAGCGCGTTGAAGGTGTGGAAGAACTCCTCTTGAGTTCGATCCTTGCCCGCCAGGAACTGGATGTCATCGACGAGGAGGACATCGACGGTCCGGTAGCGAGCACGGAACTGGGCCATGCGGTTCTCTTGGATCGAGGTGATCATCTGGTTCATGAAGCTCTCGGAGGTCACGTAGGCGACTCGGAGCCGGTGGCTCTGCCAGACCGCGTGGCCAACGGCGTGCATCAGATGGGTCTTGCCCAGACCCACACCTCCGTAGAGGAAGAGAGGGTTGTAGGCGCGGCTGGGGGAGTCAGCCACCGCCCGGCACGCCGCGTATGCGAATCGGGAGTTGTTGCCGTCCACGAAGGCATTGAAGGTGTAGCGCTGATTGAGCCCGGGGACCGGTTCGGCGATTCCATCGGAGCGGTCGTCGGCCGGTACCGCCGGGCCCTGGGCGTTGATGGTGTCCGCGATCAGACCATCGCCGGCCACGGTCTGGACCGTGAAGTCGACCTCGATATCCCGGTTGAGGATGGCAGAGAGGGTCTCTCTGATCACCGATGAGTAGCGGTCGCTGACCCAGTCCCGCGCCAGCGGAGTCGGCACGCCGATGATGGCCCGGGCCGCATCCTCGTCGAAGGTGAGAAGTCGGGCGTTCTTGAGCCAGGCCTCGTACCCGGGCCGGCTCACCTGGAAACGAAGCTCCTCCTGCGCCGCTGACCAGAGTTGGTCAGAGGAGAGGCTCACCGGGAGCCTCTGGGGGCGGGCAGGGCGCAGCGAATCACCAGCAATTCACACCTTGTGCACAGGAGTGGAAAAGCCACCGGAGGGGCAGATTCACCCTGGGAAGACCTGGTATGGCCCACCCACCCCTGTGGTCGCTCAGGGATGGTAGCACCGCCCAGACCGTGGCGCAATGCTCGCCCACCTTAATCAGTTGCAGGGAGCATAGAGAACCGCAGAGCGGCGCAGATGTTCGCCCCGGTTCATGGCGCCGTCGGCCTGAAAAAGCCCTTGTTTCAAGGGTTTTTTGCTGGATTTAAGCAGCGCTAGAATTCCACTACCCGCAGCGCGCTGTCCACTCCAGACCAAGCCTCCGAGCGCCAAGTGCCGAGTGCGCGGCTGCGGTGGCGATCAGGCGCGGCCGGAGCGACCGCGGGCTAGGGCGGCCGAGATCGAGACTCGCTCGGGATCGTCACCACCACGTCTGCTATCCTCAGCCCCGGTTCACACAGTGGCAAGACAGGCCGCAGATGGGCAGGCTTCCCGGCCGGGATATGGCCTCTCGTCTCCCAAGGAATTCGACCATCAAGAGAACTTTCCAGCCGAAGAAGCGCTACCGGAGGAAGGTGCACGGGTTCCGTGCCCGCATGTCGACCCCGGGAGGGGTCCGTGTCCTCAAGCGCCGCCGCCTCAAGGGGCGCAGGCGTCTCACACCCGCGCCAGTGCGGTGAAGCCCAAGTACCGACTCCGCCACTCCGCGGACTTTCGGGCCGTGAGGGCGGGGCGGAGGGGCGCTGGGGATGAGGTTCTCCGCGTCCAGGTGAAGGCCAACTCGGTGGGTCACCCCAGGGTCGGGATCGCGGTCACCAAGCACCTCGCGGGAGCGGTGATGCGCAACCGCCTGCGGCGGCGCTTGCGAGTCGCTGCAAACGGGATGCTGGCCGAGCTGGGTGCCTACGACGTGGTGGTGTTCCCCCGGAGCCCAGCTTTGGCCGCGGACTCTGCCGCCATCAAGGCCTCCCTGACAAGGGCGCTGCTGCAGGCCGGGACGCGGCGATGAAGAAGTTGTCCCTCCGCTTCATCGTTCTCTACCAGCTGAGTATCGGACCGGTTTTTGGTCTGATGTCCTCCTGTCGCTACGAGCCCAGCTGTTCTCACTACACCTTCGAGGCGATCCAGCTCTACGGGTTCCGACGCGGATGGTGGATGGGAATCTGCCGAATAGTGCGATGCAACCCCTTCCACAAGGGTGGATACGACCCCGTGCCCTTGCCCGAGGAGCTCGCGCATGGGCATTGAGTTTCTGACTTTCGTCAACCCCGCGGCGCCGCCCCCGAGCAACCCCCTCGAAGCGGTCTTCTTCTACATCCTGCTGACTCCGATCGCGGTGGCGTTGCAGTTCTTGGACCACGTCTTCCGCAGCTTCGGTCCCACAAGCACCATCGGCGCTTTTGGCCTAGCGGTGATTGTGCTGACACTGGCGATTCGCGGTGTACTTTTCCCCCTGTTCCGCTGGCAGATCCGGACTCAGTGGAAGATTCAAGCGGATCAGCGCCGCGTCGGGCCCGAGCTGCGCGAGCTTCAGGCCAAGTACAAGGGCGACAAGCGACGACTCCAAGAGGAAACCATGGCGCTGTACAAGCGTCATGAGATCAACCCCCTCAGTCAACTGTCGGGATGCTTCCCGTTGCTGATTCAGTTGCCCTTTATCTATGCGCTGTTTGGTTCCATCAAAAAGCTGTCTGGTGAGCTGCATGGGCACACCGGCTTTCTGTGGATAAACAACCTCGACCAATCGCCGCTGAAGGCGGGAATCCTGAGCCATCCGGCCTTAGTGATCATCCCGATTCTGGCGGGGCTGCTGACGTTTATGCAGTCAAAGATGATGATGCAGCAGCAGCGCCCGGATATGACCGAGCAGGAGAGGCAGATGTATCGGGTCATGGCCCAGACCACGTATCTGATGCCTGTCCTGATCGCTGTCTTCGCGCTCAATTTCAATCAAGGGATCGGACTCTACTGGGTCACCCAGAGCGCGGTCATGGTTCTGCAGGTATTCTCCATGATGGGATGGGGCGGACTTAAGGTGCCACCATGGTTCCCTGGAGCCGGGTGGCGCCCCAAGAACTCAGCTTTGCGCTTCGCTCCCGTGGCCGCGGTGCCAGCTGGGGCGGCACTGGTTCCCGGTGGAACGGCGGCAGTGGACGGTCCCATCCGCCGTGCACCCTCGCGACCGCAGGGCCAGCGCCCCCGGAACAAGGCGCGGAGGCGGCCCCGGCGCTGACCGAGGGAAGCATGAGCCAGGACGCTTTTGAGGCCGAGGGGAGCACAGTCGCCGAGGCGACCATAGCGGCGTGCCAGTCCGCAGGACTGGCGACCGACGCGGTGATGGTGGAGGTGCTAAACGAAGGCGGTGCGGCGGTGCCGGGAGAGCGTATCGCCGGCGCTCGTGCTCGAGTTCGCGTGCGAGCTGTACCAGCGGAAGGGCTTCGCGGCAGAAAGAATCTGGAGACGATGCTGCAACTGATGGGCATCGAGGCCGAGGTCAACGTACATACCGCGCGCACCGGCGCGGTCGAGGCAGCTGGAGCGGCCGCGGACGTTCCCCTGCTGCTCGAGGTGGAGGGTGCCGACCTAGGGGTCCTGATCGGTTGGAGGGGAGAATCCCTGCGAGCCCTGCAAACCGTCCTCAATCTGATGCTCGGGGAGAATGGTCAGACTCCTGGCTCCCCGAGGTTGATCGTGGACGTGGCGAAATACCGTCAGCGGCGGGAGCAAACGGTGGCCCAGATGGCGCTGCGCATGGCGGCTGGCGTGGCCCGCAGCGGCCGCCCTGTCACCTTGGAGCCAATGCAGCCGTACGAGCGGCGGGCGGTACATCTAGCCCTTGCCAGCGACGGCAGTGTTTCCACCGAGAGCACGGGAGTGGACGCCGAGCGAAGGGTCACGATTCGCCCGAGCCGAGAGTCGTAACTCTGATACGTTCGCGCGGCTGGGTCTGCGCTGGCTCCCTGTTCGTCGGGAGTGTCGCCATCACCCTGGTAGGTTGCGGTAGTAGTCCAGCGCTGATCAAAAGCTCGCCCGAGGCGCTGGTTCTCCGCTTGTCGCAATTGCCATATCCTGGCTTTGTGGTCGAGACGGGATCCGGAACCAACGGCTTTATTAGCAACAAAACGGCAGCGGGCGGGAACCGCGCCCTGGTGCGGATGTACGCAAAGGAAGGCAGGCAGTCTGCCTACCTGGCCACGTTCGAGCGAGAGGTGAGCCCGCAGGAAGTGATAGGGCCGGTGGTCATCGAGAGCATGGCGGTGCGCTACGGATCGGCGGCGGGAGCCGCCGGCGGGTTCCACGCGGCGAAGACACAGCTGGCGGAGAGCGGATGGACCGAGGTCTCCACCGGTGACCTGGGCGCGGAGTCCTTTGGCTTCACCGAAACCAAGGCCCTCGACGATACCGAGTACCAGTCGTTTGTGGTGGATTGGCGCCAGGCCAACGTGGTCAACGAGATCCGTATTGCCGGCAACGCGGCAACCATGGACCTCACCTACGCCTTGACGCTGGCTCGGGTTCAACAACGCGCGGAGGCAACCAGGTAGTTGGCAAAATCCGGCCGCGACCTGTCGTCCGCGAGCCCAGGGGCGGAAGCGAGCTGGGAGCTGGTGCAACTCGGCAACGGTGCTCAGCTGGTTATGGCACCGATGCCGGGCCGCGATTCGGTGGCGGCCTCCATCCTGGTGCGTGTGGGGTCGCGTTGGGAGAGCAAGCGGCTGGCAGGCGTGTCCCATTTCCTAGAGCACATTGTCTTCAAGGGAACCGAGAGCTTTCCTACCAGCCGCGACGTTTCGGAGTCGATCGAGGGTATCGGCGGGGTGCTGAATGCCAGCACTGATAAGGAGCTGACAACCTTCTGGGTCAAGGTACCCGGTGCTCACCTCGAGGTAGCGATGCGGGTGTTATTCGACCTGGCGTTCGCGCCCCGGATCACTCCGGACGAGACCGAGCGTGAGCGCAATGTCGTGGTCGAGGAGTTACACATGTACCTGGACCAGCCTGGTGACTTGGTCCAGATGATCTTTGATGAGCTGATCTGGGGCGCGCACCCGCTGGCCCGAGACCCCGCCGGCAGTAAGGCGTCGCTGGCGCGGATCGGATCCGACGAACTGCGCTCGCACCGGCACGAGTTCTACGTGCCAGACCGCGTCGTTGTGGTGCTCGCCGGAGGGTTCGACCCTGACGCGGCGCGCCAGCTGGTCGAGGCTTGCTTCGAAGGGCATCCGGACCTTGACCCTCAACCCGGGGTACGCCGCAGTGACGGCGGCACACCGGCGCCTCTGGGGCAGGAGCCGGTGGTGAAGGTACGGCGACGCCGAGGTGAACAGATTCATGTCTTGCTCGGCGTGCGCTGCCCCTCGTACCTCGATCACCGTCGTTGGGCGCTGGACATCCTCAACACGGTGCTTGGGGAGGGTATGAGCAGTCGATTGTTTCTCGAGTTACGTGAGCACCAGGCACTCGCTTACGACATTCACTCATTCGCCGCACGCTTTCGCGATTCCGGCGCCTTTGCCATTTACATGGCGACCCAGCCCGACCACGTCGACACCGCGATCCGCGCCGCCCTTCACGAGGTTGGCCGACTGGTGCACGAGACTCTCACCCCGGCCGAGTTGGATCGGACCAAAACGCAGATCGAGGGACGCCTTCGTCTTCAACTAGAGGGCACGAACTCAATGGCAGAATTCCTGGGTCACCAGGCGGCTTTGACCGGCTCGGTTATGTCTGCCACAGAGGTGATCCGGGCAATCTGGTCCGTGTCAGCCGAGGAGATCCAGACCCTCGCTGAGACACTGTTCGGCGCATCGGGGTGGAGGCTCGCAGCGGTGGGGCCTGGCCCTGATGCCGAGGCTGCATTGGCCGCAATTACAGATGGCGTCGCCGCTTGATGCCCGCCCTGGATAGCACCGCCGTCAGCCAGGGAAGGAGGAGGGAATGACCTTGGAGAGGACCTTGGTGCTGATCAAGCCCGATGGCGTTCAGCGCGGTCTGGTGGGCGAGTTGGTCGGCAGGTTCGAGCGTCGCGGATTACACCTGGTGGGCCTAAAGCTCATCATGGTGGCGCGTTCGGTCGCGGAGCAGCATTATGCAGAGCATCGCGAGCGCCCGTTTTTCGACGCAGTCATCGACTTCATCACATCATCCCCGGTGGTGGCCGCCGTATGGGAGGGTCCGAACGCGGTGAGCATGGTCCGGGGAATGATGGGTCCGACCAACCCGGCCGGTGCTCCGGCGGGAACCATCCGTGGGGATTTTGGCATCGATATCGGGCAGAACGTGATCCACGGTTCCGACAGCCCGACCCGCGCAGAAGAGGAGATTCAGATCTTCTTTCGCGACGACGAGTTGATCAGTTGGGAGCGCGACGGGACTCGCTGGATCTACTCTTAGAAGGTCTTCGACGCGCACGACGGACAGGGAACCACAATCCCAGTCCTAACAAAACGCTGAGTGCGGGTCTCTTGCCAGGCAGCAGACCGAGCTTGTTGAGCGGCCAAAAGCGAGCGATTGCGATGGCGACAATGCCGCTTCGGGGCTCCCAGCCAAAGGTTCGAGAATCCTCGGAAAAGTTGCGATTATCGCCCATTACAAAGTAGTCCGTGGCGGGGATTTTTTCCCACTTTCCTGTCGTGGGCAGCAGCGGTGAGAACGTGCCCGTGGCGGTGCAGCATTCGACTTCGTCTTGCCACACGCCGTTTATGTACGGCTCACGCAATTCGGTCCCACCGATCGCGGACGTTGGTCGGCTCTGGCTGACGTAAACGTGGCCGACATGGTGGCTGTTGGGTGCAATCCGGATCCATTCTCCGGGCAGTCCAATTACACGTTTGATGAAGTCATCCGACGACACGATGGGTGGTTTGATGATTACGATGTCGCCGCGCGAGGGGCCGCCGAAGTACAACGACACGCGCTCGGCGATGAGGAGATTGTTGTTCTGCAGTGTGGGGTACATGCTGGTGCCTTCGACGTGCACGGGCTGGATTGCAAAAGTGATTAGCAGGTAGATGAGGGCCGCCAGGGCGACTATCTCCACCAAATCCCTGGTCAGTGAACGTCGTTGACCTCGTCCTGCGTCGATTTCCCGATCCGTCCGGGAATCGGCCAAGGGGTCCGCAGGCACCCGGGAAGTATAGGAGGGGGCTCCGGTAGCCCGAGGCTAGATCGAGATGGCCAAACGCTCAAGCAGGGCGTTGAGCTCCTCATCCGAGAAGTACTCGATGACTATCCTGCCCCGGCCGTTGCGCAGACCGACCACCTTGACCCTGGTGCTCAGGCGCCGGGTGAGCGCCTCCTCGATTGCTCCCAGCGCCGCGCCGTGGTCGCTACCCGTACCGTTCGGACGCTGTGATCGCGGACCGGCGCGCTGCCCCACCAGCCGCTCCGTCTCGCGCACCGACAGGTTCTGCGCGACGATGCGGCCCAGCATCCTTACCTGATCCTCGGGGTCAGACAGGGAGAGCAATGCCCGCCCATGGGCGGGCGCGATCTGTCCTCCCTGGATTGCCACCTGCACCGCCGGCGCTGTCTGCAGGAGGCGCATGGTGTTAGCCACAGCAGAGCGACTCCGACCCACCCGCTGGCCGACCTGTTCCTGGGTCATTCCGAAGACATCGCACAGGCGGGCAAAGGCTCGGGCCTCATCGAGGGCAGAAATGTCGCTGCGCTGGAGGTTCTCCACCAGGGCGACCTCCAGCTTCTCGCGGTCGGGACCGACCGGCCGCACCACCGCCGGCACCCGCCCCAGTCCAGCCAGCTGGGCCGCCCTCAACCGTCGCTCGCCGGCGACCAGCCGAAATCGCTCTCCGTTGGCTTCGACCACGAGGGGCTGGAGGATCCCGAATGCCTGGATCGACTCCGAGAGGGCCTGCAGCGAGGCCTCGTCGAAGTTGGTCCTGGGCTGTTCGGGGTTGGGGTCGATCAGGGCGATGGGCACGTCTCGAGTGCCCGGCCCCCCCAGCATCGGGCTGAAGCCCGTGCCGCCGGTCGGGATCAGCTGCTCCAGCCCTCTACCCAGGCCACGGCGCTTGCTCACGCGGGCACCGGCGCGGTGCGCAGGAGAAGCTCCTCGGCCAGCGCCCGGTAGGCGGCGGCAGCCCGCCCTCCAGGCTCGTAGAGAGTGATCGGAATCCCGTGGCTGGGGGCTTCGCTGAGGCGCACCGAGCGTGGTATCACCGTTGTGAACGCCTGATCTCCAAACTGGCGCCTGACTTCGCTCACCACCTGCCCGCTCAGGATGGTGCGGGGATCGAACAGGGTGAGAACGATGCCGGCCAGGGCCAGGGTTGGGTTGAGTGACTGTCTCACTAGGGCCTGAGTCTGGGTGAGCGAGCTGAGCCCCTCGAGGGCGTAGTACTCGCACTGGAGGGGGATGAGGAGCGAGTCTGCTGCCACCAGGCAGTTCACCGTCAGCAGGCCGAGCGAAGGGGGGGTGTCCAGCAGGACGTAGTCGTAGTCCTCGAGGCCGTCCAGAGCCAGGCGTAGCCGAGATTCGCGCAGGGGCAGATCGGCCAGCTCCAGTTCCGAGCCCGCCAGCGAGACATTTGAGGGCACCAGGGTCAAGCCGGGAACTTCCCGGATCTCGATTGCGACTTCGAGCAGGGGCTGTCCCAGGACAACCACGTCGTAGATCGACTCCGACAGTTCGGTGGGCCTGATACCGAGCCCTGAGGTGGCGTTACCTTGGGGGTCGCAGTCCACCAGGAGCACACGCAGTCCTCGCTCGGCGAGGGCGGCTCCCAGGCTTACCGCGGTGGTGGTTTTGCCGACACCGCCCTTCTGGTTGGTCACGGTAATCACCCGGGGGCGGGACATCAGCGGCAGTATATGAGTGGCACGCGGTTTCACGTGAAACACTTCTCGTGTTTCACGAATCGGGGCTGACCCTGCCCTCCGGGATCACCTCGCCAGCCTTGTAGGAACGCCTTATCAGTCCGTCACGTACCTCGACGCCTCCAACTCCGAACACCTTCCAGCCGCGCTGGACCGTCAATATTGCTGTCCGCTCAGCGATGCCAATTAGGCGGTGGCCGGACGGCACCTTACGGATGAAGGCCGGCCGGAGCACCCGCATGAAGGGCGAGTCCCAGTGCACGCCGAAGACGTCTCGTGGGCACAGCCCCAGTCCACCGGTGAACCGGAACCGCCCCCGGGCCGGGCCGGACCGCTCGGCGGTTCCGGCGATCATGGCGCCGGCGCTGCACCCTCCGAAGACAGCGCCCTGGCCCAGCGCCGACAGAATCGCCTCCCACAGCCGTGTGTGCTCGAGGGTTCGGGCCAGATACTCGGGGTTGCCTCCCGAGAAGAAGATCAAGCTGGCGGCTCCGGCCCTCTCGGCGTTATCCGGCTGCTCGGCATCCTCTCGAGAACGGACAGGCAACGTCTGGACCTTCAGGCCGAGCGACGCGTAGTGCTCCAGCCCCATCGCGTTCCAGCGCGCAAAGACAGACTCACCCTCCGGTGCGCTGGCGGTGGCCAGGACCACCACCGAACCGTCCCCGCCCGCCCCACGCAGGGCCTCCAACTCTGAGTCCCCAGCCCAGGCCTCGAACTCCCCGGCGCCCAACAGTAGGCAGCGGGGAGTTCTCTGGGCCCCCTCGGGTCCTGTTACCCCCATTCAGCGAGATGTGGTGCGGATCAGTCGGCTTTGGCTCGAGGAGCTCTGGCGCCAGCGGCGGGAACCACCTTCTCTTGGAGGGTCTTGAGCGCCGCCGCCGCCTGACCGTTCTGGTGGCCGGACTTCTTGCTGATCTCGAGGAAGGGCTGGATCAGATCGAGTGGTAGCGGGAACACAACCACCGTGTTCTGCTCGGTGCCGATCTCGGCCAGGGTCTGCAGGTAGCGAAGCTGCAGGGTCGCGGGCTCGGTCCCGATCACCCGAGCGGCGTTGGTCAGTTGCTCTGCGGCCATGAACTCGCCCTCGGCTCGGATGATTTTGGCGCGCTTCTCGCGTTCCGCCTCTGCCTGCATCGCCATGGCCCGCTGCATCGATTGCGGAAGGTCGACGTCCTTGACCTCGACAGCGGTCACCTTCACTCCCCAGGGCTCGGTCTGGTCGTCGATCACCGACTGCAGCTCTGCGTTCACCTTGTCGCGCTGACTCAGCAGTTCGTCCAGGGTGGACTGACCCAGGATCGATCGCAGCGTGGTCTGGGCGGCGGTCGAGATGCTGCCCCGGTAGTCGTTCACCTTGACGTAGGCATCGCGCGCGTCCACCACTCGGAAGAACACGACGGCGGTCACCCGAACCGTCACGTTGTCCTTGGTGATGATGTCCTGGGGCGGCACCTGGTGGACGTTGATCCGCAGATCGATCTTGAGGAGCCGGTCGATTCCAAAGGGAATGATCAAGCGTGGGCCGGGTCCCTTGATGTCGAGCAGACGGCCGAGGCGGAAGACGACACCCCGTTCGTACTCGTTGATGACTCGAAAACCGGTGCTGAATGCGGTCAAGAGCAAGACCACCACGATCACCGCCACTATCAGAAGTGCGCCACCCACTGCCTCGTCCTCCTTAGTCGGTAGAGACACCGGCGCTGACGCCGGGTCCAGTCCGCGAGTCGCTGACGGGCGCCGGGCCGGGCAGCGGTTCTACGATCAGAGTAAGCCCGTCTTGGGCCATAACCTCAACCTCGGTGCCGACCTCGATCGATTCACCGTGGAGGGAGACGATCCTCCACAGTTCGCCCTCGACGGCGGCACTGCCTTGGGGATCGGCGCGCTCACGCACCACCGCGGTTAATCCCAGCAATTCGTGGGTAGTTGCGCCAAAGGGCAGGTGCCGCACGCGCAGGGCTCGCCGACTCAGGGTGATCCAGATTCCTCCGGCCACGAGTGGGACGGCGACCAGCGCAACGAGGTTGACACCACTCTCCGCGGAGGAGGTTCGGAAGAGTAGAAGGCCACCTGCGACAGCGGCGGCGACGCCGGCGAGGCTTATCAGGCCGTGGCTTTGCCCGGATGTGTCCACCACCAAGAGTGCGACAGCGGACGCCACCAGCACCAGTCCCAACCAGTCAACCGACAAGTTGAGTAACCCGGCGATGGCCAGGGCTCCTGCCACGACCCCAATCGAGCCAAAAACAAATGTCCCCGGATGGATGAACTCCAAGCCGACACCGAGGAGAGCGATCAGCAGCAGCACGAAGGCAACGGTGGGGTTCGCCAGGAAACCCAGCACACCAGTTGGGTGGCTGGCCGCCACCGCGCCTGGACCGGCTGCCATCGCCTGGAGCTGACTCCCGAAGAAGCCAGCGCCGGTAACTACAGCGGCGCCCAAAATCGGGGCTCGACGCATGGCTTCCAGATCATACCCCTTGATCTCCTGGACAAATCGGCGCCGAACTCCGGCCCGGATAATGGTTAGGTGCCGCCAACCTCGAGCGCAGGAGATTGAACGTCCCGCAAGATGCCCCCATCCAAGTCCTCGAGGTCGGCGAGGACGCCCGTGAAACATGGGATAAATACGTAAGCGATCAGGCCACAGGCAACCTCCTCCAGTCCTGGGGTTGGGGAGAGCTCAGGCGCAGGTACGGGTGGACGATCTTTCGGCTTGTCGCTTTGCGAGAACCCGGGCCGCGGTGGACCGGCGCCATCCAGGTCCTGCGCCAGCGGCTCGGGCTGGGGGGACTGGGCTGGGGATATGCTCCGCAGGGGCCGGTACTGTCATCACTGGCCGACCAAGACACCTGCCGGGCGTTGCTGGGCGCGGCGGCCACCCGATTGCGCAGCGAGCGTGCCTTCCAGCTCAAGTGCGATCCGGAATGGCCAGTCGACTCGGCGGAGGCAGATGCACTCCGTTCTCGGTGCGGGCTTCGGCCAGCTCGGTTCGATGTCCAACACCGTCAGACCTGGCTGGTCGACCTCTCGGGTGGCGCCCAGGCGCTCTGGGAGCGAGTTCCGTCCGCCACCAAATACTGCGTAAGGGTCTCGGAGCGGGAGGGGGTGGCGGTTAGCGCCGAGCAGAGTCCCGAGGCGGTGGGCACGTTCTATGCGCTGCACATGGAGACGGTGGATCGGAAGCAGCTTCACACCCGCCCCCTCAGTTATTACCAGGCGGCCGCCGAGAAACTGGGTGCCACCATCTTCATCGCTTCCTACAAGGGGCAGCCCTTGGCCGGGGGCATGACGGTGGCCTTCGGCAGACGACTGGTGCACCTTTTTGGGGGCACCAGTCGCGCAGTTCCTCGGGCCCATGCCAGCTATGCGATGCAGTGGGCGATGATGAAATGGGGCATCGAGCAGGGCTGCACGCTCTACGACATGTGGGGCGTGCCCAGGAGGTTCAACCGTGCCGACCCTGCACACGGTTATGCCAAGTTCAAGACCAAATGGAGCGGTCACCTCGCCAGTTACAGCGGCCTCTTGATTGCGCCGGTGCTTGGGCCCCTGGATCCGCTAATCCACGGCCTGGAGGCGTTGATGCTCCGGCGCCGGCCGTTGCTCCGCTAGCCTGCCAACACCGCCAGCCTAAAATCTGAACATGCTCTATCTCGGCCGGCCGCGCGCCAATCACTGGGAGGCGACCGTGTTCGCCCCACCCCGGGAAGTGTTCGCTGTGGCCGAGCAGGTAATGGCTCTGCCGCCCTTCAGCTTTCGGGTGATTGACGACCACACCGCGGAGGTGGCCCAGGTGTTGGCCAACGGCTTCTTCGGTCAGTGGAGCAAGGTCAAGAGGCCCAAGACCAAGATATGGATCGAGTGCCGCCCCAGTGCCCAAGGCAGCCAGCTGAAGATGGTCGCCCAGGGTCAGCGAAGCGCCACCATCAGAGCGGTCAACCTGCTGCGGATCCTCACCCACGGAGAGCGAGACGCTGCCACCGTGTACAGGTCCAGAACGATCCCCCCTGGACCGTGCACGATCGTCCAGAGCTGGGCTGGAACCGGTTATCCGATCTTTCTGGCTCCCGACCACGCGGCCAAGAGGGGAATGCCGGTACTGCCCGCCAGTGCCCTGGTGGCCTTGGAGCAGAGGGGGCGCTGGGTGCACGTCCGGGCCGGCGCGGGGGAGGACGTTGAGGACGGCTGGATCGAGGCGGATCAGCTGGTCCCCGACCCCTCGCCGCTCAGCGTCGGGACTGCCTAAGAGTTAGCGGCCGCGGCCTCCCCTGACTCGGTGTGGTGGGCCAGATCGTGCCAACTGCCTGAGAGCAGCAGCGAGTCCGCGTCGTCCGGGCCCTCGCTCCCGGCCGGGTAGAAGGTGATCCGGGGCATGTTCTCCAGCACCGGTTCCAGCGCCCGCCAGGCGGCCTCAGTCTCGTCCTGGCCGATGAAGAGGGTGTGGTCGCCGAGGAGCGCGTCGTGGAGGAGGCGTTCGTAGGCCTCGGCCGGCTGGGTCTTGAAGGAGCGGCCGTAGGAGAAGTCCATTCGTACCGGCTGCTCGACCACAGTGGCACCGGGCTGCTTGGCCATGAAAGAGAAGGAGATGCCCTCCTCCGGCTGGATCCGGATGGTCACCCGGTTGGGGGTCAGGTGCTCAATCCCGGTGCCCTCGAATAGGTGCAGGGGCACGTCGCGGCAATACAGCATGATCTCAGTCCGCCTGGTGACGAGTGCCTTGCCGCAGCGGAGATAGAAGGGCACCCCGGCCCAGTCCCAGGTGTCCACCGCCAACCGCAAGGCGACATAGGTCTCAGTCGTTGAGTTAGGTGAGACACCCTCGACCTCGCGGTACCCCGGCATGATTACCCCATTCACCGAGCCCCGGGTGTACTGGCCGCGAACGACCTCGCTGGGCTGGACTGGACGGATTGAGTTGAGCACCTTCACCTTCTCGTCCCGAAGAGCCGCCGGATCGAAGGAGCTGGGCGGTGACATGCAGGTCAGCGCCAGCAGTTGCAGCATGTGGTTCTGGACGATGTCCCTCAGAGCGCCGGTCTCCTCGTAGAGGCGGCCTCGGCTCTCGATACCGATGTCCTCGGCCACTGTGAGCTGGACCTGGGCAACCACGTCTCGATTCCAGATTCTCTCGACAAGGGTGTTACCGAAGCGAAAAACCAGGAGGTTCTGGACGGTCTCCTTGCCTAGGTAGTGGTCGATCCGGAAGATCCGATCCTCGGGAACCACCCGGTGCAGGGCGACGTTGAGCGCCACGGCCGACTTGAAGTCATGTCCGAAGGGTTTCTCAATCACGATCGATGAGCCCTTGGTCAGCCCGGCGCCCTTGAGCTCTTCCAAGATGGGCACGAACGCGGATGGAGGCACCGCCAGATAGATGAGGCGATGCGGCAGCTTCAGAGCCTTGGCGAGCTTGGCGCCGGTCCCGGACTGGTCGTGGGTGGTACTGACGTAACGAAGCCGCTTGGCAAACGCCTCGAACCCGCTCTCGTCGTAGCCGGTGCGCGCGAATTGCTTCACCGCCTGACGCGCTATCTCCCGGAAACCGTGATCACCAAGCTCCTTGGTGGCGGTGCCCAGGATGTCGCATTTCTTGGGTAGAAGGCCCTGGAGACTGAGCTCGTAGAGGGCGGGAAGCAGCTTGCGCTGGGCCAGGTCGCCAGTGGCCCCGAACACCAGGAGGTCCTGGTCGGGGGGGACGCGGAGCCGGGTCGGAGGCACGGCCCGAGTTTACGGGCGAAGCCCACTGCCCCGTTCGAGACATCACAGCACCCGCTCCTATACTCGGAGCGTGGGTAGGGGCCGACCGAGCTCGGACGAGGAAGAGGTGGAACTGGCCACGCCCCAAGCAGTCCGCGATCTTGTCGCGGCCTTTGCGCGCCTGGACGCCGACAGCCTGGCTCACTTGTTGAGCGATCAGAAAGGGCCTGAGTTGAGCCAGGCGCAGGCCCAGCGCCTGGTGGAGGGCAATCTCTGGTTGGTGCTTGAGGCCGCGGAAGCCCGAGAGTCGGAAACCCTGCCGCTCGAGGATCTCTTTCAGGAGGGAAGCAGCGCCCTGGTCACGCTCGTGCACGGCCTCGACCCAGCGCACCCGCTCTCGCCAGCCGAGTTCCTAAGCCGGGTCCGAGAGGCGCTGATGCAGGTGATGGATGCCCAGGTGGCGGCGGAGGAGGAGGCCAGGCTAGAAGACCTTCGCTGGGCCGCCGACGCCGAGCGTCTCTTAGCCGTAGAGACCGAGCTGCGGCTCCAATCCGAGGCGGTACCAAGCGAAGCCGAACTGGCTGCCCAGCTGGGTTGGCCTCTGGCCAGGGTGGCGCAGCTGCGCCGAGCGGTGGACGAGGCCCGTGCTCAGAACGACGCTGAGTTGCTTGACATCTTGGGGGAGATCGAAGGCTCATGAGCGAACACGTCAAGACGGTTCCGCTGGACGCTGTCCACCGCGCGCTGGGGGCTCAAATGGTGCCCTTCGCTGGGTACTCGATGCCGCTTCACTACGGCTCGATCCGCGCGGAACATTTGGCGGTGCGAGAGCGGGCCGGACTCTTCGACGTCTCCCACATGGGCGAGGCGGTCGTAAAGGGTCCCGGTGCACAGGCCTTCCTGGAGAACCTGATCACCAATGACGTCTCCAAGCTCACTCCCGGACGGGCCCTTTACACAGTCACGTGCCATCCCGACGGGGGCATCGTCGACGATCTCCTGGTCTATCGCGACGACGAGCGCTTCATGTGCGTGATCAACGCCGCCCGCCACGACGTCGATCTGGATTGGATGGCAGATCGCCTCTCCGGTCATGACGCTCGGATCGCCGACGTGTCTGCCGAGACGGTCCTCCTGGCCGTTCAGGGCCCTCAGGCCAAAGCGATTGTGCAGTCGCTTTGCCAGAGCCAGGACCTCGACTCGATCCGCTACTACCACCACCGCTTCGGCGAGGTGGCAGGGGTGCCCGCTCGCATCTCCCGCACTGGATACACCGGCGAGGACGGATTCGAGCTCTACATTGCCGCCGAACACGCCGAGCCAGTGTGGTCGGCGATCCTGGAGGCGGGCAGCTCGCGGGGGCTGGTTCCCGCCGGATTGGGCGCCCGCGACACCCTCCGGCTGGAGGCGGGTTTCCGACTCTATGGGCAGGACATCGATGAGACCACCGATCCCCTTAGCGCCGGCCTGGGCTGGGTGGTGAAGCTGGCCAAGGGGCCGTTCGTCGGCTCTGAGGCGTTGGCCAAGCTGGCCGGTGCCCCTCCGCGAGCTTTCATCGGGCTGAAACTGGGAGCTCGAGAGATCCCCCGGCACGGAAACCATATTTACCGTGGGTCCCGGCGCGTGGGGGAGGTGACCAGTGGTTCTTTTGGTTTCACGGTGGGCAGCGGGCTGGCGATGGGATACGTCGAACCTGATTCGGCTGAGCTCGGTACCGAGCTTCGGGTCCAGTTGCGAGCTGAGCCCCTTCAGTGGGCGGAGGCTCCGGTCGTGGCGCTACCGTTCTACAAGCGGCCCGGGAGTTGAAATCGGGGGCTGGACGCATGGGGAGGATTGCCGGTGGCCGACCTTAGCGCGTATCGATTCACGAAGACCCACGAGTGGGTCCGAGACGACGGCAACGGCGAAGCGCTGGTCGGCATCACCGACAACGCTCAGTCCCAGCTGGGCGACGTCATCTTCCTGGATCTGCCCAAGGTCGGGGCGACCCTCGGCGCGGGCGCGCGCCTGGGCGCGGTCGAGTCGGTCAAAGCGGCCAGCGACCTCTTCTCACCGGTCGCTGGTGAGGTGGTCGCGATCAACACCGACGTCATGGCCTCCCCCGAGCTGGTCAACCAGGACCCCTATGGCCGGGGCTGGCTGATCCGCCTTCGCGTTGAGGGAGATCCTTCTGCGGACCTCCTCGATTCCGCCGAGTACGATTCGTTCGCGAAGGCGGATTCGCACTAGCGACAGGATTGCTAACCGGGGGCGCCAGCCTTTCCTATGGCCTATCTTCCAAATTCGGACTCCGATCGGGCGGAGATGCTCTCCGCCCTGGGGCTGGAGTCCGTTGAGCAACTGTTCCGTGAGGTGCCTGCGGGGTTGCGTAATCCCGAACTGGCGCTCTCACCGGCCCTCTCGGAGCCGGACCTCATCGCGGAGATGCGCCGGCTGGCCGGGCGCAACCGGCCGCTGTCGCAGTGGGACTGTTTCCTGGGGGCGGGCAGTTATTCACGCTTCATTCCGGCTGTAGTCCGCGCCACCATCGGCCGACCCGAGTTCTACACCGCCTATACGCCCTACCAGGCCGAGGCCAGTCAGGGGTACCTGCAGACCATTTTCGAGTTCCAATCGATGGTGGCAGAGCTCTACGACCTCGACGTCGCCAACGCCTCCATGTACGACGTCGCGACCGCCACCGCCGAGGGCGCCCTCTTGGCCACCCTGCACACCGGGCGCCCCCGGGTTCTGGCCGCATCCACGCTCCACCCCGAGGTATTGGCGGTTCTCGAGACCTATATCTCCGGCCGCGGCGCCGAACTGGTGCTGCTGCCTCAGGACGCAGGTGTCACCGACGTCGCCCAGGCCTCGGCCGCGCTGTCCGGCGGCGAGGTCGCGGTCCTGGTCGTCCCCCAGCCGAACTTCCTTGGCCTGCTGGAGCCAGTCCGGGAGCTGATAGAGCTGGCTCACGAGGCAGGCGCCCTGGGGCTGGTGGTGGCCGATCCGATCGCCAGCGCGGTTGTGGAGCCCCCGGGGGCGCTGGGAGCGGACCTGGCCGCTGGGGACGGCCAGCAGCTCGGGATCCCGCCACAGCTCGGCGGACCCACAGTTGGGCTCCTGGCCTGTCGCGATGAGCTGGTCCGGCGGCTACCTGGGCGCCTGGTGGGAATGACCACCGACTCCCGAGGCGGGCGCGCCTACTGCCTCACCCTCCAAACCCGGGAGCAGCACATCCGCCGGGAGCGGGCGACCTCGAACATCTGCACCAACCACGCCCTGATGGCACTTGCCGCCACCGCCTACCTGGCCAAGATGGGCGAGACCGGGCTGCGAGGCATAGCCGATATCTCCTACCGCCGTGCCCATGACCTCGCCTTCCGTCTGGGCCAACTTCCCGGGTTCAGCTTGAAGTTCCCACAGCGCGAGTTCCTCTGGGAGTTCGTGCTCGAAGCGCCGGTGGACGCGGCGGCACTGGCTCGAGAGCTTGCGGCTGAGGGCATCCTGGCCGGTTATCCCCTGGGACCGAGGTCACCGGAGCTGGAGCGTTGCCTGTTGATCTGCACCACCGAGATGACCTCAACCGCGGCGATGGATCGCCTGATCGCCCGCCTCAGCCGGGTTGAAGCTCCGGTGGCGGCCGTGGAGGCCCGGGCATGACGGCTGTCCCCGAGCCGATTTGGGCGGGACCGGAGCCCCTCCTCTTCGAGCTGGCCGGTCCAGACAGCCCAGGACCTTTGCTGCCGGGCGCGGGTGTGGACCGCGCGGGCGTGGCGGAGGGCTTGCCAGCGGCCTGGCGACGCCGGCGCCGGGCCCAGATCCCGGCTGTCAACGAGCCCGACCTGGCGCGACATTTCGGTCGGCTTGGTCGGCGCAACCACAACCTTCAGCAAGGCGCCTACCCGCTCGGCTCCTGCACCATGAAGTACAACCCAGCCGTCAACGAACAAGCCGCGGCCCTGGACGGCTTCGCGGACATCCACCCGCTCCAACCAGTCGAGTCGATCCAGGGAGCACTGGAGCTGATGTGGGAGCTGGAGCAGATCCTCTGCCGGATTACCGGAATGCACGCCGTCTCCTTGCAGCCTGCCGCTGGAGCTCACGGCGAGTGGACTGGACTGCGAATGATTCAGGCTCACCACCTACGGAATGAGGATCACGCACGTACCGAGGTGATCATTCCCGACACCGCGCACGGAACCAACCCCGCCAGCGCGGCGCAGTGCGGCCTGACCGTGGTCACCGTTCGCAGCGCTGACGACGGTACCGTCGACCTGGAAGATTTCCAGGCTAAATTGAGTCCTGCGGTGGCAGCGGTGATGCTCACCAATCCCAACACGCTGGGGATTTTTGAGCGCAACATTGAAGCCATGGCGCGCTTGGCTCACGACGCCGGGGCGGTGCTCTATTACGACGGTGCCAACCTCAATGCGTTGGTGGGGGTGGCTCGACCAGGTGACATGGGCTTCGACGTGGTCCACCTCAACCTGCACAAGACGTTCTCGACTCCGCATGGTGGGGGTGGACCCGGAGCGGGTCCCGTCGGGGTCTCGGCGGAGCTGGCAGATTTCCTTCCTGTACCGCGAATCGTGACGACAGATGGTGGGTTCGATTGGGATTACGGGCGGCCCCACAGCATCGGCAAGGTGAGGTCCTTCTATGGCAACTTTGGCATGTTGGTCAGGGCCTACGCCTACATCCGCGCCTACGGTGACGGAATCTCCCAGGTTGCCCAGGATGCGGTGCTAGGTGCTCGCTATCTGCGACTGCGCTTGGAGCCGTGGTTGCCGGTCGCGGTTTCCGGCGATTCTTTCCATGAATTCGTGGCCTCTCCGAAGCGCTCGACTCCACAGTATTCGGAGCTGCGCGCACTGGACATCGCCAAGCGGATGATCGACTACGGTGTCTACCCGCCAACGGTGTACTTCCCCATGACGGTGCCTGAGGCGATGATGTTCGAGCCCACGGAGACTGAGTCCAAGCGATCGCTGGACCAGCTCGCGGAGGCGGTGCAGGCGATCATGGAGGAGGGGGCGAAGGATCCGGAGATGTTGCACAGCGCACCGCATCAGGCACCGGTGGGGCGGGTCGACGAGGTGACCGCGGCGCGCCATCCCAAGCTGCGCTGGCGCCCCGACCCCACGTCCGGTTGAGTCAGGAGGGGGACGACCGCAGGCAGCTTCTCGGCTTGATGCTGACGCGGGCATTCCGCGTCGGCGACTTTATCCTCGCCAGCGGTCAGCACAGTCCCTACTACTTCGACGGCCGCGTGGTCACCCTCGACCCCCTGGGAGCGCTGTTGGTGGGTCGGGCGATGCTCAAATTTGCCCGGGAAGATGGGCTAACCAAGATTGGCGGTCCGACCGTGGGTGCCGACCCGATTGTCACCGCTGTTGCCATCTGCAGCGCCCTCGACGGCGGACCCCGCATATCAGGGTTCATCATCCGCAAGGAGCCCAAAGCCCACGGTGCCGGGGGCTGGTGGGCCGGGCCTCCCCCCGGGCCCGGAGACTTGGTCGCCGTGGTTGATGATGCGCTTACGTCGGGCAGCTCTATGTTGGATGCGGCTGAAAAGGTGACCAAGGCGGGCGCCAGGATCGTGACCATCTACACGCTCCTGGACCGTCAGGAGGGAGGCAGGGAGCGGCTTGAGCAGGCTGGGTACCGGGTTCGGGCGGTCTTCATGCGATCCGATCTGCTTGACTCCCAGGGCCGGGCATTGTCCCCGCCAGGCTGAGGTCGGAACTATGTCTCGTCTCGCCGCCAACAGTGACCGCAACGGCCGGCGCCTACGCGCCCCCGTTGGCTTGCTGCTGGCTGGCCTGGTGTTGCTCGCCGGATGCGCCTCAAGTCCCAGCGCCACTGCGGCGGTGGCAGCGCTGGGAAGCGGCCTTCCGGTCAGCCGCCATGCTCATCCTCTCGACAACGCCCTCGTGACCAGTACCCCAGACGATGGTTTCTACGTCGACGACACCTATCTCCACTTCTACTACCTGCGCAAGGTCGGGCTAAACGATGTCGAGCCCCTGCTCTCGGGATCGGAGGCCAAAGATGCCGACACCCTGCGCGGGCTGGGGCCTTTGCTCGAGGTGGTGGTGACGGCGACCAACCCGGGACAGTCCACGACCGGCGTAGACCTTACCCAGACCGTGCTGGAGTCCTCGCAGACCTCCCGACTCGATCCACGGGGCATGCGCACAGCGCTGCAAAAGACCTACTACGACCCGATCAGGCCGATCGTGGTGCTCTCCAGCAATCGACTGGACGTCTGTTCCGCCGACGTCAACCCGGGCGCCACCGTATGGTTGATGGCGGTCTTCCCTCCGGTCAACACCTCGATCAAGATTGCCTTGGTGGATCAGGAGTTTGTGAGCCCGGTGGTGCACGGCTTCTACCTGCCCATTGCCCACGGCGCCATCCCCAGTCGGGTGCCCAGCACGCTCTACGCCCAGGACGTCGACCACTGTATTCAGATCCTCAACGAGAGCTGAGCGGGGACCGGCTGGTTCTGGTCGAGCACCTGAGGCGCCAGGGGATCACCTCCGGCGCCACCCTAGCCGCGCTCGCGGCGGTTCCCCGAGAAGCGTTCCTACCGACAGAGCAGCGCGCCCTCGCCTATGAGGACCGGGCCCTGGCCATCGGCCATGGGCAGACCTGCTCGCAACCCTGGATGGTGGCGGTTGTGGTGCAGGCGCTCGTCCTCGGCCAGGGCGCGTCGGTGTTGGAGGTCGGCGCCGGTAGCGGCTACCTGGCCGCCGTCCTGAGGGCCGCCGGCGCGAGCCGGGTGGTTGCGATCGAGCTCCTTCCCGAGCTTGCCGTCCAGGCGCGGCGCAACCTCAACCAGGCCGGGGTGGCGGGAGTGGTGATCCTGGTCGGTGACGGACGTGGCGGCGCGCCCGAGCGCGGTCCGTTCGATGCCGTCGTGGTCTCGGCGGCGGCGACGCAGATTCCCCCGGCCCTGTTGAGCCAGGTTGGTCCAGGAGGCAAGCTTGTCTGCCCCGTGGCGAGCCGCGGCTCCGAGCGGCTCTGGTGCCTGCAAAGGCTGAACGGGGACTGGAGCCGGATCGACCTCGGTGAGTGTCGCTTCGTGCCGCTGCTCGGCAATGACGACCGGATCGGCGGGGAGGGAAGCTCGCTGGGCGAGACGTCGCCCCTAGTCTGACTCACTATCGTCATCGGCCGATTCAGCGCCCAGCAGCGTAAGGAGGCAGATGAACAGCGGGGACACGTCGAGCCAGCTCTTGGAGGTCGCGCCTGCATCGGGACCACCCTGGGCCTGGCCCATGCGCGGTCAGCTCCTGGAGATGGTGCTCCACAGCCGCCTGCTTCAGGACAACTACCTCGATGACCCAGCCGAACGACCGCTGTGGGTTTACATACCTCCGGGACACACGCGGAAGGATGAGCACCGGCTGCCGGTTATTTACCTGCTCCAGGGCATGTCGGGGCAGCTCGATATGTGGCGCGCACGGAGCGGATTTCGACGCACTCCCCTCGAGCTTTTCGACGAACTGTTCAGCGACACCCAAACCCCACCCTGTCTCCTGGTGTTCGTTGACTGTTGGACCAGCCTCGGAGGCAGCCAGTTCCTGGACTCTCCCGGGACCGGCCGCTATCACAGCTACCTGTGTGAGGAGGTGGTGCCGGCGGTGGACGCCAGCTTCTCCACCATTGCGGATCGGGACCACCGGGCGCTGGCGGGGAAGTCCAGCGGCGGTTATGGGGCGCTGGTTACCGCACTGCTCCGGCCTGACCTTTTCGGGGCGCTGGCCAGCCACGCGGGCGACGCCCTCTTCGAGTACTGCTATCTACCGGAATTCCCCGAGGTGGTTCGGCAGCTCCGGGATCACTACCAGGGCTCATTCGCTAATTTCTGGAGCGACTTCCGCAACCGGCCCGCGATGTCTCGCCCCGGCGACATGGTGCTGGTCAACGCCTGGTGCATGGCGGCTTGCTACTCGGCGAACTCTTCCGGTGTCCCCGAGCTGCCCTTCGACGAGTCCACCGGGGTTATGCGACCAAAGGTTTGGCAGCGCTGGCTCGACTGGGACCCGGTCCGGTTGATCGCGGCCCGTCCCGAGGCCGCGCGCTCGCTTCACGCCGCCTATCTGGAGGGCGGCCGTCGGGACGAGTACCACCTCGATGTCGGGGCGGGAGCGATCGCCGCGGCCCTGCAGCAGCTGGGAGTGGCGGATGTCCGCCTCGAGCTCTTCGACGCCGGGCACTCGAGCATCGAGTACCGCTACCCGATCTCCGCGCGGTACCTCGCCGAGGCGATGACTCGGTAGCTCACCAGCCCTGCACTGACTGGGTCAGGGGGACTGGTACGCGTGGAAGCCCCGACCTGTCTTCCGACCCAGCTGCCCTGCCTCCACCAGTCGCTCCAGAAGCGGGTTGGGGGCGTAGCGGGGGTCGTGAAGGCCCTCATACATCACCCGGCAGATGCCCAGGACCACGTCTAGGCCGATGAAATCGGCCAGTTCCAGCGGTCCCATGGGATGACGGAAGCCGAGCTTGGCCACCTCATCGATGTCGTGGGCGTTGCCGACGCCCTCTTGGAGGGCGGCCATGGCCTCGTTCAGGAACGGGATCAGAATCCGGTTGCCAATAAAACCCGGGGTGTCGGAGGCAGTGACCGGGGTCTTACCCAGACGCAGGGAAAGGGTCTCGATCTTGGCGAAGGTGTCGTCGGAGGTGAGCAACCCCCGGATCAGTTCCACCAGCTCCATCACCGGGACCGGACTGTAGAAGTGCATTCCCATGAACCGGTCGGGGCGTCCGGTCGCGGCCGCAAGCCTAGTGATCGGTATTGACGAGGTGTTGCTGGTGAATATGGTCATCTCCGGGCATATCCGATCCAGGTCCCGCCAGAGCCCCAGCTTGGCCTCCAACTCCTCGGTGATCGCCTCGATGACCACCTGGGCAGCGCTGGCTGCCTCCACTTCGGTGGCCACCCCCAATCTCTCGGTCGCGGAACCGGCTCCGCCTTCTGGGAGGCGGCCCGCCTCCTCGGCCCGTTGCAGCCGTGATCCGATCTGATCTCGGGCCGCAATGGCCGCGCCCGGTCGGGTGTCGAAGAGGTTGACTTCGAGCCCACTCTGGAGCGCGGTCTGGGCAATTCCCGAGCCCATTAGACCCGCCCCTGCGACGAAGAGCCGTGTCGGCGCGGGATCGGTCACCCCGGGGCTTCGCCAGCTCCCGCGCCCGGCTGGGGCGGTGAGGCGCTGGGCATGCCCGGCTCTCCTAGAGGTCGAGGACCTCGTCGCCGACGCCGGTTGCGGCGCCGGCGCTGACCCTCAGAGACCGAACCAGGAGGTCGCTGGGGCACCTGAGCCCCAGGGGCGGAACCATCCGCGCCGACC
>JBAUWA010000106.1:0-2504 GCA_049583555.1 Candidatus Dormiibacterota bacterium | reverse complement strand
CGTTGATGGCGTCCACGCGACGGTTCATGGCCCGGTGGATGTTCGGGACATGGGTGCCGACTTCTACACAACCAGTTCGTACAAGTGGTGCGGACCACATATCGGGGCGGTGATCGGGGATCCGGCGCTGCTGGAGAGGATTGAGCCGGATAAATTGATTCCTGCGCCGGATTACGTACCCGACCGATTTGAAACGGGGACCCCGCCTTTCGCGGACTACGCTGGAGTAAGTGCCGCGGTCGATCATCTGGCCGGCCTGGCCCCAGGTACGGGCGCGAGCAGACGATGCCGCCTGGTCAGCTCGATGACCGCCGTTGAGAGCTACGAGGCAGACCTCTTCTCGGTCCTTATCGGAGGACTGGAGGAGATGGACCACATCACGCTGTACGGGCGGGCCGACCGGCGTGCGCCCACCGCGTACTTCACCGTCGCCGACCACGACCCCTGGGACGTGGCATTGAAGTTGGCTGAGCACAAGATCAACGTCTGGAGTGGCGACAACTACGCGTGGGAGGTGACCGGGGCCTTGGGCATCCGCAAACAAGGCGGTGCAGTCAGAGCCGGTCTAGTGCACTACAACGACCACTCCGACGTCGACCGGCTGCTCGAAGTGGTTGCCACACTCAAGCGCTAGCGCAATGGTGATCGAGCCCAAGTTAGCCGCCCCATGACAATTCGGGTTCTCATCACGACCCCGCTCGAGTCGGATCTCCTCGAGAGCCTCAGCCGCGAACATCGGGAGATGGAGTTCATCTATCCCGCTCATTTACTCCCCACCCCTCGGTACCCGGCAGAGCATCGCTATCCCGACTTTGATTCGCTCTCCCCTGAGGAGCAGCAGGAGTGGGAGGACCTAATCGCGGGCGCCGATGTTCTCTTCGACTTTGGGCCTGCACCCCTGAGGCCTAGCCTGGCTGAACGGCCACGCTTGCGCTGGATCCAGGCCACCAGCGCTGGGGTCGGCCCCTTGGTTGAGAGCATTGGTCTTGCTGCACGGCCTGACCCCGTGATCACCACCGCCAGCGGGGTGCACGCTGGGCCGATCGCTGAGTTCGTGATCCTAGCCATGCTGTGGTTTCGCAAGGACGGCCGGTTGCTGCTGCAGCGACAGCAGGAGCATCGCTGGCAGCGGATGGCGCTCGGCGAATTGGCAGGGAACACGGCGGCCATCGTGGGACTCGGCCGGGTGGGGCAGGAGGTCGCCCTCAAGAGCCGGGCTCTGGAGGTGGAGGTGATCGGCTTCGGTCGCCGGCCACGAGCGGACGCAGTCGGGAACTACCTGACCGTAAACGAGCTCGACGAGTGGCTGCCCAGAGCAGACTTCGTCGTACTCTGCCTCCCCGACACTGCGCAGACGGAGCAGTTGTTCAATGCAGAGCGCATATCCAAGATGCGTTCGGACGCGGTACTCATCAACGTGGGCCGAGGTGCGACGGTCGACGAGCCGGCCCTAATCGAGGCCCTGCAGCGGGGCCGGCTAGGGGGCGCGGCCCTGGATGTGGTCGCACACGAGCCGCTCGATCCCGCCAGTCCTCTCTGGGATATGCCGCAGGTCTTGATAACTCCTCACTCGATCAGCACCGTACCTCAGGAGAACTACCGGATCATCGAGATCTTTCACGACAATCTGACCCGCTTCGCGAGCGGTCTACCTCTACGCAACCAGCTCGACAAGCAGGCTGGCTACTAAGGGGTGCCGCGATCCAAACTCCTCGATCGCACTCTACCCGGGACTGGTCTGGCTGAGCAGCACCCTCCAGTCACGGGGTGTGGCGCATCTCACCGCTCGGGTAGTGGGTCAATGTAGCCGCCACTTGACGATGAGGCGACCTCTGGGACCGCACCTCCTCCACTCTCAGGTCCTGCAACACCCAGCGGTCCGGGCGTGCCGATGGCAAGGCCGATGAGTATCACCGCGCCACCCAGAATCTGCAGCGGCAGTATCCGTTCGCTTATCAATAGCCCCGCCGCCGCGACCGTGACAAACGGCTCCAGGTAGGTGTATGAGGCCGTTCGAGCTGCGCCGAGCGTGCGCATGGCCACCAGGTACAGCCAGTTGACTGCCACCACCGCGGCAACCACGCTGAATGCCAGTAGTCCCAGCCAGGCCCACGTGACATGGGGATGGTGGGTGATTCCCTCGACCAGTCCAAACGGAGCAAGCATGGCGGCCCCAGTCAGGGTGATTATCGCGGCCAAGGAGAGGGGTCGGTAGGTGCCCAGAAGGTGGGGTAATAACAGCAGGTAGATGGCGCTGATGACCGGGCCCCCCACCGCCAAAACCACTCCGAGCCAGCTCAAGTGACCGACACCCGCTGTGAGCACAACCAGCGCGACCCCGACAAGACCCACCGCGAGCCCAGCCCACACCTTGGCAGCAAAGTTCTGGGAGGTGCGCCACCCGAGCCAAGCCGTCACCAAGAGGGGAGTTGCCCCGAGGAACATGGCGACGAAATCTGCGTTTGTGAGGGCCAGCGCTCCAGTGAACGCCGCCTGACTTACGG
>JBAUWA010000105.1:0-46677 GCA_049583555.1 Candidatus Dormiibacterota bacterium | reverse complement strand
GCGACCGGGGTGGGATCGGGCTCAGGATCCTCCTTGGTCCTAACGCGCTCAAGCAGTGACATGACTTAGGCTTTCCTTGCGGCGTCTGCTAGCGCCTGAGCCCGAAGCGACGCGAGGTGGAAGTCTTAGCCTCGGCCTTGACCTCGGGCTGAACGGCGCCTTCCGGAGTCAGGCTGCGGGCCAGGCCGCGAAACAGCAGCGAGACATCGGAGTCGGGATGGGAGATCACGACCGGCACCGCCCGATGGATCGAACCGCCCACCAGTCGAGGCTCGGATGGGATCTGCAGCTTGACCGGGAAGCGGAGATTGCGCTCAATGCTGGCCGAGTCATAGACGGCATGAGCGTCATGGGCGTTGACCGCGACCATGACGCGCGAGCGGTCGACCTTGAGCGACTCCAGCATCTTCAGCATCAGGCGGGTGTCTTTGATCGCGGGAATGGTGAGCTCCCCGACCACGATTACGTGGTCAGCCAATTCGGTTGCTTCAAGCGTAGCCTCCGACAGCTGGCTACCGCTGTCGACGACGACGTAGTCAAACTCTCGTCGCAGAACGTCGACGATGGCACGAACGTGCTCGGCGCGAACTAGGTCCCCAAACTCAGGACTGAAGGGTCCCAGAAGCACCCGGATACCCTCGGGACCATCGGCGAGTATCCCGTCGACGAACTCCCAGTCCAAGGCGCTTTCACTGTCCACCAGTTCGGTGATGGTCTTGGCGTGGTCGATGTTGAGCATGACTCCGATGTCGCCGAACTGAAGGTCGAGGTCGACCAGGCAGACTCGGCCACCGGTTTCCAACCGCAGAGCCGCGGCCAGGTTGATAGCGATGAAGGTCTTACCGCAGCCGCCCTTGCCACTCATGACCAGGCAGATCTGGCACCCACCCGGAGGTTGGTCGCCACTCTCGGTCTGGGCAGGCGGAACCCGGGGAAGGTAGGCGCCCTTCTTCTCCTCCATGTCGTAGACGCGACGGATGCTGGCCACCAGCTCGTCGCCGGTGAAGGGCTTGATCAGGAACTCCCGAGCACCTGACTGCATGGCACGGCGGAGATAGTCGCGTTCGCCCTGCACCGACATGATCACGACCGGAGAGCTGGGTGCCTCAACCGCCAGGGTCTCGGTGGCGGCGATGCCGTCCATGCCGGGCATGTTGACGTCCATCAACACCACGTGAGGCGAGAGCTGTCGAGTCACGTCAATGCCGGCCCGACCGTCGCTAGCGGTCCCGACAACCTCGATGTCCTCCTCGAAGGAGAGCAACTTCTTGAGGTTCTCTCGGGTGCTAGCGATGTCGTCGACCACCACCACGCGGATCATCGTCCTGTCCGCCACAGTGCTGACCGTAAACTTACCGGCTTTGCCCGCGCTTGCGCGGCCCTCAGGAGCTTCCGGGATTGAAGCCGAAGAGGTTCTCGAGCATCTGAGGGCTGCCGGAGTTGTTGCCCGCCGCCGCTGAGGAGGCTTGGGCGCTGCTGGAGCCGCAGTACAGAACCGCCTGGTCGGAGGCCAGCTCGTTCTGGGCCTCGATCAATGAGAACTGATCCTGGGACAGCGTTGCCGAATCCTGGAGCACCAGCGCCTTGGCAGCTTGGACAGCCGAGCCGTTCCCAGAGAGGCTCTGGAGAGCGGTGTTGTCCTTCTTGTACTGCTTGTGGGCGGTGTTGTAGCTCTCGGTGGCCGCGGTTACAGCCTGCTGGGCCGATTGCAGGTCCTCTTCGATGACAGGGTTGACGGTGGTGCCGGCCACGCAGGCCTGGGTGTACTCGTCAGCCGGAGTCGAGGTGACTGGCACGTAGCCATGGCCGTAGTCGGAGCTGGAGCGAAGCGCGATGGTGTAGATCGAACCGTCGCGGACCATCTCGCTCACACCCAGAGCCTGGCTGCGGGTCAGCTGAAGCACGATCAGTCCACCCGCTGAGGAGCTCGAGGAGCCTCCGGTGGTGGTTGAGGGTGCCCCGACGCTGATCACCGGCAGGTCTTCAAAGGTCCACTGCGTGGCGCCAGTCGTGTTCACTCCGATGATGTCGATACGGTCGCCAGCCTGCAGGTACCCAGCTACCGCCTCCTGGGAAGTAATCGGGATGGAGATGGCGACGTCGCCAGCGGGCAGATTGAGGTTTCCGAATGTTGGCGACTGGGTCGCCCGGTTCACCGACACCAAGTCTTGCGTGATGACAGTGTTGGGCGCGATTGCAACCACTGCGTAGTAGTTGGAAACAGCGGTCACAGAGGGGGACTGGCTAGACGAGACTCCCACCGTTGTAGAGCAGGCAGCCGCCACCAGTTCTTGGCAGTCGGTGTAGGCGTTAGCTGGGAGGACTCCCTTGATACGAGTCTCCTCGAGCATGCCTGCGGTGATAAGGGTACCGCTGGGGATCGCGAGCTTGGCGACCACCACCTGGGTACCGTTGCTAGGAACCGTGGGAGTCGTCGAGACGCTGGCGCGCGTCACGTAATACATGAGACCGAACGCGGCGATGGCGAGGATCAGCCCTATAGCGATCCAGACCTGATTGACCCGTCCTTTCAAATCGGTCGTCACCGTCCTAAACCTCCGATTGGGTTACCGCAGGCCTCATGGCCGTTGGGTGGGGTGGACAAGTGCGCGGCGGGTCGCCCCGCCGCGCGCTTGAGTGCTACGAATCAGCCAGTAAGACCGTTGTTGATGTTCGAGAAGACGTCGCTGACGCGGTGTCCAACGAGAGTGAGGATGACGATGACAACGATCGCGATCAGCACCAGGATCAACGCGTACTCAACCATCCCCTGGCCCTCTTCGTCCGAGTCGCGATGCGAGACTACATCCGCAATACGGTCGCGTAGCCGCACGTACCAAGCTCCGAGCATACCTTCAAAACCTCCTTACCGATTTGCACTCTAGGAATCAACATCCTAGGCCTAGCGAAGGCAGCCGGAGTATATGTTGAGGTCCTATACAACCCTTGTAACCGGCGGGTAACGTTTCCGTCAGGACTTACGATTGTATCGGCAGCGTCACGCGAACCTCGGTTCCCCGGCCCACCTGAGAGAGGATCTCCAACTGACCGCGCTCTAGGTCGGCGCGTTCGCGCATCGAGATCAGACCGAAGTGAGGCTCACGGGCGAGTCTCGCCTCCACTCCCGCCAGGTCAAAGCCCTCACCGTCATCTTTGATGACAGCGCTGACGCGCTGGGGTTGGATGTTGATGAGCACGTCCAGGTTCTGCGCGCGGGCATGTTTGCGCACGTTGACTAACGCCTCTTTCACGATCCGAAACAACGCCCCCTCGGTGGCCGTGGGTAGACGCCGCTCGGTGCCTATAACCGAAAGCCGGCCTTCGACACCTTCGGCGTCACGGAACTCGTTGACCAAGCGCCGCAGAGTGGGGATCACCCCGAGGTCGTCGAGGGTCATCGGACGGAGATCGAAGATGAGTTGGCGGGTTTCGTCCAGGACTGCCTTCATGGCCTCCTTGAAACTCTGCACCTCCGCCTTGGCCCGCTCCGGCTCGCGGTCGACCATGCGCTCGAGGATCTCGGCTCGAAGGACCAGGTTCGACATCGACTGGGCCGGCCCGTCGTGCATGTCCCGGGCGATCCTCATCCGCTCCTCGTCAATGGTTTGGAAGACCTGGCGCGATGCGCTCCGGTAGCGGGCGAGCCCCTCCTCCAGGGTGCCGTCAGGGGGACGGTGATCCTCGAGTTGTTCCGCCGCCGCCTTCATCAGAGAGTGCCAGTAGCGCAGCTCCTTGGCCCAGCTCCGACAGTGAGCCAGCCGCAGGCGCGCCAGCATCATCTCCGACCTCAAGGCGAAGCAGCGCCCGATGGCCGCCTCCACCTCGGCGCCGGTGAAGCGAGCGTGGTCACGCAGCACGTGGCGGCGAACGATGTCGGCGTCCTCGAGCCGGTCCCCGACCTGGTCCAGGGCACTGAGGAGCGGCATCACCTCTTCGTCGATGGTGAGGAGAGCGTTCTCAACCCTCAGCACCTCCTCCTCCAGCACCAGCTGAAGCTCCCCAAGGGGCGAGGCTACGGAAGAGACAGGGCTAGCGGCCACGCCCCAAGGTTACGAGTTGGCTCTGGGAAATGTTCGCAATTGCTGGGACGGCCCGGTCACGGCTCGGCCACAGAGCCTCAGCCAGCCCCGGACCGCACCTACACTGGCGCCCGTGATCCTTGGAGGACCGGCATGGATCAGGGCCAGCTGAAGCCGCCCACTGCTCGGCGCCAGCTACTGACCCTACCCAGGTTTCTTGCCTTGAGTGGACTGTTGGCGGCCATGACGACTGCTCATCCCCAGGTGCTGGACCCCGATTTCTGGTGGCACCTCCGCAACGGGGTCACCCTATTGGCGACCAACGCCCTCATCCATGTAAACCCCTACGCCTTCATGGCTGTGGGACACCACTGGGTCATGCAGGAGTGGGTTAGCGAGCTCTGGATGGGGGCGGTCTCCGCCGTCAGCGGCCGGATGGGAATCGTGATCGTCTACGAGTTCATCACCCTGGCCTTGCTGCTTCTGATCTGGCTACGGGCCCGGGAACTCGGACCCGCGCAGGGGCTGACCCTGGGTATCGGAGTGGTCGTGGCCGCCGTCGTGGCCTACCCCATATTCGGGCCCCGCTCCCAGATGGACTCGTACATGCTCACCGCCCTGGTCCTGCTGATCGCGGAGCGGCAGCTGCGGCGGGGCGGCCACATCGCCTGGGTCCTGCCGCCAGTCTTCCTGGTCTGGTCCAACCTCCACGCCGGGTTCATCCTCGGTCTGATCCTGTTGCTGGCAATCCTGGCGGCGGAGGGGACCTGCATCCTGGCGGGGAGGCGATCTGGAAGCGACCGCCGCCAGATCGGGCAGCTGGCACTGGCGACCGGATGCTCGGTCGCGGCCTGCCTGATCAACCCCAATGGGGTGGCGATCGTGGCCTATCCCTTCGAGACCCAGTTCAACACCGCCCAGCAGTCACTGATCGAGGAGTGGCAAAGCCCCAACTTCCACGTCGGGGTGCTGGTTCCCCTCCTGGTCTTCATCCTCACCCTGGCCGTGCTGCTGGTGCGCTATCGCTCGGTCAGCCTCCGGGACGGGGTGGTGCTGACCCTCTGCCTCTTCCTCACTCTCCAGTCGGTGCGCAACAGCGTCTTTTTGGTTGCCGCCGGCGCCCCGGTCTGGATCAACCTGGCCGAGCGACTTCGTCAGGACCTGGCCCGGCGCTGGCACCTGCGACTCCGCTCCCGCCAGCCACTTCCGGTGCTCCTCACGGAGGTGCTCATGCTCGCCTTCCTGGTGGCGGTACTGACGGTCCAGGTCGAAGCCGGAGGCAGCCCGAGTCTGAACTCGTCCACCTACGTCAACGCATTCCCCGTCTGCGCCGCTCGCTGGCTCCAGTCAGCCCCGAGCCACCTGCGCATCTTCAACCAGTACGGCGATGGTGGCTTTCTCGCCTACACCGTGCCCAAGGACAAGGTCTTCATCTTCGGAGACGCCGCGCTTATGGGTGCGCCGCTGCTCGAACGCTACGCCTCGATCATCGACCTCAGTCCCAACTGGCTCGCCAGTCTCGACGCCAGCCCCTCCCAGGTGGTGGTGTTCGAGCGCGGGACCGCCTTCCCCGATGCCCTGCAGCGCGAGCCCGCGTGGCGCCTTGTCTACCGGGACCGGCGGGTTGAGGCGTTTGAGCGCACCAGCCTGCTTGGCAAACTGCGCCTACCTGCCAATCCCACCTCTCAGCTCTGGCGCCAGCAGGGTGTCACCGCCTGCGCCAGCGAGGCCAGGCCTCTGTAGGCGCGGCAGGGCTGGCCGGACTAGGTAACGCTCCGGAAACCGCGGGCAGGGGCCGGATAGAGCCGCCAGATGGTGATCAAAACGGTCAGCAGGATCACCACGTGGACGCTGGTGCACCAGAGACAAATGGTTCGCAGCTCCACCAGCTCCACGAAGACTAGATAGAGGGCGGTCAGCAGCCCCAGTCCCGCCCATGCCGCGTGGGCCTGACGCAGTCCGTAGTTGTGGGGACGGCGCAGCTGCCCCAGTGCCAGCGCCAAACTGACCAAGAAATAGGCCATCCCGGGCACCGTGATCGGGACTGAGGTGCCCGGGATCACCGAGTAAGCGCTGCTGAGCACCAACTCGCAATCGACGGTTCCCTTGTCACTGCAGAAAAGGGGGGTCCCGGCGTAGTGGACTGAGGTCAGGTAGGCGGCCACGGCGAGTCCCACCACGGCCAGGAGCGCGAGGAGCACCGCTCCCCACTCAGTCGGGTCAGCGCTGGGAATGGAGCGACTGGTGTCAGCTGCCGCCGCCTCGCCCGCAGTCTGCGCGAGCATCCGACGACGGCCCTGGGCTCTGCTCACGTGCTCTTCTCCATCTGCTGCACCAGGGACTGGATGTAGGGCTGGTTGCAGACGCCTCCGGGTTTTTGCCCGGTGATCATGCAGGTCGCGGCGATCACGTAGTTAGCCCCGCCCAAGACATCCTTGGCCACCGTCGATTTGGTGTCACGCAGCTTTTGGGCGACCTCTTGCCAGCTCAAACCCGCCAAAGCGGCGACGTTGGTGGGATCGGCTGAGCTGCTGACCTCGGCCAGCTTGCCGGCGTAGTCGGTAAACGGATACCCACCGCCGGCGATGTTGGTAAAGGCAGCACTCAGGGTTGACGAAAGTTTTTGGAAAGTAGCGTAGGGCGCGCCGTCATGGTGCAGGGAGACGTTGCTCTGAAACTCGCGTCCCACGAACTCCAGGTAGGGACTGCTGAACTTGGCGCCATAAGCGAAGCTGAACGTGGGCACATTCGCTGGGGTGTCATAGATCGACGACCTGATCAGGTGGAGGTTGGACCACTTCCCGAACTGGCTCAGGCCAACGACCAGGGACCACCGCTCCAGGGCACAGTAAGGGCAGAATTCGCCGCCGACGAAGGCCACCTCGGGCAGCCCATTTGAGGAGAGCGCCACTGCTTTGTACGAGGCGGGAATATTGACCGGAGGATTGTTGACGGTCCCCACGCCAACCGCCTTCAGGGTGCTGATTGGCACGCTGGTTATCGAGCTCACCAAAGAGGTGGGCGCCGGCAAGACGGCGGTGTCCTGCTTGAGGCTCCCTTGGATCGAGAGCTCCAGCGCGATGACCACGATCACGAACGCGGCCACGACACCGATCACCGCCGAAATCAAGCCCCACGGGCGTCCGCTGGAGCGGTCGTTGCGGCGGTGAGTGCGGCCCCGGGATGCCTGCCGGGTGCCTCCCGCCCGACCGCTGGCGGTGGCTTCCCGCATCTGGCGGCGGGCGGCCATTGACTTCTTGGACATGCTCTCCTGCGTGGGTTGCGGGACCTGGCCCGCATCGTAGATGAGAGGGCTTAGAGATGCCTGGGCGCCAGGATCACAGTCGTGGCGTCACGATACCTGATCTCCCAACCCTGAGCCAGCAGGAAGGTTGCCGACGCTGCCGAGCGAGGCAGCACCGCCAGCCGAGTACCCAGCGACCGCACGATCCCCATGGCCCCAGCATTGAGCACCGTCAACTCCTGGCATTGGTCCAGAGGCGCCCCCGCCAGCGGCAGGGGGTCGTCGACACAGAGCAGGTGGCCGCCGGACGGGAAACGGGCGCTGAGGTAGTCACCGAAGTTGGGGGTCGTGAACCAGGCGCCCCCCACCGGATGCGCCTTCAGCCAGGCTGTGGCTTGGACCGGTAGCTGAGCCGAGGTCCTCGCCTCGACGCCTCCATCTCGGCCGGGGGCAAAGACCCCATAGGCCAGCAGGACAATTGCGAGTCCTATTGGGACAGCAGATGCGGCTCGAATGCGCTGGCCGAAGGGCCGCCCCTGCTCGGGTCGCCTAGCCACAGCGCCACCTGCCCGGGTCAGCAGCGCCTCTGACAGATACCAGCTGCTCTGGGCCGCCGCCACCACCAGGAACCAGGGCAGGTAGTTGGTCCAGAGGAGCGCCATGGTCGCCGTGACCAGGCCCAGATAGGCATCGGCCCGTCGCAAACGCGCGCCGGCCACCCAGTAGGAGAACAGGAGCAGCAGCCCCGCCAGCTCCGCCAGGCGAGCGCTCCAGGGGTGAAAGTCGATGCTCGACCAGGCCACCAGCAGGGGTGACTCCCCCCGCATCCCGAGGCTGAGGGGCAGCTCGGTTATGGTCCCGATCCCCCGGGGGCTGAGCAGCACCGCCAGTCCAGTGAGCGGGATCAGCCACCAGCTGGGCGCGACTGGACCGCCGGGGCGCGCGGCATCCCAGTGAGCGATCGCCACCCAGCCCCAGATCACCAGCACAGCCAAGAAGGCGTCCGCTTGGATGTTGGTCCAGACCACCACCAGCCCGACCAGCATGGCCGCCCCCCACCGGCCTCGGCGGCTGACCAGAGCCAGCGCCAAGAGCAGGACCGCGGCCAGCAGAGCCAGCACCTCGGCGGGCAGGTCGGTGAGCACCGGCGCCAGAGCCAGCATCCCCAGACCACCGGCTATGACGATCGCCAGAGGCTGGGCTCGACCGTCAAACCGAATTGCCGCCAAGAGAGCCAGACCGACGACCGCGCCGCCCACAGCTCCCACAACCTGGAGCCCACCCAGACCGCCCACCCTATAGAAAAGGAGAAGCAGTAGGTCAGCCAGCCAGCTGCGCAGATCGAGCGGCGCCCCGGGGCGGGCCAAATAGCGGGCCGCGCCGGCGAGACCGTGGCGCCAGATCAGTTCCGCGTTTGCCAGGTGCCAGAAGTCAACACCTGAGGTGGGGGCATGGAGCCCGGCGGCGCCACCGCCCACCACCAATACCACTACCGCCGCCACCCACCACGGGCGAGTGGCCGCGGCTTGCAGCAGTTGGCGCCGCCGCTCGACCCCTGCTCCATCTGCGCTCAGCCAACGTCGAGGTCGGGCCCACCAAGGTGACAGTGACTGGTTCATCGCCCACCGCCCTGACGGCGGTCTCCGCCGGTGCGGCGATCCTCGCTGCTGTCGCGGACTCCTTCGGCGCGGCGTTCTCCGCGCGCCCGTCGGTCCGGACCTAGGAGCCGCCGCAACCTGACCACATCGGCGAGCATCTGTCCGCCGTCGCGCAAGGAGCTCACCCTGGTTCCGATTGAGTTCCTCCAAACAACCGGGATCTCGGCGATCGCAATCCCCGACCGTCGCGCCCTCAGCAGAACCTCGGCATCAAAGCCGAACCCGGGCGTCTCCAGCGGCGTGAAGCAGCTCACGGCGGCGGCAGCGGTGAACATCTTGAAGCCGCACTGACTGTCGTGAACGCCGGGCAGAAGCAGCCGCCGCAGCAGCTGGTTGTAGGTCTTCCCCATCAATTCCCGGTGCCGGGGTTGGTGCAGCTCCACCCGCGAGCCGGGAAGTGCCCTGGAGCCGATCGCGATCCCCGCCCCCTCGCTGATGGCAGCCTCCAGTTTGCTCATCTCCGACAGTGGGGTGGAGAGGTCGGCGTCGCTGAAGAGCCGCAGCCTTCCCGTGGCGGCGAGCATCCCGGCCCTCACCGCAGCACCCTTGCCCTGATTGCTCGCAAACACGATCAGCTGCAACTGGGGCCAGGTCAACTTGGCCTGTTCGACTAGATCCGAGGTGCGATCTCGGCTGCCGTCATCGACCACGATCACCTGGTAGGAACGCTCCGCCTCGTCCAGCTGGCCCCGGATCAGCGCCAGCGAGGGCGGGAGTCGGGACTCCTCGTTGAACGCTGGCACCACCAGGCTCAGCTCTACCGGCAGTTCACTCACGAGCGCGTCCTGGCCCTGGTCTCTCGAATCGTCTCCCAGAAGAACGGCGCGCCCGACAGCATTCGCGGTAGCCGCCAGGGCTGACGGGCCAGCCGGAAGGTCCATTCCAGGCCCAGCCGACGCAACACGACCGGCGCCCGGGGCACCCGCCCGGCCAGGTAGTCGAGGGAACCACCCACGCCGATCCCGACCCGAGCCCCGCTCCGGGCCAGGTTGCGCGAGAGCCAGAGGTCTTGCTTGGGCACCCCGAACGCGACCGCGAGCACCTGGGCGCCCGAAGCTTGCACCCGAGCGCAGATGGACTGCGCCTGGTCCGCTCGGGCAGAACCCTCCCATGTGCCACCAATCCTCAGGCCCGGATAGTTTCGCTCTAGGGCACCGGCGGCGGCCTCCGCTACCCCTGGACCGGCTCCGAGCAGGAATACTGGCCAGCCGTGCTCCTTGGCCATTGCGGCCAGGTCCCCAAGGAAGTCCACGCCGGTGATTCGCTCGGGAACGGGCAATCCGAGGCGGCGGCAAGCCCAGACCACTCCCGCCCCATCAGGAAGGACGAGTCCAGAGTGCCGAATTGCTCGGTTCAGATCGGGTAGGCGCCGGGCCTGCATCACCATCTCAGGATTGAGAGTCACGACTTGGAGCGGGTCGGACCCTGTCAGGATCGCCGCCTCACAACGTGCGAGCGCCTCCTGCCGGGTACAGCGGTCGACCGGTACCCCCAACACTTCAACCCGACCTGGGCGTCGGGAGGTGGGACCGGCGGGGAGGGACGTAGTAGGGGAATCTCCGGCCCGGGGCACCGGCCGAGTATATGGGCGGCCCTCGCTACCCCCGAAGCCGAGTTGGAGCCGTTACAGGCTGACTGGAACCGGGATTAATCCCGGCGACGGCGACGGTCGCGTTCCGCCGCCTGGAGCCGGAAGTTGGCGATCTCCAGCTGGCGCTCCAGTTCCGCCAGATCGTCCGGGCCGGGATTGACCGCCTTGGCGATGGCATCTTCGGCGGCGCGGCGAGCATCCTCGGCAGTGCTTGGGTCCAGCTGGGAGACCGGCACCCCTCGGTTGGCCAGGATGGTCACCCGATTGGGAAGCACCTCCACGTAACCCCCCTCCAAGAAGAAGAACTCCTCTTTCTGATCGTGGCGGACCATCAGCTCCCCCGGCTTGAGCCAGGTCAGCAGCGGTGCGTGGCCGGGTAGAACCCCGAACTCTCCGCCGGTGCCCCGGGCCACGATGAAGTCAGCCTCCCTTTCGAAGAGCGGCTCGAGAGGTGAAAGAAGTCTGGTGGGAACCGCCAACTCAGCTCGTCTTGGGCTTGGCCGCCGGCTTGGCGCGCCCTGTGGTCTTGGCTGTGGGTGCCGCCTTGGGTTGGACGGTCCCCTTGCTGGTGGCGGCCTTGGGCGGGGTGGTCGTCGAGGCCCGGGATCGGGTGGCCGACTTGGCCTTGTTCGAGCCCGGTGACCTCGCCACCCGTGTGGCCGCGGCGGCACGCCTTCTGGGTGGAGCGGGTTGCTTCGGCTCGGCCACCTCCGCCTCCGGCTCCCCACCCATCGAGCCATCCTCTCGATCGGCCTCACCCTTCTCCGCCTTGGTCTCCTTCGGCTCGTTGGTGTCTGGCTCCGCGCCTCGGTTGAGACGACGCCCGTTCTCGATCGCCTCGTCGATCGTCCCCACCATTCGGAAGGCTTGCTCGGGGAGGTCGTCGAGGTTGCCGTCAAGGATCTCCTTGAACCCCCTGACGGTTTCCTTGATGGGTACGTACTTGCCTGCCAGCCCGGTGAACTGCTCGGCCACGAACATGGGCTGGGCCAGAAACTGGCGGACCCGGCGGGCCCGGTTCACGGTGGTGCGGTCCTCATCGGACAGTTCCTCCATCCCCAGGATGGCGATGATGTCCTCGAGGTCCTTGTAGCGCTGCAGCACCCTCTGCACCCCGCGGGCCACCTGATCGTGCTCTACCCCCACCGTCTTGGGGTCCAGGATGCGGCTGAAGGAGTCGAGCGGGTCCACCGCCGGAAAGAGTCCCAACTCTGCGATCGAGCGGCTCAGTGAGACCGTCGCGCCTAGATGGGCGAAGGTGGTCTGGATGGCGGGGTCGGTGTAGTCGTCGGCGGGGACGTAGACCGCCTGCACCGAGGTGATTGACCCGCGGTGAGTGGAAGTGATCCTTTCCTGAAGGTCACCCATCTCGGTGGCCAGAGTCGGCTGGTACCCCACCGCCGAGGGCATCCGCCCCAGCAGGGCCGAGACCTCGCTGCCGGCCAGCATGTAGCGGAAGACGTTGTCAATGAAGAGGAGGACGTCCGCGCCTTCCTCGTCGCGAAACTCCTCAGCCATGGTGAGCCCGGTGAAGGCGATCCGCGCCCTGGCCCCGGGGGGCTCGTTCATCTGACCGAAGACCAAGGCGGTCTTGTCGATGACCCCAGACTCGTGCATCTCTCGGTAGAGGGCGTTGCCCTCGCGGGTGCGCTCCCCCACTCCGGCGAAGACCGAGTAACCCGCATGTTCCTTGGCGATGTTGCGGATCAGCTCCATGACGATGATGGTCTTGCCCACCCCCGCCCCGCCGAAGAGACCGATCTTGGAGCCCTTGGCGAAGGTGCAGATCAGGTCGATCACCTTGAGTCCGGTCTCGAGGATCTCAGTCGAGGTCTCCTGGTCCGCGACCGAGGGGGGCTCACGGTGGATTGGAAGCCAGGTGCCGCCCTTGATAGCGGGTTTGCCGTCGATGGGCTCGCCGATCACGTTGAACATCCGGCCCAGCACCTGCTTGCCCACCGGGACCTCGATGGGCCCCCCGGTGGTGACCACCGGGTCGCCTCGGCGCAGGCCATCGGTGGATTCCATAGCGATGCAGCGAGCGACGTCGTTGCCCAAGAGCTGCTGCACCTCCAGCACCAGACGGTGTCCGGTGCCCCGGACCTCGAGGGCGTCGTTGATGTGGGGCAGGCCCTTGGGCTCGAAAGCCACGTCCACCACGGCCCCGATCACCTGCAGCACCGTGCCTGTGGCCCGCGCTGACTCTGGGGCCGACTCCGGTTCGCCGGCGGGCGCCTTGACCTTCGCCTTTGCCATTACCACCTCCTCAACGCCGGGCCACCTGGAGTGCCTCAGCGCCGCCGATAATTTCCATTAGTTCTCGGGTGATTCCCGCCTGACGCACCTTGTTGGCGGTCAGCGACAGCTCCCGGATGACGTCCCCGGCGCTGGTCGAGGCGTTGCGCATGGCAATCATCCGAGCGCTGTGCTCGCTCGCCTGATTTTCCAGCAGGGCCTCATAAACCTGACTCATCAGGTACTCGGGCATCAAGCGCTCCAGCACGTCTCTGGCATCGGGCTCGTAGATGTAGTCGCCCTCCGTCTGCGGTCCCTCATCGGCAGCCGCTGGCGGCACCGGGACCAGTTGCCGGACCGTCGGCACTTGACTCAGCAGGTTGCGAAAGGCGGCGTAGGCCACAACCACTGCGCGCACCTCGCCGTCGAGGTAGGCCTTGACCGCAGCCTCCACCGCCGGCCGGATCACCTCCGGCTCGGCCCGGTCGGGGAGGGCGACGATGTGGTGCACGGTCCGCAGCTGCATCCTGCTCGCGAAGCCGACCGCCTTGCGTCCGATCGCCACCACCTGGTAGCGAGGCCCGAACTCCTTTCGCATCTGGGCATGGGCGGCGCGAATGGTGTTGATGTTGAGGGCGCCGGCCAGTCCGCGGTCGCTGGTGATCAGGATGAGGAGGCCGCTGCCCTCCTCGGGGGCGACCATGAAGGGGTGGCGAAACTCCTTGCCGATCTTGGCCACGTCGCGCGCCACCTGATCCATGGCCAGGGCGTAGGGCCGGGCGGCCTCCACCCGGGATTGGGCCCGGCGCAACTTGGCGGCCGAGACCGTCTGCATGGCCCGGGTCATCTGCTCGATGTTGCGAACCGAGCGGATGTGGCGACGGATGTCGCGCAGGGTGGCCAAGAGCTCTGCCTAGACCTCGGCCGCGACCGGAGCCACGTCGCCCACGTCGAAGCCCTGGTTGAACCCCTCCAGCGCCTGGCGCAACTCCTCCTGCATGGCGTCGTCAAGGACCTTCTTCTTCTCGATCTCGTCGGCCAGCTTCTGCAGCGCCTGCCCGGCGTAGCGACGGAACTGGGAGTCCCACTCCGAGACCTTGTCAACCGGAACTGTGTCCAGGTAGCCCCTGGTGCCGGCAAAGAGGGTCATCACCTGCAGGGCCAGCGATACCGGCGCGTACTGGTCCTGCTTCAGGAGCTCCGTCAAGCGCTGGCCCCGGTCGAGCTGATCCCGGGTGGCCTTGTCCAGGTCACTGGAAAACTGGGCGAAGGCGGCCAGCGCGCGGTACTGGGCCAAGTCCAGGCGCAGCCCCCCCGCCACCGAGCGCAGGGCCTTGGTCATGGCGTCGCCGCCGACCCGGCTGACCGAAAGACCTACCGAGATGGCGGGCCTGGTGCCGGCGTAGAAGAGGTCCCCCTCGAGATAGATCTGCCCGTCAGTGATGGAGATGACGTTGGTGGGGATGTAGGCGGATACGTCGTTGGCCTGGGTTTCGATGATCGGCAGCGCCGTCAGCGATCCGCCGCCCTTCTCGTCGTTGAGCCGGGCGGCCCTTTCCAGCAGCCGGGAGTGCAGATAGAAGACATCTCCCGGGTAGGCCTCCCGACCTGGAGGCCGTCGCAGCGCCAGCGAGATCTCCCGGTAAGCCCAGGCGTGCTTGCTGAGGTCGTCGTAGACGATCAGAGCGTCCTCGCCCTGCTCCATGAACCACTCTCCCATGGCGCAACCGGCGTACGGAACAAGGTAGTTGAGGGCGGCGGACTCGCCCGAGGTGGCGGCCACGATGATGGTGTGGTCGAGGGCTCCGTATTCCTCCAGCACCGCCGCGGTCCGGGCCACCGCCGCCGCGTTCTGGCCGATGGCGACGTAGATGCAGGTGAGGTTTTTGCCCTTCTGGTTGATGATGGTGTCGATTGCGATCGCGGTCTTGCCGATCTGTCGGTCGCCGATGATCAACTCACGCTGGCCGCGCCCAATCGGAATCAGGGCGTCGATGGCCTTGATCCCGGTCTGCACCGGGGTGTTGACTGGCTGCCGGTCGACGACTCCGGGAGCCTGGCGCTCCACCGGGCGCCGCTCCTTGGTCGCGATCTCACCCTTGCCGTCTATGGGCTCGCCCAGGGCGTTGACCACCCGGCCGACCAATTCTCGACCCACCGGGACCTCGACCACTCGACCGGTGGTGCGGACCTCGTCGCCCTCTCGGAGCTCTTCGTAGGGGCCGAGGATGATCGCCCGCACCTGGTCCTCTTCCAGGTTGAGCGCCAGCCCCATGATCTCTTTGGGGAAGGCCAGCAGCTCACCCTCCATCGCCCCTTCCAGTCCGTAGATCTGAGCGATGCCATCGCCCAGGGTGGTGATGACGCCGGATTCGGCGGACACCACCGGGGCGTCGAAGTCGGCGATCTTGCGCTTGATGATCTGGCCGATTTCGGCGGCACTAATGCTCATGCTTTCCTCATTTATTTGGCACCTTGGGTGAGCAACTGCTGGCGCAGTTGCTGCAGCCGCGCGGTGAGACTTGCGTCGAAGACTCGGTCACCGACCCGAACCACCACCCCACCCAGGATGCTGGGGTCCACGGTGGCCTCGAATCTGACCTCCACACGCAGCCGGCGCGATAGCTCACCTGCCAGCCGCTTCTGTTCCGCCTCACTCACCGGGATGGCGGTCGTGAGTTGGGCCAGGACCCGGCCCTCCTTCTTGTCCACCAGCTCCCGGTAGGCTTCCTGGATCGCCGAAAGCAGCCTCTGGCGCTGGCTGCTGACCAGCAGCAGCAGGAGGTTGCGGGCCGGCTGGTCGATCCCGGTGTCGCGCTCCAGGACCGCCCGGCAGAGCTCCAACTTCTGGGCGATCCGAAGGCTGGGCTCGGCTAGGGCCTTGCCCAAGTCGCCTGTATCCAGCAACTCCCGCAGCAGTTCGAGGCGCCGCTGCCAGGCGGAGAAGTCCTTCTCCTGCTCGGCGAGGTCGAAAACCGCCTGGGCATAGTGGCGGGCGGTGCTGGGCACGCGGGGGGCTTCAGGCACTGAGGTCGACCTCCCCCAGGGCTTCATCGATCAGTCGCCGCTGGCGCTTGGGGTCGAGCTCCTCCTGGAGGACCTTGGTGGTCGCCATTAGCACCAGGTCTGCCACCTGGTTGCGGAGCTGGCTCACCGCCTTCTCCCGCTCCTGGGCCAGCTCGGCGCGGGCCCTGGTCAGCATCGCCTCCTGCTCCTCGCGGCCCTTCTGGCGCAACTCCTCCCGGAGCTCCTCCCCTAGCTTCTGGGCCCGGTCGAGGATCTCCTGGGCCTGATGTCTCGCCTCGGCCAGGTCGGCGCGCTCCTTCTTCCGGGCCTCTTCCACCTCGCGGCGGGCCGCTTCGGCCTCGGAGAGAGATCGTGCGATCAGCATCTGGCGGTCCCGAAGCGCCTTGTTGATAGGCGGGAAGACGTAGCGCGATAGCAGGTACAAGAGCACCAGGAAAACCACGATCTCCACGGGAAAGGTCAGGTTCAGCGAGAGCGGACTGGCGGAGGCGAGGGCCACGGAAAGTCGCCTACTTTCCGGCCAGTGCGACGAAGACGAACATCAACGCCAGGTTGATGAAGTACACGGCCTCGGCCAGACCGACGGTCAGGAAGGTCCAGGTCAGCAACCGGGCCTGAGCCTCGGGCTGCCTGGCTATACCGGCAATCAGCTGGGCACCGGCCAGGCCGTCACCAATGGCCGCGCCGACCGCGCCTACACCGGTGCCGATCATGGCCCCGGCGAAGACGGTTGCGTGAGCGGTGTCGAGCGCCAATTGAATTCCTCCCAGATCCAGTTATTTGTTCGGACCCGTCAGCCGGGTGCTGGCTCCGCCGTCATTTCGGGTTCGTGCTCCGTGGTCGCCATGCTGAGGTAGATCACCGTCAGCAGGGCGAAAATGAAGGCTTGGATCACGTCCACGAAGAGTCCCTCAAAGAGCTTCCAGACACCGTTCAAGAGCCATCCCATGTAAATGGGCAGAATGGCGATGATCTCCAGCATCAGGGCCGCCGCGAAGATATTGCCGAAGAGCCTCAGCGTCAGCGAGATGGGGTAGGAGATTTGTGCGATCACGTTGATGGGCGCCAGGAAAAGATAGGCAACCTTGGGCAGTCCCGCCGGATGGAGATAGTTGATCTTCAGGTAGCCGCCGAAACCCCGCTGGCGGATTGAGGTGAAGTGGACCATGAAGATCACGATCACCGCCAATGCTGCTGTGTCGTTGACATCGGAGGTGGCTGAGGTGAGTCGGTCGCCGGTAGGGATCAGCTCCAGCCAATTGCTGACCAGGATGTAGAAGAAGAGAACGGTGCAGAGCGGCACCGCCCAGGTGGCGAAGGGACCGATCATCCGGTTGACGTAGTCGGTTACCGTCTCCCAGACCCACTCGATGAAGGTCTGGAAGAGTCCCGGGACACCTGATGTCACCCGGTGACGAAGATATAGCGCGGCTGAGAGCACGATTGCGAAGGCGACCAGACTGCTGACCACTGTGTCCAGATAGAGCGCCAACCCAAAGATGTGCGCGGTCCAATGCTGGCCCACCTCGATCTGCGAGAGGACCATAGGACTCACTTGGCGGCCGCCCTAATCCCGACCCTGACCATGGCCCCGACCTGGGCTAGGTGGGTGGCCAGCAGTCCCAGTAGGCCCCAGACCCCGACCGGACCTAAGGTCAGCACCAGCAGCGCCAGGATCACCGTGATGGCCGCCAATCGGGGGAGGCTCGAGCCCAGAAAAGCGATTGGCGCCCGCCCCAAGGCAAAGGCCGCCAGCCGCAGGTTGGCGACCCCCAGCAGACCTCCGGCGAGTGCCAGCCCGGCGCCCTCCAACCCGGCGATCAGGTAGGCCGCAACCACCACCACGATCGCCGCCCCGATGGCGGCGATCCACGCCGACCGGATGGCGCGAGCCAGCTCCTCAGCTTCGAGCAGCATCGCCCCTATCGCCCTCGGAAGGGAGCCAGGCCGCGATACACCGCAAAACTTCCTCCCACCAGTCCCACCGCCAGCCCCACGATGGTCAGCAGCGGGAGCGTGCCAAAGTGCTCGTCCAGCAGAACCCCGGCCACGACCCCACTTCCGACCGTGATCGAGAAAACTCCTACCAACGCGAGGGCGTCACCGGGACCCGGCAATCGCCTGGGCCGCCGCGGATCGCCCCCCGAGGACAATTCGGCGCGATCTTATCACGGCCACTAGGCGCCCCCGCCGAACCAACCGCGAGAACGAAGACGAGCGGCCCTGACTGTGAAACCAGGACCACTTCGACCCCTCCTTACACTGCCGCGATGGCGGTCGGAATCGACACCAGTCGGGCGTTTCAGCCGGAGCCAACCGGCATCGGTGTCTACGCCACCGAGGTCATCTCCCGACTGATAACGGCGCCGCCCGCGCCGCTGTGGCTCTACGTCAACCGACGGACCCCTCCCAAGTCAGCCCCGCCCCTGTCGCCAGGGTCGTCATGGCGCTGCATACCCCTGCCCCGCGCCTGGACTGTCTTCCGTCTCCGGCAGGAGCTGCGCCGGCGACCTCCCCAGCTGCTCTGGGTGCCCGCCTACCGGCTCCCGCCCGGGCGGGTACCTCGCTCGGTGGTGACGGTCCACGGAGTGGAGCATCGCTTTGCGCCTCACGCCTATCCAAGCGGTGAGTCGGCCCAGGTCGAGGCCTTCGTCGTCGACACCTTGCAGAGAGCATCCAGGGTGATCACCCCATCGGAGACGACCAAGGCCGACCTGGTCAACCTCTTCGCCGCCGATCCCAATCGCATAACGGTCATCCCGCACGGGATCTCGGAGGCGCTGCGGCCGCTCGCCGAGGAGCGGTTCATGCCCTTGCTGGGAGAGCTTGGAGTGGAACCACCGTACTTCCTCGCGGTGGGAGCCCATCACCGCCGCAAGAACGTGCCCTTCCTCATCGACCAGTTCGCCCGAGCCTTCCCGCCCGACGATCTATCTGGGGTACGGATGGTGGTGACCAACGCCGGCGGCGAGGTCGGCCGGGGCCTGTTGGAGCAGGCCAACCGACTGGGCCTGGGCGGCCGGATAGTGGCACTCGACCACGTCGCCGGCGAACGCCTCGCCGCCCTCTACAGTGGCGCGGTCGGCGCCTGCGTCCCCTCGCTGTACGAGGGATTCGGGCTTCCAGCCTTGGAGGCGATGTCCTGCGGGGCCCCGGTTCTCGCCAACAGCGTGGGTGGGGTCCAGGAAATCGCTCAGGGAGCGGCGCTGCTGGTCGAGAGCGGCGACCCGGCAGGCTGGGTTGAGGGATTCCACCGCCTCCTCTGGGAGCCCGGACTGCGGGCGCACCTGCGCGGACTGGGGGTGACTCGGGCGGCGGGGTTCAGCTGGGACCGCTCGGCCGAGGCCCACAGTGAGCTCCTCGCCGACGAGCTGCGGCTGGCCCTGGACCTCTCTTAGCAACGTCGGAACGGTCAGGCGGTCTTGGGCCAGGCCTGGGCATCGCCGCTCGCAGACACCACGACCTCGGCGCCCTCCTTCAGCCTGCTTGAGCCCTGGATCCGGACCCGGATGTGGCCGCCCAGCCGCAGCTGGTCGCAGACCACATCGATCAGGCTGTCGTGACCGTAGAACTCGGAGCGCACGATCCTGCCGCGGACTCCAGTGGCGCCTCGCTCTTGCGAGAGGACGATCTGCTCAGGTCGCAAGAGAACCACCGCTGGACCGGTCGGCGTCGCGCCACCGTCTCCGCCCGGACGAAGCACCAGGGATCCCAGGGCCGTTGTAACCCTCTGTCCCTCCACCACCCCGTCTACGAGGTTGGCGTCGCCGACGAACCGGGCCATCTCCAGGTCGACCGGATCGTGATAGAGCTGGTCGGGTGTGGCGAACTGGGCTACCACTCCGTCCCGGAGCACCGCCACCTGGTCCGCAATCGAGAGCGCCTCTTCCTGGTCATGGGTGACCAAGAGGGTGGTGATCCCCGTGGCCGCGAGGATTCCCCGCACCTCCTCGCGGACGGCGGCCCGCAGGCTGGGATCCAGACCCGAGAAGGGCTCGTCCAGAAGCACCAGCTGAGGGTCGATCGCCAGGGCGCGGGCCAGCGCCACCCGCTGCTGCTGCCCTCCGGAGAGCTGGTGGGGGTACCTCCGCCCCATCCGCCCCAGCCCCACCATCTTCAAAAGGGCGGCGACCCGGTCTCCCCGCCGGGCTTTGCGAGCAAGGCCAAAGCCCACGTTTTGCTCGACCGTCAGGTGAGGGAAGAGGGAGCCGTCCTGGGGGACGTATCCAACCCGGCGGCCCTCGGGCCTGACGTAGTTATGGCCATCGTCGACCACCTGGCCAGCCAGGCTGATCTGGCCTCGATCCGCCCGCTCCAAGCCCGCGATCAGCCGCAGCAGAGTGGTCTTGCCACTACCGGATGGGCCCAGGATCGCCGTCAGGGACCCAGGAGCGGCCTCCAGCGCGAGGCCGCGCAGGACGGCGGTCTCACCGAAAGCCTTATGCAGGTCGGAGATCTTTACCGCACTCATCAGCGCATACCACTTCGGGCCGGCCTGCGGTCGAACCAGCGGCTGAGCAGGATCCCGGGAGGAATCGAGATGGCGACCATGGCGGCAGCGTAAGGGGCGGCGGCACCGTAGGACACGTTGCCGGTGAACGCCCAGAACTGGGTGGCGAGGGTCTCGACCCCGGTGGGGACCAAGATCAGGGTGGCGGTCAGCTCGGTCACAGCGGATAGAAAGACCAGGCAGAAGGCTGCCACCAACCCCGGTGCGACCAGGGGCAGGGTCACCCGCAGGCGGACTGCCAGTGGGCGTCGGCCCAGCGAGCGCGCCACCTCCTCAAGCCCCTCCGGCGCCTGCAGAACCGAGGCTCGGACGCAGACGTAGGCCAGCGGGAAGAAGAGGATGGCGTAGGCCGCCACCAGCAGCACGCTGGTCTGGTAGATGAAGGGCAGGTAGTGCAGGCAGAAGAAAACCAGGGCCAACGCGATCACCAGCCCCGGCAGCCCCTGCACGATGTAGGTGCTGCGCTCCAACAACCGCACTCCTCGGGATGGAGACCGCACCGCCAGCAGTGCAACCGGCAGCGCCGCGATGGTAGCGATGACGGCGGCGGCCGCACTGTAGCCGATGGTGTGGAAGGCGGCGTTCGCGACCGACGCTGTTTGGGGCAATGTCGAGGACCCTCCCCGGACCATCCAGTAAGCGATCACACCGATCGGCACCCCCAACGCCACCGCCACCACCGTCGCCAAGGCCGCGAACGCTGGCCAGGTCCAGCGCCCGAGATGCTGGCGGACCTGGGAGCGGCTGGCGTTGTGGCCTGCACCGGACACCCGGCCGCGATCCCGCAACGACCCCTCCCCCGCCAAGACCAGCAACCCGATCACCACCACCACCAGAGAGAGGGCGCACGCCGCGGGAGCATTGAAGCCCACCTGGAACTCAGTGAAGATCTCGGTGGTGAAGGTCTGATAGCCCAGGATCTCGAAGGCGCCGTACTCCGCCAGCAGCGCCAGGGAGACCAGCAGGCAGCCTGCCAGGATCGTCGGCCGGGTCTGGCGCAAGGTGACGCGCCAGAAGGCGCGCCGCGAACTCATCCCCAGGGTTCGGGCCGTCTCCTCCTGACTGGGATCGGCTCCGCGCAGACTGGCAGCGACAGGCAGATAGACCAAGGGATATAGCCCGGAGGTCATCACCAGGATCGCGCCGCCGTAGCCACTCACTGCGGGCAGAACTGAGGTCCAGCCGAAGGCCACAACGAAGTCCGGGACGGCCAGCGGCAGCACCAGCAGCAGGGCCAAAATCCGGCGCCCAGGCAGGTCGGTGCGTTCCACGCACCAGGCGGCGGCAGTCCCGATGACGGCGGCCAGAGCGGTGACCACCACCGCCAGGCGCACCATGTTCCAGAGCAGGCTGGCGGTCAGCTGGCGGAACAAGAGGCTGGAAAGCTGGGTCCAGCCGACTTGGTGCGCCTCCAGCAGAAGGAATGCCAGAGGCAGCAACAGCAGCCCTGCCACCAAGCTGCTGAGTGCCAGCAGAGCCCGTGGCCGGCGTCGCTGGGCGCTCACCTGAGGGGCGGACGTCAGGCCCGGCGCTAGCGCTGCCATTTGCCCCTCCTCACTCTCAGAGCAGCTGGGACTGGTGCAGCAGTGCCACCGCCTCGGCGCCGTCGCCTAGATCGGCGATGGTCAGAGGAGCCGGCCGCAGACTGGCAAAGGGGCGTAGTGGCTGGTCAGTCACTACTCCAGACCCCAGCGGGTACTCGAAGCTGTCGCTGTGAGCGAGGATCTCCTCTCCCTGCCGGCTGACCAGAAAGGCCAGGAATTTGTCGGCGGCGACCTTCTGCCGTGAGGACTTCAGAACAGCCGCCCCGGAGACATCGAGCACGTAGCCGGCGTTGTGGGGCGCGAAGTAGGCGATCGCGGAATGCATCTGCGAGGCACCGATCTCGGCCCGGAGCCGGTACCAGTAGTAGTGGTTGATGATCCCGATCGCCACCTGGCCTGAGTTCACCTTCGAGGTGATGGTCTCGTTATCGGGATAGACGTGCTGCGCGGCGTTGGTCTTGATCGCTTCCAGCCACTGCAGCGCAGCCGTCCGGCCGTAGGTGCGCGCGATCGAGGTGATGATCGGCTGGAAATCGGTCTCGCCCGGCGCGATGGCGAGCCTTCCCCTCCACTTGGAATCGGCGAGCTGCATCACCGACGTTGGCAGCTGGCTGGGCCGGAGCAGCCGAGTGTTGTAGACCAGCACGCTTACGCGTGCCGAGACTCCCACCCAGTCCCCGGTTGGCGAGTTGTACTTTGAGGAGACGTGCTCCAGGACGGACTCCGGTACTCGAGCGAGCAGGTTCTGACTCTGCAGGTATTCCAGGGCCGGCGAGTTCTCGGTATAGACCAGATCGGCGGGTGAGTCCTTGCCCTCCTCCACGATCTGATCGGCGAGTACGTCCTCGTCGTTGGACCTGACCTCCACCTGGATCCCGGTTTGCTTCTCGAATCCAGCCACCAGGGAAGCGGTGGTCTGCACGTGCTGCCCGTTGTAGAGGATGAGAGTGGTCGGATTCTTGGCCGCGGTGGAGCCGCAGCCAGCCAGGCTGGCGAGGAGGCTGGCGGCGAGCCCGACCTTGGCCAAAGTCCGTGCCAGTGCTCTGGTCGATCTCGGCATCAAGCCTCCGATTGGGCCTAGTTAGGGGCTTAGCTCTGGCTACGGCTCGTGGCGCAGACGGCCCGGGAGCGCCTCAGCCACCACTTAGCCTGGGCTAAACGCTCACTTAGACCGAGCTTATCCCGAGTTCGAGGAGCCTGTCAATTCACGCTAGGTAGACGCATCCGCCTCGAAGCGCTCAGCGCAGGTAGAGGAGTCCCTGGCTGCCCAGCGCCTCGATCCTGGCCAGCGCCACCTCGGTGCCCTTGGCCACGCAGTGGTTGGGATCGGGCAGCACCCGGGTCGACAGCCCGGTGGACTCGGTCAGGCGCTCCCCGATCGCTGCCAGCCCTTGGCTCCGCCCGCCGATGGCGACCCCAGATTCCGTCGCCGCCTGCTTTACCGCAGCTGGCGTCTCCTCGATCAAACTCTGAATCAGTTCGGCGAGCATGGCCAGGCCAAGCTCCGTGCTCCAGGCAGTTGGAGAGTCCACCAGCTCACCTTCGGGTGACCGGATCGCGCGGTGGCCCAGCAAGCCTTCATGGCAGACGATGGCTGCTTGGGCGGCATTGGGCAACAGGAAAAGCAGCGGCAGCGGCGTCCAGGAGGCGATCGGCAGTCCCGCTCCCAGGGCCGCCGCTACCGGCAGGTCCATCATGTGGGCCATCCGGGCCCCCGACGCAATGGCAACCTGTAAGAGCGCCCGCCGCGATGCGGTAGAGAGCTCGGCCGAGACTCCGAGCATCAGCTCATGGCGGGAGAAGAGCAGCCGCCCCACGACCCGGAAGATCACCTGACGCAGCAGCTGCTCCGCCGCCCGGGTGTCCGCCAGCCTGTCGACTCCCAAAGGCCAGCTCAACTCCACCTCCCCGGGCCGCTCCGCCGCGAGTTCCAGAGCGGCCGTTCCGAATGCCAGCGCCCGGCCGGTCCCGATCTGGCGCGCTAGGGCCGCGGGCTCTTCAACCACTAGCCCGTCTCCCCTCGCCCAGACCTCCACCTGGTCAGGGGACATGTCGATGCCGAAGCGGCGGAAGGCCACGGCCGCTCAGCTCTCCTGGGCCGCGTCGTGAAGCCTGAGGCTGGCACCCAGACCGTTGAGCTTGCCGACCAGGTCCTCGTAGCCGCGGTCGAGATGATGGACGTTGTCAAGCCAGCTGGTCCCGTCGGCGCAGAGGGCCCCGATCACCAGCGCTGCGCCCGAGCGGATGTCGGAGATCTTCAGCTCCGCCCCGGTCAGCGGGGCACCTCCCTGGATCATGGCACTGCGTCCCCGAAGGCTGATCTCCGCACCCAAGCGCCGCAGCTGCTCGGCGTGCTGGAAACGGTTCTCGAACAGTGCCTCGGAGACGACGCTGAGGCCTTTGGCCTGGGTCATCAGTGCAACGTATTGGGCCTGGAGGTCGGTGGCGAATCCCGGGTGGGGCCAGGTGGTCATGTCCACCGCCCGCAGGCTGCCGGTCCGGGACACTCTCAGCCAGGTGCCTCCCTCCTCCACCTCGCATCCGGCGCGACGCAGCTTGTGCAGAACCTGATCGAGGTCGTCGCAGAAGAGCTGCTCTATTAGGACGTCACCCCCGGTGGCCCCCGCCGCCATGGCGAAGGTGCCGGCCTCGATGTAGTCCGCTCGCACCCGGTGCTCGCTGGGGTGGAGGCGCGCCACGCCTTCGATCACGATGCGGTCTCCCCCAGCTCCCGAGATCCGTGCCCCCATCGCTTTTAGGCAGAGCGCGAGGTCGACGATGTGGGGCTCCCGGGCAGCGTTGGAGATGACGGTTATGCCATCCGCCCGGGCCGCCGCCATCATCAAGTTCTCGGTCCCGGTAACCGTGGGCAGGTCGAGCTGGATATGGGCGCCGTGGAGTCGGGTGGCCCGAGCCCGGATGCCAAACTCATCCTCCAATACCTCGGCCCCCATGGCGCGAAGTCCCTCCAGATGCTGCTCGACGCGGCGCATGCCGATGTCGTCCCCGCCCGGAAGCGGAAGTGAGGCCTCGCCCCGCGAGGCCAGCAGCGGCCCCAAAACCAGGAGCGAGGCCCGCATCCTCCGCCCCAGCTCGCCGTCGGGCTCGCTGCCGCTGGTGGCGCTGGCGTCGATCTCCACCTCACCCTGGGACCGCTCCACCACAGCGCCCAGCGAGCGCAAGAGGCGGCACATCGTCTCCACATCCTCGATGGCAGGAACGTTGCTGAGCCGGAGCGGGCCGTCGGCAAGAAGGGCGGCCGCCATCTGCGGCAGCGCCGCATTCTTGCTGCCGCTCACCGTCACCCTGCCGCGGAGCGGCTTGCGCCCGACGACCTCGAGTCGCTGCGCTCGCAAGGGCACCGCTCCGGTGGCCGCCTCAGACACCCGGGCGGTCCAATCCGGTGGCCTCCGCGTCGGGGTGATGCTGGAAGGCGAAACCGCCTCGATGCCATACCCGCCAGACCAGGAGTCCCAGAGTCACGATCAAAAGTGCTAACGCCACCGCCAGTATCTTGCGGTGTCCGAAGATCGCCAGTCCGATGCAGCCCAGAATCGCGGTGATCAAATAGAAGGCCACGGCGGTTTCGCGCGCCGTCAAGCCCAACTCCAACAAGCGATGGTGTAGGTGGCGGGCATCGGCGTGAGCTATCCCCACTCCCTCTCGGCGCCGGCGCCAGATGGCGTAGGCGGTGTCAGTGATGGGGAGCGCCAGCGCCAACACCGGAACGAACAGGGCCAGAGCCACCGTGATCTTGGCCACTCCCAAGATGGTGATGATCCCGACCAGCATCCCCAGCAGCTGGGAACCCGAATCTCCCATGAATATCCGCGCCGGAGCGAAGTTGAAGACCAAGAAGCCCAGGCAGCAACCAATCAGCGCCGAGGAGAGCAGGATCACCCCGCCCTGGCTAGGGTCCACCCCCAGGCGGTTGACCGCAGCCAGGTAGAGGACCCCACCCACGATCGCGACCACCCCGGCCGCCAGCCCGTCGACCCCGTCGAGCAGGTTGATCGAGTTCTGCATCCCCATCAACCAGATGATGGTGACCGGGATCGCGGCGAAAGCAGCCAGATGAAAAGCGAAATCGGGCAGGCTGACTGAGTTGATGTTGATGGCGAAGAGCCAAGCCACCACCAGAGAGCAAACCGCCTGGATGACCAGCTTGGTCCAGTAGCGAAGGCCGAGGATGTCGTCGGCGGCCATGAGGACGGCAACGGCCACCGCGATCCCAACCACCTGGCCCCAGTCCTGCACCCCGCGTCCGAAGCTGACCATGGCCACCACGAACCCGGCCATGATCGCGAGGCCCCCGAGTTTGGCGGTCGGCTGGGTGTGGATGTGGCGCCCGCCGGGCTGGGCCACCGCCCCCAGCCGAAAGCTGAGCCAACGGGCCAGGGGCACGCAGGCCATGGTCACGACCACCGCCACCACCATGATGGGAAGAGCGCTCAGGTAGTGGTCGCTGAGGGTAGGCACGGTCAGGACCGCTCAGGCGTACGGCAGTGGGAAGGCCTCACAAAGCACCCTGGCTCGAGCCGCAACCTCACGCTCGACCGACTCATCTCCGAAGCTGTGGATGGTCCTCGAGATCAGCTCGGCGATCTCGTCCATCTCCTCCAATCCCATCCCCCGGGTAGTCACCGCGGGAGAGCCGAGCCTGATCCCGCTGGGGTTGAACTTGCTGGCCTCGTCGAAGGGAATCGAGTTGCGATTGACCGTGATCCGGGCGCGGTCGAAGACTTCCTGAACCTGGCGCCCGGTCAGTCCCAGCGGCCTCAGGTCAATCAGCATCAAATGGTTGTCGGTGCCGCCGCTGACCAGGCGAAGACCCTGCTGGATCAGGCCCTCGGCGAGCCGCTTGGCATTGGCCACCACCCGCTGGGCGTAGTCCTGCATCTCGGGTTGGCTCCAAGCGTGCAGCGCCGCCGCCTTGCCGGCGATGGCATGCAGCAGGGGACCACCCTGGACCCCCGGGAACACCGCCTTGTCCACCGCATTGGCGTGCACCTCCGGGGAGAGGATCATGCCGCCCCAAGGACCTCGAAGGGTCTTGTGGGTCGTCAGGGTGACGATGTCGGCGTAGGGAACAGGGCTGGGGTGGGCTCCCCCCGCAACCAGCCCGGCGAAATGGGCCATGTCGACAAAGAGGACGGCGTCCACCTCATGGGCGATCTCGGCGAGCTTGGGGAAATCGAAGGTGCGGGGATAGGCGCTGGCGCCAGCAACCAGGACTTTGGGCCGCACCTCCTCGGCGCGGCGCCGGATCTCCTCGTAGTCAAGTTGCTCGGTCTCCCGGCTCACTCCGTAGAACTCGGCGTGATAGAGGATGCCACTGAAACTGACCGGAGAGCCGTGGGTGAGGTGCCCGCCATGGCTCAGATCCAGGCCCAAGATGGTGTCCCCAGGCTGGCAGAAGACCATGTAGGCGGCCATGTTGGCCGAGCTTCCACAGTGGGGCTGCACGTTGGCGTGCTCGGCGCCGAAGAGTTTGCAGGCGCGTTCTTGGGCCAGCAGCTCGATCTGATCGACGAACTCGCAGCCACCGTAGTAGCGCTTGCCCGGCGTCCCCTCGGCGTACTTGTTGGTAAGCCAAGAGCCCACGGCCTCCAAGACCGCAGGGCTGGCCACGTTTTCCGAGGGGATCAGCTCCAGGGTGTACTGCTGGCGGTCTAGCTCCGCCTCCATCAGTGAGGCCAGTTCTGGATCCGCTTTGTGCAGGGCACTGAGCCGCTGTTCTGCGATCGCCATCTCAGTCCCTCCGAAGCCCTGGTTCCTGCTCGGGGACCGGGACCCCCAGTTGGCGGGCACTCAGCCTTCCCTCGCGGATTAGGACCGGCGGATCCCGGGTGAGGTCGAGTATAGATGAGGCTATACCGCCCACCCGCGGCCCGTCTGGGTCCGCCAGAGCGCCCGCCAACGCGGGAAGCTGGCTCAGCGCGGAAGCGGCGTCAACCGCTGGCTCCTGGCCGTGGCGATTGGCGCTGCTAGTCGCAAGCGGCCCAGTCCGTCGCAAAAGCCGAAGTGCCGTGGGGTGGTCCGGGATCCGGACGGCAACGGTATCGCCTCCGCCGATGGCTGACGAGTTCGGCCGGCTGTCCACGATCAGAGTCAGGGGACCCGGCCAGAAGCGTTGGATCAGGTCCCGCGCTCTCCCGGGCCATCTGACGAAGTCGGCCATCTCTTCCCACTCTGCCGTCATCAGGATCAGCGGCTGGCTTGGCGGTCTCTGCTTGATCTCGGCGAGCCGAGTGAGGGAGAACGGCTTGCCCACAGCGCATCCGATCCCAAAAACGGTGTCGGTGGGGAAGCCGACCACTTCACCGGCGGCAATCGCCGCGGCGGCGAGCTCGATGCCGTCGGCATCCGCCGGCCAGAGCTTGCCGCTCACCCGAGCGTTACCTCCAAAACCCGGTCCCGGCCTGAGAGGTCACGGTGCAACTCAGTCTTGGCGGAAGGCCAACTCTCCGCTGCTAGCTTGGCCACCGAGCCAGCACGGCGTGGGTCCACCTCCAGCAGCACGGTGGCGTCCGCCGCGGCCATGTTGGGCAGATCTACCAACAAGTCGCGGTAGGGACCAAGACCGTCCGGGCCCGCATCGAGCGCGACCTTGGGTTCGAAGTCCCGCACCCCTGGCTCGAGGGCCAGCAGCTCGGCGCTGCTCACGTAGGGAGGGTTGCTAACCATCAGGTCGTAAGGACCGTGCCTTTCCAGTGGCTGACCCCAGGAGCCCTGGATGACTGTCACCCGGTCGCTCACGCCGAGCCGGGTGGCGTTCTCACTCGCCACCTGCACCGCGGTCTCAGAGATATCCACGGCGTCGATCCTCGACGAAGGCGCCCCAACCGCGATCGCGATCGCGAGGCAGCCGCTGCCGGTGCCCAGGTCGGCGACCAGGATCGGCCCCTGCCTGGCCGCCAGCCGAGCCAGTGCCAGCTCCACTACTAACTCCGACTCTGGCCGAGGGATCAGCACGCCTTCCTTAACGGAAAAGCGTAGCCCGAAGAACTCTCGCTCCCCGGTGAGATAGGCCAGCGGTGTGCCACGTGCGCGTTGCCTCAGCTGCGAACGAAGATCGGCAAGTTCCGGTTCTGTGAGCGGACGCTCGAACTGGAGGTAAAGGTCGATCCGTCCCAGACCTAGTACGTGTGCCAGCAGAACCTCAGCTTCCAAGCGCGGAGGCTGGATACCCGACCGCGCTAGGTAGTCCGTCGATCCACGCAAGATTTCGAGCAACGTCATTGGCACGAGTTAGTGACGACCTCCCATGTCGTCCCGGACCGGCACTTCCGTATGCCTAAAGAAGCTGTTACCGAAGCGTGACAGGTTGGGCGACGGGGCTGTGACGGGGCCGGGATACGCTCCAGCCACACCATGAAACTGGGGGATGTGAAGCATCCATTTTCGCTCAACTGTGCTCAGGCCCCGACCCCCCGCGGAAGCGCGCCCTGGGTATCGACCGGCGGTCGTGAGTCCACCGAGCGCGGCTTGGCGCATATCGGCAGCAGCCATAACGGCTTGCTTCCGACTTCGGCCCTTGCGGCATCCCGCGAGAGCGAAGCAGAGACCCTGACGACGTGCTGACCTTCAGAACTCGCCGTGCCGCGAAGGGCCAGCGGGGCCAGTCGACGATTGAGTTCGCCATGACAGCCCCGGTCTTCTTCCTGATCTTCTTCGGGATCATCAACGGCGGAACCCTGCTCTTCTCCCGCAACGCCATCCAGCATGCGGCGGATGTCGGAGCGATCCAAATCGCGACCTTGGGCAACTCCAGCGCAACGGTAGACACCGTCAACGCGATTCCGGCCATGGAGTCGGCTGGCCTCAGCAACGTGTTGCTGACCAAGGTTACCGGGATCACGGTCCAAAAGATGGACGCAACCGGCAGTTCCTCAGGCGCAACTCTGACGCCGGACACGTCGGGCTGCGGTGGCCAACCATGCGAGATGCAGTACACCGAGGCGGGGGGAGTCTGGACCTGTACCGGCGTATGTACTTGGCCGTCGAACGATCGGAACACCACCCAGACCTCAGGGCTCGCGGGTGACCCCGACTTCGCCCGCCTGGTGATCTACTACACCTTTGCCCTGGTTGGCGGCTTCGCCACCTATAACCTGTCTGCATCTGTTGTGTTCCGCCTGGAGCCGCAAACGCTGTGAGGCGGCGTCACCAGCGCGGCCAGGCTCTGCTCGAGCTCGCGGTCATCTTTCCCTTGGTTTACTTCGTGTTTCTCGGCTCCTGGACCGCAGCAGCCCTGATCGCCAACAACGACAGCGTTGCCCAGGCGTCCGGCTACGGAGCCAGGATCGGTGCCGAGCTCGGCAACACCTGCAGTGAGGTGTCGGGGACACTCACGTGTACTCAAGTTTCCGGATCGTGTCAGCAGAATGGCAACGACCCATGTTCGGTGGATGACGAGATCATCTCCGCCATGCAGCCAGCGATAAATCAACTCACTAACTCCAAGGTGAACGAGATCCAGATCTACCAGCCAGCGTCCTGCCAGCCCAATCCATCTCTCCCTAGCTCGTGCACCGCGTCTGGCTATGGCAGCGTGTCCACCGCCGTCTACACGGACAACTATCTGTACTGCAACTCAACCAGCAGCTGGGTGCTTCAGAACGGATCGGGGCATCTGGGGTCGGCACCCTGCTACACCACACCCGGCGTCGCCCCCTACCTGCTCGACTATCGCACCCAGACTGTCGACGATGAGCAAGCAATCGGGGTGGCGTTGAACTTCACGTTCACCTCACCTGGCCTGAGCTGGTTTACCCAGACCGACAGCGCCTACACCGTAATCACATATCCGCCGGAGGGTTCGTAGTCATGTTCAGCCGCCCGACCCGCCAGACTCCCTGGCAGCAGACTCAAAAGGGGCAGGTCCTTCTGATCTTTGCCCTGACCTCCCTGGTTCTGTTCGCCATCATGGGCCTGGCGGTCGACGCTGGCATCTCCTACCTGCATGCCGATCAGCAGCAGAAGGCGGCCGCCGCGGCAGCTCTTTCTGGTGTGGGTTACCTACCCGGTGACTTCACCGACGCCTCCAAGGAAGCCACCCTCACCGCGCAGCGCGATGGCTACACGACCGGCGGAAGCGGCAGCAGCGCGGTAACCATCTCAGTTACGGAGCCGACTGGCTACACCAACGAGCTGCAAGTGGCCATCACAGCGCCCGCACCCGTGTACTTCCTAGAGTTGCTCGGATTTGGCACCCACGAAGTCACTGCCTCGGCTATCGCTGAGTACCTGCCTCCCATCCAATTGGGCGCACCGGGCGGCTCGCTGGGAGCCACGATATCCCAGCTGGAGAACAACACCGGCTACTACTTCCTTCGCAGTGAAGGCTGGGGAAACCCAAGGTCTGAGGGAGATCCCTACACGCCGACCCCTAACGAAAATGATAACGATTGCGGGCCGACCGACACCTCCTGTGTCGCCACCGGTAGCCCTGACGTCCATCAGGTCAGCTGTATCGACGGTGACGACCTCTGCAACAACGACGCCAACGGCGCGACCAACACCGACTGTGGTACCGCCAGTAACCAGCTATGCCTGAACGATACTGGCGGCGACAGCTACCTGATATACGTTCCAGCGGGCACAACTGCTGGAGTCTCGGTCTACAACCCTGGCTTTGATCCAGGCGATGATGGCGGTTGTCCTTCGCAGTTAGCGAGCTGTCTCGACACCTATCACGAGGACGACGGTAGCTTCCCGGGCATAAACGGAATCAGCGCCGCCGACACTCCGGTGGACACGGACTTTGACAGCATGGGTTACACCTTGTTTGCCGTGCCGGATCTGAATAACCGGTCAGCCGACATCCCCCTCCTGCAGGACATCTTCTGCCCCTTCAACGCCTACGACCTCGACACGGGCACGGTCGCCTACTCCTACTATCAAGATGGGGCGAGCGGGAACGCCGCCTCCGGCTGCGACCCTGCCGGTAGTACCGCTACTCTCGACACGGTCTCCGGCTCCGGCACCGCTACTCCCCCCGACTACAACGCCCCGCCCTCAGGTGAGGCGTCGAACGGCAACAGCTACACGCCTGTGGCATCCGGTACTGCCACTGGCTGGATCCCCCTCACGACGGCCACGTCCGTTATGACTGGCGCCAGCGCCCATCTCTTGTATCAGAGCTACAACGTCCTCTCCAGCGAGACGGCGTATACGACCAGTGTTGGCGGGAAGTACTACCTCTCCGGTGGATCCAGCGGGCAGTACTATCGGCTGCGAGTTGACACCCTCGCCTGGAACGGTGCCGTCATCAACGCTTCGGACAGCACCAACAGCCCCAGCGCCGACAGCGGCGCTCTGCCCAACGGATACCCGCTAGGACACAACGCTTATTCCGTTGAGGCGGACACTACGACCGCCGGTACCGAGTGTGGAAGCTGCACCCTCTCCGCGATGGGCGATATGACGATCTACACCCCCATCGATGGTGCCGTGGCGACCAGCTTCGATGTTCCCCTGTTCTACCTCCCCTCTGAGTACGCGGGCAAGGTGATCCAGGTCTCCACCTTCGACCCCGGTGATGTCGGCGGTGGAAACGCATACATCGGAATCCTGCAGCCCGCGTACACACCGACGTCCGGTCCGGCTTCCCCAAAGGAATACGCCACCCTGGCCAACAACAGCAATGGGACTCCGGCCGTCAACGATATCGGAACCAGCCTGGGATCCGGATCTTCCACCCCGATCACGGTCAATGACGGGACCAACCCGAACGGCTACAACTACACCACCAACTCTGCGATCGTGCAGACAGCCACCGGAAGCGGGACCGCGGTCTACAACGGTCAGTGGGTTCAGTTCAACATCCAGGTGCCCTCCAACTACAACCCCGGAGCGGCTGGTGTAAACACCTATTGGAACCTCTACTACCAGGTCGCCGGAGCGGCGTACGCCGGCGATACCCTCGCCTTCGAGGTTCAGTACCTCGGCAGCCCGGTCCACCTCTGCACCACTCCCGCCTGTCCCTGATCTGACCAGGAGACTTCTCCGACGGCCATGGCCGTTCGCGCGTAGGCTCACGCGGTGATGAGCCTAACCAGTGCCTGAGCTGCCCGAGGTAGAGGCGCTAGCGCGCTTTCTAGACTCGCGGACCAGGGGATCGCGAGTTGGGCGGGTCGAACTAGGGTCGTTTGCGGCCCTAAAGACCGTACAACCCTCGATCACGGCGCTTGTGGGACAGCGGATCCGACTCTGGGAACGCAGAGGGAAATACCTGTGCCTCGACGCAGCCAAGATCTGGATGGTGGTCCACTTGGGCCGCGCCGGTTGGGTCACCTGGTACCAGCGGCTTCCCGAGACACTGATCCGCCCAACACGAAGCCCGATTGCACTGCGTGTTGGGTTAGAGGCTGAGGATGACCGGTCTGCGTCGCCTGGCTTCGATCTGACCGAGGCTGGAAAGGAGAAGCGCCTCTCCATCTGGATCGTTCATGACCCTGCTCAGATCCCCGCCCTGGCCAGCCTAGGGATCGACCCCCTTGACCCTCGGCTTGACACTCAGCGGCTGGGCGAGATTCTGGCCAGGGCACCGGGGACGATCAAGGTGGCGCTCAGCAACCAGTCCCTGGTTGCCGGCGTGGGCAACGCCTATTCCGACGAGGTCCTCCACACTGCCCGACTCTCACCTTTCAAGCCGGCGCGCAGCCTCTCCGCCACGGAGGTCGAGGCGCTCCACCGGGCCCTGGTGGACACCCTCGGCGCCGCGGTTCAGGGGGCCGCCGGCCTCGAGGCGGATCAGCTCAAGGACAGCAAACGCTCAGCGATGAAGGTGCATGGCAGAGCCGGTCAGACCTGTCCCACCTGCGGCGACACGGTCCGAGAGGTGGCCTATGCCAGCAGGTCATGGCAGTACTGCCCGACATGCCAGACCGGTGGCAAACCGCTCGCCGATCGTCGACTCTCTCGGCTCTTGCGCTAGCGGCGCCGGGCGTTTCGCCTAAGCGCGGCACCGGCGGAACGGCACTGTCAAATCTGCGCCGACCTAAAGATCCGGCACCGACGCCACATCGGTTGGCTCCGGTGCCGTTCTTGTCTGCATGCTGTGCACGTAGCGCTTGCCCCGGGACCACGACGCGGCAGCCGCGACCAGGCAGCAGCCGATCGAGAAGTCGAACGCCGCATGAAGGCCGGCCGCGAACGGTGTTGAGATCAGGTGAGGAAAGAAGCTGCGCCCCGTCAGCAGGGCTGCGGTGCTCCGGGGCAGGAGATTTAGTGTGTGCGCACCGAGCAGATGTTGCATGGGGTTGTAGCCCAGGAAGGCAGCGAAGAGAGTCGACACGGGTGGCAGCGACGCGGCCCGCACCGCCGCCGCACGTGGTACCCCGTGGAGCAGCAGGCCCTGCTCCAAACTGGTGGACAGGGTGCCCGACAGACCGACGATGACAAGCGTAAAAAAGATGCCGATCGAGAGCACTTGCGCCGAGCTCTGAAAGGTCGCATTCATGCCCCCGCCTGCGCCGCGATGCTCGGGCGGCAGGCTGTTCATCACTGCGGCCCGGTTGGGGGAGGCGAAGGCGCCCATGGATAGGCCGTTCAGGAGCAGCAACGGTGCAAAGAGCGCGTAGGAGAAGCTGATCGGCAGCAGTTCTAGGAGCAGAAAACTCACCGCGGCCGCCACCATTCCGCCGGTCGCAAACGGACGGGCCCCGAACCGGTCCGAGAGCGCTCCCGACGCCGGACCGGCCAATAGGAATCCCAGGGTCAGAGGCATCATGTAGATCCCCGCCCAGAGCGGGGTCTCAGCGAAGTCGTAGCCGTGCAATGGCAGCCAGATCCCCTGCAGCCAGATAACCAGCATGAACATCAGGCCGCCACGTCCGAGCGCAGCCAGGAAGCTGGAGAGGGTGCCGAAGACGAAGGCGCGGATGCGAAAGAGGCCGAGCCGAAACATGGGTGCTGGCGTCACTCGCTCAATCAGGCAGAAGACGGTCAGCAGCACCACTCCCAGGCTCAGTTCCAGCAGCACCTGGGGACTGGTCCAGGCCATGGTCTGGCGGCCGTAGGGCTCGATCCCGTAGGTGACGCCAATCATCAGAGATACCAGCCCCACTGCGAAAGTCAGATTGCCCCACCAGTCGATCCTGGTGCGGCGACGGATGCCGAGGTCGCGGAGCTTGAGGTAGGACCATACGGTTCCCGCTATCCCTACCGGAACCGAGACGAGAAAGACCAACCGCCAGTCGATGGCGCCCAGGATTCCCCCCAGCACCAGTCCGATAAAGGAACCGCTGATCCCAGCAACATTGTTGATTCCCAGTGCCAAGCCGCGCTGGTGCGGGGGAAACGCATCGGTCAGGATGGCCGCCGAGTTTGCGATCAGAAAAGCGCCGCCAATTCCCTGAACCACGCGCATCAGCACCAACCAGAGCGCCCCCGGTTGGCCGGTCAGCCATGTGATCGAGAGCAGGATCGAACCAACGGTGTAGACAACGAACCCGAGGTTGTAGATGCGAACCCTGCCGAAGATGTCGCCAAGACGTCCGAAGCTCACCACCAGCACGCTGGAAACGATCAGATACGAGAGGATCATCCAGAGCAGGTAGAAGCTGTTGCCGGGTAGCAGCGGGTTTAGCCGGATACCTCGAAAGATGTCCGGCATGGCGATGATCATGATGGTGGCGTCGATGGTCACCACCATCACCCCGAGGGTTGTGTTCGAGAGAGCCAACCACTTGTAGCCGTCGCTTGGGGGTCCGGCACTCGCTCTGCGCAGTGCCTGCCGCGACCGCATCCGTGCGCCGGGTAGGTTCAGTCCGCTTCCTCCGATGCTCACCTCGGAGCCAGGCTGACCCATTCCAGCCCGTCAGCTCGCGTAGGTGCCGCAGATTCCTAGAGATCGTCGCCGGGTACCGCGAAGCCTCTATCTGCCTGCAGCACCCACCCTACCCGGGCCTAGCGTCCCAACCAATATAGCCGCCGACCTGACTAGCCCCGCGGGGCTGGCCCTCCGTTCCGTTCTGCGAGATCGCTCGCTGCGGGCTTGACATATCCTCTGCCCCCAATATTTCAAAGCAGCGCCGACCGCGATCAGATGGTCGATGCCGGGACGGAGCGCGGCGTTGTCGATTCGATGGAGCGCTTGGCGGAACTGTCAACGGGCCGCTGAATGCAGCACCCCGTGTGGGTAGCATGAACTGGTGCGACGTGGCCTCTTCCTTCCACCCTTCGGTGAGGCCGCCGACCCCGGGTTCCTAGCGTCGCTGGCGGCCGAGGCGGAGAGGGCTGGATGGGACGGGGTGTTTCTTTGGGATCACCTGCGCTTTCCCGGCGTCGAAAATATTCTCGATCCGTGGATCGCGCTGGCCGCCATCGCCTCCGCAACCCAGCGGATTCGGCTCGGGCAAATGGTCACTCCACTCCCGCGGCGGAGCCCCTGGGTGGTGGCCCGCCAGGCGGCGGCATTGGACATTCTGAGCCGGGGCCGGATGGTCCTAGGCGTGGGCCTGGGCGACCCTCAGGGCGACGAATTCGCTACTTTTGGCGAAGAGTTGGATCTTCGCACCCGGGCCGGGATGCTGGATGAGGCTCTGGAACTCATCCCCCAGTTGCTCACGGGCGCGGAACTGGAACACACTGGCACCCACTACCAACTCAGTCGGACCTCCTTCAGGCCGGCAGCTGTGCAACAGCCACTGCCGATCTGGGTGGCGGCACGGTGGCCCAATCGGGCCCCGGTGCGACGAGCCGCCAGGTTTCAGGGAGTGTTCGCCATCCAACTCGAGCGACCAGAGGAACTGCTGGCGCTGCGCGCACTCCTGGCCGAGTTTGGCCAGATCTCGGATCATTTCGACGTCGTGGTCGCCCAGCCTCCCGGCACCGACCCCAGACCCTGGCAGGAGGCCGGAGCGACCTGGTTGCTGGACTGGTTTGCACCGCAGGACCTGCGGCGCGAGGACCTACAACTCCGCGTCTCCGGCGGCCCTGGCAGCTGGCCTGCACCAAGTGCCGTCGGTTAAGCCGGGCCTGTCGCGAGCTGGTGGACTCAGCCCACAGCCATGCCAAGGCCGTAGACCAGCCTGCCATCGACCACCGTCGCGACCACCCGATCGCCGTTCACGACGGTGAGATCACACCGGTATCCCGGAGCAAGCCGGCCGCACTCCCTCTCCAGACCGGCGGCGAAGGCGACGCCCACGGTGTAGGCGTCGAGCGCCCCCGCTTCCGACAGGGCCAGCTCCGGATACCAGCCCACCCGGGAGCGCCAGCCGGTGGCAGCGTCGATGCCCAGCAGGGGATCGGGCGACTCGACCGGAGCGTCCGAGCCGAAGGCGAGCGGCACCCCGGCGTCCGCCAACCTCCCCCAGGCATAGGCGTTGGCGGCGCTCTTACCCCAGACGGAGTCGGCCATGGTTCGGTCCGCGACGGCGTGGATTGGCTGCATGGAAGCGATCGCGCCAGCCCGTAGGAATCGGGGGATGTCGTCGGGATCGACGCATTGGGCGTGCTCGATCCGCGGCCGCCATCCGGGCCAGGCGCCGGCGTGACGCTCCAGCGCCACCAGGGCCCGATGCACAGCACCATCGCCGATGGCGTGCAAACAGAGATTTAGCTCGGCGGCTCGACAACGCTCGATTAGGTCCTCCAGCGCCGGGTCCAGGATCCGAGCAACCCCACTGCCATCGAGCATCTCGGCGGTGCGGCTGCCCAGCGAGCCATCCACGAACGCTTTGATCCCCCACACCCGGAGACGGGCATCGCCCCAGCCGGTACGGATCCCCAGCTGCTGCGCCGCGCCTAGGTTGTCTACCGGCAGGTTGACAACCACCCGCAAGGGCAAACGGTCTTCCTCCGCCAAGCACTGCAGCGCGAACAGGGCCTCGCTGGGATCCATGGTGTGGAGGGTGCACAAGCCCAGTCGAGCAAGCTCGGAGAGGACGGACGCCAGTAGTTCCTGATACTCGACCGGGTCCGGCCGTGGCAGCATCCCGGCGAACAGCTTCCACGCCTCGCGCAGGATGCCACTGGGGTTGCCCTCCGGTTCCCGGTCGATGACACCATCCACGGGATCAGGAGTCTCCTTACCGATCCCAGCCCGTTGCAGAGCGGAGCTGCTGACCCAAACCGAGTGCTCATCCTTGCTTGCAAGCAGAACCGGCCTGCCTTCACCCGCTTCATCAAGGTCATGCCGGTTGGGCAACTGGGGTTGAGGCCAAGCGCTGTAGTTCCAGCCGCGGCCAATAATCCAGCCATCGGGCGCAGTTGAACGGCTCGCCACTCTCACGGCGTCGAGGACCTCTTGCCGAGAATGCGTCGCACGGAGGTCGAGTCCCACCCGCAGAAGCACCAGTTCGTCCAAGTGGATGTGGGTGTCGCCCAGCCCGGGCAGGGCTCGGCCTTCCACCTCGACCAACTTGACCTCGCCGCCCGCCCTCGCTTTGGCTTCTGGACCGATCGCTACGATCCGACCCTCCCGATCGCAAAGGACGCTGGGCTCGCAGCCGGTGTAAAGCGTCGAGGTGGTGTCGGCATACTGGCTCACGTGGGTCATTCTCCGGCTGACGGGCCAAGAACAGACGCAAGCCACCTCCCAGCTACACTCTCGCCCCAATGAAATCCACCAACTTCGAGGTCGGCAGCGGCGATCACAGACTGGCGGGTTGGCAGGCGGGAAGCGGTCCTGCCCTGGTGGTACTACACGGAGGTCCGGGTCTCTCTGAGTACACCGAGAGCCTGCTACCAGAACTGACCGACCGCTACACGGTGATCCGTTACCAGCAGCGAGGCCTGGCTCCCTCGACGACCGAAGGGCCGTTCGACGTGGAGACACAGGTTGCCGACACGGTCTCGATCCTGGATGAGCTGGGCCTGGACAGAGCGGTCATCATCGGCCACTCCTGGGGCGGGCATCTGCTCATGCATCTGATGGCCAGCCACCCGGACCGGGTAGCCGCCGGCCTTGTGATCGATCCTCTGGGTGCTATCGGGGATGGTGGCGAAGCTGATTTGGGCCGCATCCTTGGCGAGCGGACGACCCCTGAGGCTGCTGCGCGCGCAGCCGAACTTGATGAGAAAGCATTGCGGGGAGAGGGAACAGCTGCCGATGCTATCGAGGGACTGGCCCTGGTGTGGCCCGGCTACTTTCCGGATCCAAGCTCCGCCCCACCGATGCCAGCCATGGAGATGTCGCTGGCTGCCTACGCTGAGACCATGGCTTCGTGTCGTGAGCACTTCGAGCGTCAGACCTTGGTATCACTGCTGCCCAAGACCCATGTCCCCGCGCTTTTTCTGCTCGGGGAGCAGAGCCCGATCCCGCCCGCTCACGGAGTTGCTAGCGCTGCTCTGATGCCGGACGCCAAGGTTACGGTGCTACCTAACTGCGGACATTTCGTGTGGCTGGATCAGCCGGGTTCAGTGCGACTCGGCGTTGACAGTCTCTACGCGAGGATCACCCCCGCGCGTTCGTAGCCACCATCAATCCGCTGGGGCGTAACGGAATCGCTCAGGTGTGTCTAGCAGCGCCGTCAGTTTGTGCAGTGACTGACCCCACCCGGTGGCGCTCATGTCACGCATTTGCTCGGGGAACGGACCCTGCCTCAGCTCCAGCCGGGTGCCGTCGCCCTCAGGGATAAACTCGATGGTCAGGGTGACTTTGGTGCCGTCGGCGACCCCGGGGAATCCGTCGGCTATCTCGTAGCCAACCAGGCGTCGGTTCTCAACAACCTCGCTGAAAGTTGCGTTAATCGGTGCCCGCCATTCGGGGTTGTCGTTATTTATCATGGTGATCCGCCAGTGACCCCCAGCACGGGCATCGATGTCTACCGTCGCGCGCGGGACGTGAAAGACCAGGGGCGCAAACCATTGAGCCAATTGGTCCGGATCGGTGAAGGCACGGTAGACCATCTCTGGCGGTGCATCGAAGTGACGCGAGAGAAAGACCTCGTAATTTTCATCGGGCACGATGGTGCTCCTTCTTAGATTTCTTGGGTGAGAACGATTTCCCACTCTGCCGTTTCACCTGTTCAAGGTGGGCGTCAAGCCGATCAAATCGGGCGCTCCAGAGCCGACGCAGGTGAACCATCCAAGCATCGGCATGATCGAGCGGATCGGTACGGAGACTGCTGGTTCGCCACTGGGCCTGGCGAGTGCGGGTGATCAGGCAGGCTTGCTCTAGCACCTTGAGATGCCGAGAGATTGCGGGAAGGCTGATGTCGAAGGGTTGCGCCAGCTCGGAGACCGTTGCCTCTCCTTGCCCGAGGCGCTCCAGAATTCCTCGGCGGGTGGGGTCTGCTAACGCCGAGAAGACGGAACTGAGGCCGTCTTCACTCAGCTCGGGAGTGTATTTAACCAATACGTTAAATACTAGCTCAGCTCTCGGAACGTGTCAAGGGCTGCCTCTGGACGGACGCAAGCCACGCGGTTCCCGGCGGTGGCACGGGCGAGCCCTAGCCCAAGCGCCCTCACGGCGCGCACCTGGCTAGAACCGGGGCTAGCTGGCCAGTGTCCGTTGCAAGGTGCCGACGCCTGCGATCGCTGCGCAGGCGACCGCGAGAATGCCGCAGGCCACGGCAATCAGGACGACCAACCAGCTGCCGAGGTCTACCGATAGGTCCGTAGCACAGAGGACAGCAATCGCTATCAGCCCGATGGCTGCCAGGTAAGAGGTCCCCAAGGTGGCTGGAGTGACCCAGGTGTTCTGAAGAGTTCCGGACACCGGCGTGGAGAAGAAGCACTTCATGGCCAAATCAGCTAGCCACAACAGCCACCTGAAGTTGTTCAGGAGTGGTGGTGGCGACTCGGGCACGCGGGTCAGTGGATTCGGCATCATCGCCAGTTGGCCGGACCTACCGGTCTGCAACCCCGGCTCGGAGCGCCGCGTCATTTCGGTTGTCGAAGCCACAGATGTCGACGATCAGGCCGGACTCCACAGCGAGCACTTGCCAGCGTTGGGTCTCGCCACCCTGGTGCTCGGCGGCAGTCGTTCCCGAGACGTTGAGACCCACCAGCAGCGCCCCGGCGCCGGGGACAACCTCAATGACGCTAGCTCGGGCACCGGCCCGCCGGCTACGGCTCCACCACTCGAGGACCTCGGCGCGGCTGTGGCAATCCGCATCCGAGCCCTCGGGCGGTCCCCAGTGCACGTCGATAGCCAGCAAGGCGGCGAAGCTATCCAAGTCAGCGGAGTTCAGCGCGAGCTGTACCCGCTGGCCCAGCGACTCGAGCTCCAGGGTGTCAGGCGACATACGCCGTAATTGTCCTCTCTGGCGCATTGCTGGTGGTTGTGAGGTGGGATGCACGAACAAGGGCATGGCGGTCCTTGGGTCGCCAACTCGTCCACCGCTCGGCCTGTAGCAGCATGTGCCACGATGCGGTGATGGCGAGAGACGTCACCCAACGGCAGCTTCGAAACGACAGCGGGGAGATCACGGGAGGATTGGACCAGGGCGAGAGCTTCGTCATCACCCGAAACGGCGTGCCCGTCGGTGAATTGACTCCCCTTCGGCCCCACCGGTCTGTGAGCGCGGATACCGCAATCGCCATGTTCCGTGGTGCTCCAAGCGTCGACCTGGCGCGGCTTCGCACAGACCTCGACCGCATTGCGTCCCAGGACCCCAGCCCTCGTGCCTGATCCCGAACGCGACCCACGCGGGATCATCGATACCTCTGTCGTCATCGCCCTCGAACAACTCGAGGCAGGGCAGCTCCCGATCGAGCTTGCAATCAGCGCGATCACGATGGCAGAGCTGGCCGCCGGCACCCGTGCGACGGGGGACGCAGAGGAGGGCGCCGATAGACAGGACCGATTACCGCGAGCGGAGGCGGCTGTCGATCCCCTTCCCTTCGACGGAGAGGCAGCCCGCGCCTATGCAAGGATCTACGCCACGCAGGTCGCGAGGGGACGCAAAGCGCGTGGGACTCGGGCCTTGGACGTACTGATTGCCGCGCCTGCCGGCGCCGTGAACCTGCCGCTCTACACTCGCAACCCACAAGATTTCCCAGGTCTGGAGAAGCTCATCGACGTCGTGGCCGTTTGACCAACCGAGTAGCGGTGGTTCGCGCAGCCGACTTGCTGGTGGAGGCGCCGGGAATCGAACCCGGGTCCGAGAACGCGTCCCACGAGACCTCTACGTGTGTAGCCCGGAAACTGATCTCACCCGCAGGGCGCCTCCGGACAGGCTCAAGGCGGGCCAGCCTCAGAAAAAGTCCCCAAGAGCGCTGAGGCGCCACTCCTGAGCAAGCTCACTGTATTTGCGTCGGCTCCGGGTGCCGCAAGCACTCACCCGGTCGACGTCGGGCCTAAGCCCGAGCTTTTGGCGCTACTGCTTGATCAGATCAGGCAGCGTAGGCCAGAGCCGGTTGGCTCTGATTGTTGGCAGTTAATGCCTTTTCCCGGTTTTACGAGCCCGGGGCTCGACACGCCATCTCGCAACCCACGTCCCCGTCGAAGCCACACGCCCCCACGAGCAAGTTGCTGGAAAACTATACCCCGCCGCTCCGGTTTCGACGCAGGCCGCGCTCCATCTGCCGGCGGGCCTCGCGCTCGGCGATCGCCTGGCGCTTGTCGTACTCACGCTTGCCCCGGCCCAGCGCCAGCTCCACCTTCACTCGGTTGCCGGAGAGGTGCAGGTCAAGGGGGACCAGGGTCACGCCCGGCTGCTTGACGGCGCCAGCGAGATGGTCGATCTGGCGCCGGTGCAGCAGGAGCCTCCGGGAACGTGCCGGCTCGTGGTTCTGGCGGTTGCCGAACTCGTAGGGCTGGATATGAGCCCCATGAAGCCAGGCCTGACCACGTTCTATCCGCACATAGGCCTCGGTAATCTGGGCCCCACCCTGGCGGAGTGAACGCACCTCGGTGCCCCAGAGTTCGATCCCGGCCTCTACCTGCTCGAGGATGTGGTACTCGTGCCGAGCCCGTTTATTCCGGGCAAGTAGTCGCGGCGCCTTGACCTCAGGCATTGGATTCGCTCCGGGGCAAGCGCTGTCGGCCACGAAGAAAGGCCGTCGGAGTCATCTGAGGACCACCAGGGGGCTGGATCAGCTCGACCCGGTAAGCCCCTTCGATGGTCTGAACTAGGATCCAGTCCGGCCCCTGCTTTAGGATCTCGCCTGGCTCGCCGTCGCTGCCCCCATGATCGGTGCCGTCGGGGGCGCCACGGAGCAGCTTGACCTGCTTCCCCAGCAGTGGAACGGTCACGCCCGGCCAAGGACTGAGGGCCCGCAGATGCCGGTCGATGATCTCGGCCGTGTAGGTCCAGTCGAGTTGCCCATCTTGGCGGCTCAAGCGGTGCGAGTAGGTGGCGCCCGATTCCAGCTGGGCGATCTCGCTGAGTTCGCCCGCCTCCAGCCGGCGTAATACCTGGACCACTAGGTCACCGCCCAGCTTGGCGAGCTTCTCGGTGAGCGCGGTCGCGGTGTCGGTCTCGACCAGCGGTGTCTCGTCCTGGGCTAGGATCGGTCCACTGTCCAGGCGCTGGTCCATGCGGAAAACGGTCACCCCGGTCCGGCTGTCGCCTGCCAGGATCGCAGCCACCACCGGTGACGCCCCACGGTGGCGAGGCAGGAGCGACGGGTGCACCCCCAGTCCCCCTTGTGGCAGCGACTCGAGCACCGAGATGGGAACCAACTGGCCGTAGGCGGCCACGACCAGAACGTCTGGCCGGCTCCGGGAGGAGACTTCGCGCCAAATCTCGGGGGTCAGTCGCGGCGGCTGGTCGACCGGGACCCCCAGAGACTCGGCCGCTGCCTTCACCGGTCTGGGCGCGGCCGCGCCCCGGCTGCCGGACCGGTCAGGTGCGGTCAGCACCTGCACCAGCTCCTGATCGGAAGCTGCCAGAGCCCTCAGAACCGGTAGTGAGAACTCCGCAGATCCCGCGTAGACCACGCGCACCGACCTACCTCCCGAGTGAATCCAGCCCACCGGACTTGGCGAAGGTGCCAAGTCTCCCAGTCCCGGACCTCGAGTGTGGGCCGGCGATGTCCGGCGGAGCCTGCGTCGGTCAGGCGGGGTCGATGTCGAGGGACCAGCCCCGGCCCTGAGGAAGGTGGGGCCGCACCGCCTCTAGCCGCGCCGCCCGGATGGTCAGTTGCCAGCGATACAACGAGCGGAGCCGGGGTATGAACGCCGGGCTCGGCCCTAGGACCTCGACCGCACTTCCTTCAAGCAGGGCTCGCAGCCGATGGGCCTCCGCTTCTGCCTGATCACGGGCCTCGCGGTCAGTTGGGTCGCTCCGGGTGAGCACCAGGAGCCTGGTGTAAGGGGGGAAGTGCAGCCGCCGTCGTGCCTCCAACTCCTGGGTGGCGAAACCCTCGTAGTCGTGGGCGCCGGCGAACTGGACGGCGGGGTGATCGGGACTGTAGGTCTGGAGGATCACCTGGGCAGGCTCATCCCCGCGCCCGGCCCGACCGGCCACCTGAGTGAGCAGCGAAAAGGTCTTCTCCGCCGCCCGGAAGTCCGGGAAGTGGAGGGCGATGTCGGCGTTGACGATCCCCACCAGCCTGACCCCGGGCAGGTCCCAACCCTTGGCCACCATTTGGGTCCCGATCAAGAGGTCGGCGTCCCGCCGCACGAAGGCCTCGTAGATCTGGCGGTGAGCGTCGCGGTGGGCGACCGTGTCCCGGTCCATTCGCAAGATCCGAGCCCGGGGCCAGAGCTCCCGGGCCTCAGCCTCGATACGCTCGGTGCCTGCCCCTAAGGCCCGCAGCAGCCGGCTCCCGCAGGCGGGGCACTGCTCAGGTAGCTCCACCTGGTGGTCGCAGTAATGACAGGTGCAGAGTCGGCCCCTCGAGTGCAAGGTCAAGGAGACCGAGCAGTTGGGGCAGCCCAGGGCATCGCCACAGCTGCGGCAGAGCACCACGCTTGAGGTTCCACGACGGTTGAGGAACAAGATCCCCTGTCCCCCACCCGTGAGGGTCTCGGTGACCAGCTGGGCCAGCCGTCGAGAGAAGGGTGAGCGGTTGCCCCATGCCAACTCCTCGCGCAAGTCCACCACCTCCACCGGAGGCAACGGCCTCCCTCCGAAGCGATGGGGCATCCGCAGCAGCTGCAGCCCCTTGGCGGTCAACGCCTGCTGGTAAACCTCGAGTCGGGGAGTGGCGCTGCCTAGAACAACTGGCACCGAGAGGATCCGTCCCAGGTGTCGGGCAACCTCGGCTGCGTGATACCGGGGCATGGCGTCGTATTGCTTGTATGAGGAGGAGTCCTCCTCATCCACGATCACCACACCTGGGTTGGCCATGGGAGCGAAGACCGCGCTGCGGGATCCCACCACCACCTGGGCTTGGCCGGAGCGGACCCGGCGCCACTCGCGGCCGCGCTCAGCATTGCTGAGCCCCGAGTGGAGCACTGCCACGACTCCGGGGAAGTGGATGGCGAAGCGTTTCTCGGTCTGGGGGGTGAGCGAGATCTCCGGGACCAGCACGATCGCTCCCTTGCCCTGGGCCAGCGCCGCCTTGATGGCAGCCAGGTAGACCTCGGTCTTGCCCGACCCCGTCACCCCGAAGAGAAGGAACTCCTCCGCCCGGGACCAGGACAGGGCATCACGGATCGGAGCGAAGACCAGCTCTTGTTCGGGGGATAGGATCAGATCTGCGGTGCCAGCCGCCGCGGGGAAGGAGGCAAGCACTTCCTTGGCACTGGCGCGGCGGCGCGAGCTGGCCTTGCCGGTGCGCAGCGCCGGCGGGATCATGGCGCGGAGCACCTCGGGTAACGGACAGAGGTAGTAGGTGGCGATCCACTGCGCCAGGCTGATCTGGTGGGGAAGCAGCAACGGGTCCTCGTCTCGGATCCGCTCCAGAGGACGGAGCCCATCGATCGCCGACTCCTCGGGTAGCTCAACCACGAAGCCGAACACTCGGCGGCGCCCAAAGGGCACCACCACCCTCTGACCTAGACGAATTTGGCCGGCCAGCTCATCCGGCACCGAGTAGTCGTAGAGCCCCGCCGGCGCCCCTGCGCGAAGGTCGGGAGAGACCCGGGCCAGCACGGGCCGAGCTGGGCTCACCGGTAGTCCGGCGGTCTCGAAGACTCCTTCGCCAGCCGTTGCGCCTCGTCGAGAATGGCGGCCGCGATGGTGGCCTTGGACTGCCAGGCCAGTTCCCGAGTTCGGCCGTCTCTCGTGAACAGAGTCGCCTCAGCCATATCTCCGCCCATCGCCGAATGCTCTCCCGACACCGGGTTGGCGACCACCATGTCGCAGCCCTTGCTCTGGAGCTTCTCCCGCCCCCGCTCGGCAACCATCTCGGTCTCGGCCGCGAAGCCCACTACCAGACAGCCTGGGGGTCGCTCCCCGATCAGCCTGGCCAGCACGTCAACGGTGGGCACCAGCCGGAGTTGCAGCTCCCGCGTCTGACTGCGGTGCAGCTTGCTGGCGGCCGGCTCTTCCACCCGGAAGTCGGAGACAGCGGCGGCCATAAGCAGCAGCCGTGTCGATGGCAGCACCGCCCGACACGCTTCCAGCATCTCCTCCGCGGTATCTACCCTGGTGATCTCGACAGTGGGCAGTTCGGGACCGGCCTCGACGGCTGTCACCAGGCGGACAGTGGCACCCCTAGCCGCTGCCTCCGCCGCCAGCTGCTCCCCCATCTTGCCGCTGCTGCGATTGCCCAGATAGCGGACCGGGTCGATGGGCTCACGGGTGCCGCCGGAGGTCACCAGAACCTCCCAGCCGCGCAGCGGCCCTTGGGGCCGGAGCAGCCGTAGGGTCGCGGCCAGGATCGCTTCGGGCTCCGCCAGCCGGCCCTCGCCGTGGCGACCTGAGGCGAGGCGGCCGCTCACTGGCCCCACCACCAGGGCGCCTCGGGAGACCAGGGTGGCCAGGTTCTGCTGGGTCGCGGGGTTGCGCCACATCCCGGTCTCCATGGCGGGGGCGAGGATGATCGGCGCTCCGGTAG
>JBAUWA010000104.1:0-7184 GCA_049583555.1 Candidatus Dormiibacterota bacterium | reverse complement strand
GCGCAGGGGCCGGCTCCCTGATGGGAACCTCCGCTGGCGGCGATGTTGATGGCGAAGGAGGTGAAACGAGCGGGGGCGGCGACACTTCGACGGGAACTTCGGGTGGCGGAGGGATGGTTACAGGGGGGGCGGGGGGTGTGCGAGCGGGCGCCACCACGGCCGCCACCTCGAGAACCGGCGGCGACTCAGCAGCGGGGACGAGAGTGGTGTCGATCCCTGTGGCAGCCGGTCTGACCGGATCGCGCGGCTCGAGCGGCAGAGTGACTGCAGGGGATTCGGGCAGGGGAAGGTCGGGGTCCAATGATTCCGGGCTGGTGAATTTGCCGTTGGGGGAAGGCTCGACCTCTGGTCGTAGCGCCAGAACCTCGTCGGGCTCGAAGTCAACCTCGAGTAGGTCAAAGGACTCAAGGCCGTCCCCGTCGGTCGGTCTCAGCACTGTCAGCTGGGGGGCCGAGGCCTCCGCGACGAAGGGGGGCTTGGTCATCTCCCGGAGCTCCTCCTGGGTGGCCATGAGCAGGAGGAGCTCATAAGTGGCCCGTCCCATCCGGCGAAGCAGTACCGCGGCTTCGTCCGGGAACCCCGCTGCCGCCACCCGCGCCACCACTCCTTCGGTCACCCTGATCAGGGTTTCCTCGTTCAAATCGGTGCGGTCGAGGCCGGCTAGCTCCTGATCGATGACAGCCGGAAGTTCGGGGACCCCGCTCGCCAACTCGCGGGCGAGGTGCTCCCAAGTTTGCCGGAGATCGGCTAGCCCCTGAGTTAGGACCTGATTTTCCGGCGCAGCGTTAGATTCCTCGGCCATCCCGTCCCGCAGTGTGCCACTGGTTCGTAGTGAACCGCGTAGCGCAGGCTCAACGAAACCGTGACGCTTGCCCCGGCCGCGACAACTAGGATTGAACTCGGTGCCCGCCCTTGAGACCGTCGTCACCCCTTCGAAACGCAGCCCCTGGCTCGCGTCGGTAGAGGAGTGGCTCTGGCGTAAGAGCTCGTTTCGCATGGTTCCTGACCTAGTGCTGCCCTTCGCGCCCACGGGCCGGCCCCGAAGTGCTGCGGCTGGAGCTACTCGAGTTGGCTTCGCTGGGTTTCCCTCGGATTACAGCCTGTCGATGCTGCTGGCGCTGATCGACGGCGGCGTGGAGCTGGTGGGGATCGCCACCAGCCTGGGGGCGAATCCCGTGATCTCCGGCGAGAATGCGCTCGGCCAGATCGCCGATCACATGGGAGTGCCGTTGCTCCGGCTTGCCCGGGTCAATGAGTACGACTCCCTGGCGGCGCTGCGCCGGCTCGAAGCTGATCTCATCCTGGTAGCCAGCTTCGATCAGATCCTGCATGACAAGGCGCTGATGCTGCCCCGGCTGGGCTGGGTCAACGTCCACCCCTCGCTCCTGCCCAAGTACCGGGGGCCGGAGCCGGTCTACTGGGCCATCGTCAACGACGAGCGGGAGACCGGTATCAGCTTCCAGCGGCTGCAAAGGGGAATTGACGCCGGCCCGCTTCTGATCCAGCGCTCGGAGCCGATCCGTCCCGATGATGACGCGGGCACCCTGGTGCGGCGACTGTGCCAGCTGGGCGCGGCCTCGATGGCCGAGGCGGTCCATCTGGCGGAGGCAGGCGTTCCGGGGACCCCACTGAACCTCGACGAGGGCTCGTACTTCACCTCGGTTGGTCATCGCCGGATTGACCAGGTTGACTCGGCGGCACTGGCGGAGCGTCTGGTCCGAGCCGGCAATCCCAACATGCCGGCCTCCACGGCGTGGGCCGGTCGCCTTTGCTACGTACTCAAGGTCCGGCTGGTAAGGCCAGGCGACGCTTCTCCCGGACCCCGCCTGCACTTCGCCGACGGCGATCTGATCCTGGAGGAGACCATGGACCACTGCGGCTGCCACCACGGTGAGCCGGGAGGCACCTGCCCCCACGACGGCTAGCAGGATCGGCACCAGCTGAGATCCGCGGCTCCACGGGTTCCTCAGAGCCGAGCGCTACGATCGCCGACGTAATGCCGGTCAACCGCCTCGTCCGCGCTGACCAGCAGGCTCTGCTGGTCACCAAGATCGACGAAGAAGGGGCGCAGGCCGCCGAGGACAGTGTTGCCCGCGAGGAGGCCTTGCAGCTGATGGTGGACGGGCGTCCCCTGGCCGTGATGCTGAGGACGCCTGGCTGTGACGTGGAGTTGGCCCTGGGTTTGCTTCATGCCGAGGGGGTGGTCCAGCAAGCCTCCGACATCGAGTTTCTACGCTTGGCCCCCAGCGGACAGGCGCAAATGGATGGCATCCCCTTCCCGGTTCAGCTCGACTCGGCCGCCGAGAACCTGGTCGACGTCCACCTTCACCTCCCTCTGCCCGACGGCGCCTTGGGCTGGCAGCGGGCCCTCCCCTCTTCCAGCGCCTGCGGGATCTGCGGAACCGCCACCTTGGAGGCACTTCAGGCGGTCCAGGCCTCGGTGGTTGGAGAAGCAATCTGGCCCACCGATGAGCTCTTCCGCCTGCCCGGGTTGCTCCTGGAGGCGCAGCGAGTCTTCCGGGCCACCGGGGGGCTCCACGCCGCTGGTCTGCTGCGCCAGATCGGCCAGCCGCTGGAGGTGGCGGAGGACGTGGGCCGACACAATGCCGTCGACAAGCTGGTGGGACGGGCCCTGCTGCAGGGGCAACTGCCGCTCACCGACTGCCTGCTGGTGGTAAGTGGCCGGGTCGGGTTCGAGATCGTCCAGAAGGCCGCAGCGGCGGGAATCAGCCTGGTGGCTTCGATCTCGGCTCCGTCCTCACTGGCGGTTCAGGCCGCCGAGGCCACGGGCGTCACCCTGGTCGGCTTTCTCCGCGGCCGACGCTGCAACGTGTACTCGCATCCGAGGCGGGTAGAACCAACCCCTGCGCGGCTGGCGCGCCAACCTGGCTGAACCAGCCCCGGAACCAGCCACCGCCCTGAAGGTCGGCTTGCTGATCCTGGCCGGAGGCGGCAGCACCCGGATGGGGTCGGACAAGCCCGGGCTTCCCTTTCCCGGCCCTCAAGACCCGCCCCTGATACGCCGCGGCGCAGATCGGCTCCGCGGACTTATAGGGCCGCCAACCATTGCCGGGAAGCATGACTACGGCACCGCTTGGCGCCTGGTCGAGGACGAGGCGGGCTTCAAGGGGCCGGTAGCCGGCCTGATCGCTGGGTTGTCGACCGGCGATGCCGATTGGGTGCTAGCCCTGGCTGCCGACCTGCCCTTCCCTTCGCCCCGGCTAGCAGAAGGACTGATCGCGATAGCGGTTGGCGAGCCGCTCACCCAGGCTGTGGTTCCCGAGCGCGAGGGCCGCCTGGAGCCACTCTTCGCCGTCTATCGCCGGGACGCGGTGGCTCAGCTGCGAACCGTGGCGCGACAATTGGTTCGCCCGGAGCAAGGGCCCTCGCTCCGACAGACGGTGTCTGGCCTGCGTCTACGACGGGTACGCGAGTCCGAGTGGCGGCAGTGGGACCCGGAGGGAGCCTCCTTCGTCAACTGCAATACCCCCGGCGAGCTGGCGGCGGCGGCGAAACTGATGTGGGCTCAGACGGATCAAGGAGGGAATCCGTGAACGAGTGGTTCGACCGATACCTGAAAGGGCTGGGGGCCGCCGATGCGATCCTGCGCCCGGAGGAGGCCAAGCTGGTCCTGGACCTGGCGGCCGAGGCGGCGCACGTCTCGGGGGCCCGCCAGTACGCACCCCTGGCGACATACCTGGCCGGTAGGGCCGCCGCCGGTCAGTCTCGCGAGGGCAGGAGCAAGGTGTTGCAGGGAGCCATCGGCGCGGCCACCCAGGCAGGCGCTGCCGGAGGCGATCTAGGGTTGGAGTTCGACTCCTAGTCAGGCGAGCGACCGAGCACGGCCAGCCATTTCGCTGGGCATGGAGGATCGAGATCCCGCTCAGAGGGGGATCGTCTGCACGACCGTGCCGCGCTCGACCTTGGTCCCCTTGGCGGGTAGGACCAAGAGGGCGTCGGCACGAGCCAGCGAGGTCGTGGCCCCGCTGCTCTGGGTACCGGTCAGCCGCACCCCCGGCAGCTTTCCCGGTCGGGCGCGCACTACGGCGCGGTGGAACGTCTCCAATCCCTCCGGCTTCTCGACCTGGTGCAGCAGCTCCGCTGGCTGCGTCGCGGGCTCCGGTCGACTCGCACCCTGCATGGCCAGGAGGCAGGGGGCGCCGAAGAGGATGAAGGTGACGTTGGCCGATACGGGGTTGCCGGGCAGCCCGAGAAAGACGCTTTCGCCCAGCTCGCCGAAGGCGATCGGCCGGCCGGGTCGCATCGCCACCCGCCAAAGCCAAAGCCTCCCCAGCCTCTCCAGGGTGGCGCGCACGTGATCGTGGTCACCGACGCTCACCCCCCCGACCGTGATCACCACATCACTGGCGGCGGCCGCTTGCGCCAACGCCGCCTCGACCAGCTGAGGATCGTCGCCGACTCTGAGCCGAAGGGTCAGCTCGGCACCGGCAGATGTGATCAACGCCTCCAGCGCCGGACCGGCGGTGTCGTAGATCTGTCCCGGCTTTAGGGGGCTCCCGGCCGGACGGATCTCATCGCCGGTGGTGACGACCGCCACCCGGGGGCGCATGGAGACCTCGATCGTGGCCAGCCCTGAGGCTGCGACCGCCGCGAGGTCGGTGGGCCGAAGCCGGTGGCCGGCAGCCAGGATCGGGTCGCCCGGGGAGAGGTCCTCCCCCGCCTGGCGGACGGCATTCCCCTCGGAAGGGGCCTCGAGGATGAGTACCTCGGTCGCGCCGCGGTCCGTCCACTCGTAGGGCACGACGGCGTCGGCGCCGTCGGGCAGGGGCGCCCCTGTCATTACCTTGGCGCAGCTGCCGGCTCTGATCGCGACCGTCCCCGGGGGCGTCCCCGCCGCCATCTCCCCCACCACCGGCAGTCGCAGCGGAACTCGCTGCACATCCTGGGCCCGGACGGCGTAGCCGTCCATGGCGCTGGTATTCCAGGGCGGCAACTGCACCTGGGCGACTAGATCGGCGGTCAAGACCCGATTGGCCGCCATTCCGTCGATGGCAATCTGCTCGGTCGCCATCCGGGGAACGTGGGCCAGCATCCGCCGTCTGGCCGCGGCGACCGAGAGCGGCGCCTCGAGTCCGGTCGACACTTGGCGCTCAGAGCGGACGCTCATCGACGCTTCCGAGAAGGCTCCTCGGCGCCGGTCAGAGGTTTCCGCGCGCCTCCTGCTCGCGCTCGATGGCCTCGAACAGAGCTTGGAAATTGCCCTTGCCGAATCCGCGACATCCCTTGCGCTGGATCACCTCGAAGAAGAGAGTGGGACGATCCTCGACCGGGCGGGTGAAGATCTGCAGCAAGTAACCGTGCTCGTCGCGGTCGACCAGGATGTTCAGCTGCCGCAGTCTCTCGATATCCTCGTCGATGGGCCCCACTCGGTCGGGCAGCGTCTCGTAGTAGCTGTCTGGGGCGCGCAAGAACTCGGCGCCCTGGCGCCGCAACCAGTCCACGCTTTCAATGATGTTTTCACTGTGCAGGGCGATGTGCTGAACCCCAGGGCCATGGTAGTAGTCGAGATATTCCTCGATCTGCGACTTTCGCAGTCCCTGAGCGGGTTCGTTGATGGGGAAGGTCACCCGACCACCGCGACCGCCGCGCACCACCTTGCTGCGTAGCGCCGAGTACTGGGTGGCAATGTCGTTTTCGTCGAATTCCTGGAAGACGTCGAATCCGAAGACCCGGTTGTACCAGCTGACCCATTCGTCCATACGGGTGAGCTCGACGTTGCAGACGCAGTGGTCGACCAGCTGCAGCCCGGCACCGACACCGCTCTTGAATTCCGCTCGATATCCGGGCAAAAAACTTCCCAGATACTCTGAGCGCTCTACGAAGGTGTGCACCGTGTCACCGAAGGTGCGCACCGTCGCCAGCCGCACCGCACCGTTGGCATCCTCGATGACGTGAGGCTCGGCGACGGGACGGGCACCGCGCTGAACCGCATCCTGGAAGGCGACGAAGGCATCATCGACGGTGAATGCCAGCGTACGCACGCCGTCGCCGTGGAGGCGGACGTGGTCGGCGACTTCACCGTCGGGAGTGAGCGGGGCCGTCATCACCAGGGTCACATCGCCCTGCTTGAGGGCGTAGGAGGCGCGATCCCTAACCCCAGTCTCTGGACCCTGATAGGCGACCACGTCGAAGCCGAAGGCGGAGCGGTAGAAGTGGGCAGCCTGGAGTGCGTTGCCGACGAAGAACTCAATGTGGTCAACACCCTCCAGCGCCGTCTCCCGATACTGCGGAGCCGCCGGCTGGGGTTCGATCTCGGCCCTCACTGCTGGGGCCCACCTACGAATCGCTGCATGACCGCCTCCTGGGACCAGGTCGCCGACTCCGCTAGGGTACCTCGCCCGGCCAGGTGCCAGACCAACCGCCGATAGGCTGGTCGAGATGGACCAAGCTTCCCCGCCACCGTGGTGCTGCTGCCTGCCCACTCCTGATGCCACCACCGTATCCCTCAGCTGCCCCCTGGAGGCGGGCCAGCCCTGGCTGGTGGGTAGGGCCCTCGACATCCTTCGCCAGGAGGCCAAGGCCCAGTCGGACCCAGATGGGGAGCGCTATGGAGCCGGTCGCCGCCAAGGCGCTCCCCTTCTGCTGGGCGAGCCGCTGCTGTGGAACAGAGTCCCCTTAGTCGTCGAAGCGGTTCAGTTGCAGGGAGGAGCGACGGGGGAAGTCACCTTGAGACTGCCACCCTGGGCTGAGCTGGCGGTTCGGATACCCGAGGAGCAGCTCTGGACCGTGACCGATCGTCTGGCGGCCGAGTTCCGGGCTAGCTGCGGGGTGGTTTCGGACGGACGGGCGGTCGGGTATCCCGACTTGAGCCAGCCCGAAGCCACCGCCCGGCGCCTGCAGCGCCTTCACTTGGGGGTGCTGATCCCACCTCACTGGTTGACCTTCCTGCGGACGGGCTCAAGCGCCTATCGGGAGCTGCCGGAGAGCCAGCTGCTGCTGGTGCTGGAGTAGGGAAATCAGCTGGGGCCGGCCAGCGCTGCGCTCTGGCGGCGCTTGGCTGCGGTCGCAGAGATCAGCTCCAGCAGGCAGCGATTGGCGTTCTGAGCCGTGAGCTCGGCGGGATCCAGAGCCGGGGCGACCTCGACCACGTCCATGGCCACGACCGGGGTGTGAAGCGCCACCTGGCGGATGGCTCGGAGCAGATCGGCCGGGGACATCCCGCC
>JBAUWA010000103.1:0-18277 GCA_049583555.1 Candidatus Dormiibacterota bacterium | reverse complement strand
GTGCGGCGCCGGCCGCCCTCGCCGGCATGCTGTTAGTGGGCGGGTTGGGCGGTGTGGCGGGGCTGCTGCCGCTCTCGGGCTGGGTGTCAGCCGTGTCCCGGGTGACCTCGCCTGAAGCCGCGGTTTGGCGGATTTGGCTGATCCCGGTGGCGATCGTGGCGCTGGCTCGGGTGATGGTGGCCGGACCGTTCGCCCTCGGTCAGGTGATGCAGCTGCTGCTGGTGGCGCTGGGACTGGCCACCGCCATCTTCTGGGGCTGCGCCGGACTCCTCGCCGATCCCAGCGTTCGCTACTGGCGGGTGCTGCAGGCGGATGTGGGATTCATGTGCGTGGGGATCGCCAGCGGTGACGCCCAGGGTCTGGCGGCAGCAATGCTGCTGATCGTGGTCCACTGGCTGGCGGGAGCGGCGCTGAGCGAGCCCCGAGGCGCCCGCTCGCATCTCTTCGCCTGGCTGGCCTTGTCCGGGGTGCCTCCGTTCGGCGGCTTCACCGGACGAGTGCTGGCGCTGGTCGGGGTCAGCTTCATGGGCCCGGTGGTGGTGGCTTTGCTTCTGTTGGGGTTCGGCCTCCAACTGGCGGCATCCGGGGCGGGAGCGCGCGAGGCGGCGATCCGGGCGACGGTGCGCGGCCCTCGTGTCAGTGAACTGGTTGGGCTGGTCGCGGCCTTCGGAGCGCTGGCAGTGGGACTGGTGGCGGGCCCGGTCCTACAGACCGCCTTCGGACTCCACCTGTGAACCATCTTCTCTTCGCCTTCGCCGTCTGCGCCGCTCTGGCGATCTACCCCGGCGGCCTGGCCGGTCTGGTGGCTGCCCTGCTGGGCAGTTCCGGGCTACTGCTGCGGGACAAGGCCGTCGCTTTCAGCTGGCGGGGGCTGGCAATGCCCAGGCCCTGGGCGATTCTGCTGGGGCTGACCCTCCTCGGCTTGACCGTGGCGCCGATGCCCTGGCCAGACGATCCAGTGGCCCCGGTGGGGATCTCCTGGGCATCCGGAGCCGATCTCGGCGGGGTCGCTCTCAGCTTGGGCTGCCTCTGGGCGCTCCAGCTCCTCGCGGCCCCTCGGAGCCGCCGAGGCGTGGCGTTCGTGGTGGCGGGAGCCTGGTCTTGGGGTCTGCTGTTGCTCTCTCTGGCGGTGCATTCGTCGACTTGGTCGGGTGTCCTTGGCGCCGGCGGGTTGGGGGCGGAGGTGGCCCGGGTTCTGCTGGCCACGGCCTGGGTGGGATCGTTGCCCTGGGTCCTGGGCCCTCCCGGTGGCCTGTCATTCCGCGGGTGCGGTTGGGCCGCGGGAGTTGGGATGGGCTTGCTACTGCTGCTTCCCCAGCTCCAAACCGCGCCTTTCCCTGTGACTCTAGGTCTGTGGTGGGCCGCGCTGGCGGTCGTGGGTCTGGCGTGGACCGCGGTCGCCAGGTGGGGGCCCCGACTGTGGGGGCCTCCGAGGTCCGTCGCTCCCGCTGCTACACTCAATACTCCGTGAGGTGCTTGTCGGCACTGGATTGCATCCAGCCCGACCTGCCCGCGCCACGGCAACTGGAGGCACTATTAGGACGTGGTTGAACTAGTCCTGGCCTCCGGCTCGGAGCGCCGCCGCGAACTCCTGGTAAGGCTAGGACTGAGGTTCGTCGTGGTCCGGCCGGAGATCGAGGAGCAACTCCTGCCCGGCGTCTGCGCCGATCTCGCGGTGCAGCTGATCGCTCGCAACAAGGCTCACGCGGCCTTGAAGTTGATCTCAGACAACGACGTCTACGTTCTGGCTGCCGACACCATCGTGATGGGGCCGGACGGCCCCCTGGGCAAGCCTCGCACGGTGGAAAGGGCGCGTGAGATGTTGAGATCGCTGCGGGGCCAGCGGCACGTCGTTCTCACAGGGATCTGCGCCCTTTCGGCCGGTTCGATGAAGGAGTCGACCGGGGTGTCGCGCTCGGCGGTACGGATGCGAGATTTCAGTGACAACGAGATGGACCAGTACATCGCCGGTGGAGAGCCCCTGGATCGGGCGGGCTCCTACGCGGTCCAGGGTCTGGGCGGGTCACTGGTGGATGCGGTCGGCGGCCGCACCGACACCGTGATCGGACTCGACTGTCAGATGGCGATGCAGCTTTTGAGCGAGGTCGGCTATCCCACCCCTCTGCCGACCGCCCCCGACCATCACGTCGCCCTGGGCAAGGCGGCCGCCACCCGCCGGCCGCTGGCGAGCTCCAATCGGGTGGGAGGTCCCCGCTGAGTCTGCGGAGGCTCAGCGGCGTGGCCGCGCTCGTCCTGCTGGCGGTTGGTCTGGGGACCGCCCTGAGCGCCTGCGGGACCAACCGACTTGGTGGCCTTCGGGTCAGCAGCCAGGTGGTCTCTAACGGTTCCACCGCCGACACCACCTCGGTACCGCAGGGCACCGAGGTGGAAGTTCAGATCACCGTCACCAATGTCAGCCAGAACAGTGTCGACGGGGTCACCGTCCGGGTCGTGGTGCCTTCCGGTTTCACCTACCTCACCACCGCCACCACCACCGTCAACGGCAACTCCGAGCGGTCGGCGGACGTCTCGCCTCGGAGCAAGGAAGCAACCCTCACCTGGGGCGCCTGGGCCATGGGTCCGGGCAACTCTGGGGGGAAATCGCAGGTACATATCACCGCCGTGCTCGAGGCCACCGGCAGCCCCGGGACCGCCCCGGTAGCGCCTCAGGTCTTCGCCACCGGCTTCGTCAACACCCTTTCCGGAACTCCCCTCGATCTCACGATCTCGCCAGCCCCTTCGCTCACTCTTCAGCTCCATGTCAGTCCTGCGACGACTACACCGGGCCAGCTGGTCACCTACCAGGTGGTGGTGACCAACACCGGCAGCGGCGAGGCACCGGACGCCTCGATCGGGGTCACCCTGCCCGACGACTTCGACTTCGCTGGCACCGGAGCGAGTTCTGGCAACGCCGGTACCGGCGGTGTCAGCTATCCAAACCTCGGATCCGAGCTCCCGGTCTGGAGCGGATTCGACCTGCCCGGGGCTGGCTCGGGGGGGCCTGGGAGCCTGTCACTCAGTTTCTCGGTCGAGGTGCTGTCGGTGGTGCCGCAAGGGATCTACACCTGCTCGGCAACTCTGGTCGCCAGCACCGGGTCCCAGACTCAGAATTACATTCAGCAGAACTACACCGCCCTCGCGCCGCTCCAGGTGAGCTAGCCGGCCGCCGGATCTGGACCGGAGTTGGCTCTGGTAAACTCGCCGCCCGGGTCTGAGGCGTGACGCCGCCTTTGTGCGATCGGTTCCGAGGTCAGCCGTTCGCTGCCAAAATCTGCATCTCCGAGGGAGTCTTGATGTACGCGATCGTCCAGGTGGGGGGACGGCAGTACCGGGCTGCCCCGGGCGAACGCTTAGTGGTGGATCGCTTGGACGTGGAGCCGGGATCCCGTATCCAACTTTCCGACGTCCGCATGCTGATCACCGAAGAGGGTGACGAGGGCGAGACCCAAATCGGTCGACCGCGCCTCGAAGGTGTCGCAGTGGCGGCGCGGGCGGTCAGCCACTTCCGTGGCACCAAGATCCTGGTTTTCAAGTACAAGCCCAAGAAGCGTTATCGGCGCCATCGGGGATTCCGGGCTGAGCTGACCGAACTGCGAGTCGAGGAAGTCCGGCTGGGCGCCTACCAGGACGCACCTGCGGAGCCTGCCAAGCAACACACCGGCAGAGCTGGCCCCAAGGCCAGGGCCAGCGCGGACGCAGCTCCGGAACCGGCAGCTCCGAAGGTGTCGCCGCGGTCACCTAGCAGGCCTCGCTCAACTCGCAAGTCCGGACCGACCCCCGCCCCCTCGGGGGAGGTGAAGGAGGCTCGGGCCGCGAAGCCGAAGGCGGTCAGGGCGCCCCGTAGGTCAGCCACATCGGCGCTCCCCTCCACTGCTGAGAAGAAGACGCCCAGGTCGCGTGCCCAGACCGAGGGAAAGTCGGAGAAAACTGATGGCTCATAAGAAGGGCGGCGGCAGTAGCCGCAACGGACGTGACAGCCAATCGCAACGTCTCGGGGTCAAGGTATACGGTGGCGAGACGGTTGGCGCCGGCGCCGTCCTGGTACGCCAGCGCGGCACCAGGATCCTTGCCGGTCCGGGAGTCGGGGTGGGGCGGGACCACACCCTCTTCGCCCTCCAGGCGGGCGTGGTTGACTACCGGCCCTACCGCACCGACCGAACCCGAGCCACGATCAGCGCGACAGGCAGCCAGACCGGCTGACTAGCGGGGCCGAGTGCCCGCTCCGGCTGATGTTTCTGGACGAGGTCGTGCTGACGGTGAGCGCAGGCCGGGGTGGCTCCGGTTCAGCCAGCATGCACCGCGAGAAGTTCGCCCCCAAGGGAGGACCGGATGGCGGCGACGGGGGCCGTGGCGGTGACGTGATTGCGGTTGCCGAAAGCAGCCTCACCTCCCTGCAGCGATACCAGTTGTCACGCTCCTTCAAGGCGGCGACCGGCGGGGCTGGAGGCCCGTCCCGGCGCCACGGTGCTGACGGCAAGTCGGTCACTCTTGCGGTTCCCCCGGGAACCTTGGCCTGGGACGTAGAGACCGGGGAGCTGCTGGCCGACCTCGACCGACCCGGCGCCAGTGCGGTGTTGGCCAGAGGAGGTAGGGGGGGCCGCGGCAATGTCCACTTTGCCAGCCCCACCCACCAGGCACCGCGTCGACGCGAGCTAGGCGAGCCCGGAGCAGCCACCAGGGTCCGGTTGGAGCTGCGCCTGATCGCAGACATCGGGCTGGTGGGGCTGCCCAATGCCGGGAAGTCGACGCTGCTGGCTAGGCTCACTGGAGCCCACCCCAAGATCGCTGCCTACCCCTTCACCACGCTCACACCCAACCTGGGTGTGGCTGAGTTGGGGGACGGCCGGACCTTGACCATGGCTGATGTCCCCGGCTTGATCGAGGGTGCCCATGAGGGTGCTGGTCTCGGACTCGCGTTCTTGCGCCACCTGGCCCGCACCCGGGCACTGATTCACGTGGTTGATGCCAGCCTGGGGGAGGAGGCCATCGCAACTGCCTACCAGCAGGTGTGTGCCGAGATGCAGCTGCACAGCGCCGCGCTCAATGACAAGCCGACCCTCGTGGCTTTGAACAAGATCGACCTGCTCGATCCCGGCGAGGTCGCGCCATTGGCATCCCGTCTGGCTGCGCTCCTTCCCGAGACGGTCTCGGTCGTGGCGATCTCGGCGGCGACCGGAGCCGGTGGCGACGAACTCTTGCTGGCAGCCGAAGATCTCCTCGGCCGTGCTCCCGATAACTTGGCCGCCGCCCCCCAGGACGGAGGGTTCCGGCTCTATCGGGGCCCGCGCGGGGTGAGCCGGGAGTTCTCGGTTGATCGGGAAGGAGATGGCTTCCGGGTGGTGGGGGAGTCGCTGGAGCGACTCATCGCGGTGACCGACCTGGACGACGACTCGTCCCTGCTCCGGCTCCAGCGTCAGCTGGTGAGGATCGGAGTCGAGAGGGCCCTGCTAGTCGCCGGCGCCAGGGAGGGCGATGAGATCCAGATCGGTGACGAGGCCTTCACCTTCTACCCCGACCCGGACCCGGAACGGGCCAGCATCGGGACCGGAGATGACCATCCGGGCTGAGCGGCCGTTCGAGGCTCAGGGCTCGGCCGTCCTCTTCGGAGGCACCTTCGATCCCCCACACCTTGGACACGTCGCCGCCATCCGCGAGCTGCGCCGGGTAACCGGGCTGCCGGTAGTTGTGGTCCCCACAGGCGCTCCCACCTACCGACCATCTCCCCACGCCAGCGCCATTGCCCGTGCGGAGATGGCGGAGTTGGCGGTGCACACCCTTGCCGACCCGCTGGTGACCGTATGTCGATGGGAGGTCGACCGGGTCGAGCCGACCTTCACGGTGGACACGGTGGAGTGGCTGCGCGCGCAGGATCCCGACCTGGCTCTGGTGCTCGCCCTCGGATCGGACGTCGCTTCCACTCTTCCCGGCTGGAAGTCGGTCCGCCGTCTTTTGGCGCAGGTGAGGTTGCTGATCTTCGAGCGGGCGCGCCAGCACCGCCTTGCGAGTGAGACCGGCCAGGCGGTCGTGGCGCGCCTTCGCCGGAGCGATCTACCCCTGCCTGGGGCCGAGGTCATCTCGCTTTCGACTCCGGCGATCGACGCCACCAGGATCCGGGAGCGGATCGCTGCCGGCGCCAGCACCGAGGGTATGTTGCCCAGTGAAGTCGCTGACTACATCCACACCCACCGCCTCTACCTCCACTCGGACGAGCCCGGCAGCGGAACCGTTATTGGATAATCCCAGGCCAGGAAGTGGGTACAAGGAGAGTCTCGCGGTCCGTCCCCCGAAGACCGTTCGAGCACGAAATCCGGTGCCCAGCCGCCGGCTTGCTGCGGTTTGTCATGCTTGTCGACAGCCTATGAACCTCGACGCGTGACGCCGCTTCAGCTGAGCCGACTGCTGGCTGACGCAGCGCTGTCCCGCAAGGCCCGGGCCGTGGTCCGGGTCGATCTTCGGGGGAAGACCACAATCGCTGACTTCTTCGTGATCTGTGAGGGGGACACCGACCGTCAGGTGCGGGCGATCGCCGGCGAAATGTCTGATCTGGCCTCGCGATCTGGAGTTCACCCGCTCTCTCGTGCTGGGCTCGAGGAAGGGTCGTGGGCCTGTCTCGACTTCGATTCCGTAATCGCCCATGTGTTCCTCCCCGGCGAGCGCGCCTACTACGACCTGGAGGGGCTATGGGGACCGGCCCGCCGGGTCCGTCCCCGACGGGTCGCGGCTGCGCCAGCCCGGCCGTGACCCCCGACGTCCTGCGGCTGGGCTGCTTCATACCTCAGGGTTGGCGGTCGGAGTTTCCCGAGTCGATGAACCCGGGCGATCGCTGGGAGGCCGCGGTGAGCGTGGCGCGGCGGGCCGAGCGTTGCGGGTACGGCGCGGTCTGGGTGTACGAACATCTGCAGGCGCCGGGGTCGGAGCCGCCAAGCCCAGTCTTCGACCCGCTGCTGCTCCTCTCCACGGTTGCCTGGGTTACCTCCAGCCTGCGCATCGGGACCATGTGCCTGGCAGTTCCGGTGCATCACCCGGCGCGGTTGGCCCACCAGCTGGCCTGCCTGGATGTCGCCAGCGCCGGACGTCTTGAGGTGGGCTTGGGGGCTGGCTCCGACCCCGACGAGGCGCGGGCATTCGGCATCGCGGTGTCGAGCCTGCGGGAGCGAATCTTCGCCTGCGGTGAGGCGGCGGAGCTCATGCGTGCCTGCTGGAGCCACCAGCACACCAACTTTGAGGGCCGCTACACCATGATCGACGACGCTCTCATTTATCCCAAGCCGGTGCAGGTTCCGGGGCCGCCGATCTGGATTGCGGGTGGGGGCGAGAAGCTCACCCTCTGGCAGGTCGCGCGCCACGCCGATGGCTGCAGCCTGTTCGGGCCTCCGGCTCGGGTCGCCCGCAAGCTGGAGGTACTGGCAGGACACTGCCAAGCGACGGGCCGGAGACCAGAGACGGTGCGGGTGGCGGTGGTTTTGGACTGCCTCGTCGCCGAGACCGAGGCGGCCGCCGATCTGCTGGTCGAGCGCTACAACCGGCATGGAGAGGAGCGTGGCAGCTACCGAGCTCGGCGCCTGGTCGGGACTCCCCAGGCTTGCGCTCAGCAGCTTCAGGAGTACGCCGACCTGGGGGTGCGGGAGATCTGCTGCAATTTCCCGGACGCGGTCACCTCGGGAGGCCTGGAGCGGCTGGCTGCCGCCGTGGTGGCACCGCTACCCGCCCCGGCCTCCAACGCCAGCCTGAGCTGACCCAGGGCTAGGCTGAGGAGTCCGGTAGGAGCGCTGGACGTCTTTTGATCTGAGCGGCTAGCATGGTCGCGACGGCCCGCCGAGGACTCTGGCCGGGCGCCGAGATGTGCGAGGAGAACTGCATGCACCGAAAGCTTGACGTCCTGGCAGAGCGCGGCTTCGTCGTCCTCAAGGACTACGACGGACCGGCGATCCCACCGGCGGAGTGGGAGAGCCTGGACTACGTGGACTGGAAGAGCGGCGGCGACACCAACTTTGCCCCCCTCGCCTCCGCCAATGGGGAGATGGAGTGCCACGGCTTCTGGGAGCATGGCAAGCCCGACAAGTTCGGGGTTTGGACCGACAACCGCAAGATCGCTCCCAGCCTGGTTCGCTACGTCGAGTCGATCGGTGGCAACTTCGGCCGGGTCCGAGTCATCAAGCTCAATCCCAGTGACGAGGAGCAGGCGTTGCGGCAGCTCCATCCCGACGACAACAACCGCCTCAATCCTGAGGGAGCGGGGTGGGTGGTGCGGTCTTGGCTCGAGCTCGCCGACAGCCCGGGCAAGTCAACATTCATCCTTCGAGATGTCAAGGACGACCCCTCCACCGAGACCAGGATCGCCCTACATCCAGGGATGCAGCTGGTCATCGACACCGAGCGGCTGTTCCATGTCGTCCACCATCCCGGCCCGGACCCGCGCTATTCCCTGATCACATCGTGGGAATCCGACGACACCATCGAGAAGTGGATCCAAAGCCAACTTCCAGCCACCGAGGGAGTCGGGGTCAGCTGACCACGGGCGGGCAAGAGGGCTGACGCAGAGGAGGTGTCTGCTCTGGCCTCAGGTCGTCGCTAGCAGTTCCCGTTCCAGTTTTTCTGGTAAGCGCCAGGGCAATCCACGTCGGAATTGGCGTAGGCGACGGTGTTGGGCAGGTAGAAGTTGGCGTTCAAGCCGCTGCCCACCTCAACCACGTCGGCGGGCTTGGTGTACCAGATGTTGGGCTGCGACGGTAGCACCTCCTCCATGTAGGTCTGCCACAGGGGGGCGGCGCCGGTGATCCCGGAGGACACATCATTGAGCGGCACGTAGTCGGGATTGCCCACCCACGTTGCCGTTAGAAACGTTGGCGTCCAACCAAAGACCCAGTTGTCCCCGATACCGGTCTTGTCGATTTCGCCGTTGGCGTACGCGACGTCGGAGGTCCCAGTTTTCACCGCCACGATGCGGTTGGGGATGGTCAGGCCGTTATCGATGCCGAACTCGGGTTGGCGGTTCTGGTTGCTCTGCAGAATCATGTTCATGATGTACGCGACATCGGCGGGGACCACCTGCTGCGAGTTGTCGGCGACGTTGTACGAATACGTAAGCTTGCTGTTCTGGTAGATCGCAGTGATGGTGGTGGGCTGGTGCAGGACCCCCCCGCTCGCCAGCACCGAGGCCCCGGTCGACATGTTGAGCATGGTGATTCCGAAGGCGGTGCCGCCCAGTGTGAGGGCGAGCCCATAGGTGTTCTGGGGATTGAGCAGGCCCGTTACCCCCATCCGGATAGCGGTGTTGGCGACCGTCTGCAGGCCGGTGATGTCCTCGACCTTGACTGCGGGCACGTTTATCGAGTTCCCGAGACAGATCTTCAATATGCAGATGCCGGTGAAGGTGCGGGAGTAGTTGAGAGGGGAGTAGCCGTCGATGTCGATGGGCTCATTGAGGATGGGGGTCGTCATCGTGAACTTGCCGGAGGCGAGGGCGGCGGTATAGGTGAACATCTTGAAAGACGATCCCGTGCGCCGGGGTGTGGTGACCATATTGATCTGGCCCCACTGGCCGGCCGGGTTGGTGGTCCCGACCATGGCCAGAATCTCGCCGGTACGGGGGTCGACCGACTCTAAGTCGGCGTCACCGATGTTGAAGTCGCGCTGCAGGTAGGCGTCCTTGCTTGGGTTCTGAAGGTCCGCGATGCCGGCAGCCTGGTCGGCTGGGTTGAGCGACGTCCAGATGGTCCAGCCCCCGGGATTGAGGTAGGCGTCACCGAACTGGGCCTGGAGCTGGCTGACCGCGAACTGGACGAAGTCCGGTTGGGTGTCAACCTCGCTCTCCTCCCAGGGATAGAGGGTGAGGGGCTCCTTGAAGGCTGCCCGGGACTGCGCCTCGGTGATGTACCCGTTCCTGACCATTGCCCGGAGCACCACCTCCTGACGATCCTTGGCCAGGTTGGCCGAGCCCACCACCCCCTGGTAGAGGAGAGGGTTGTAGGCGGTGGGGGCATCAGGGATGCCCGCCAGCATGCTCGCCTCAGCTAGGTCGAGCTGCTTGGCGGGGATGTGGAAGTAGAGATTGGCGGCGGCCTCGATCCCGATCGCCTGATTGCCGTAGTTGATCCGATTCACGTACATCTGCAAGATCTCGTTGGGTTTGAAGACCTTCGAGATCTCGTAGCCCAGAAGAAGCTCTCGAACCTTCCTGGTGAGCGTCTTCTGCGGTGTCAGGAACGAGATCTTGGCCAGCTGCTCCGTGATGGTGCTGGCGCCCTGAAGATTGCTGTGGTGCAGCAGGTCGTTGAGGCCGGACTCGACGATGCGGGGGAGGTCGGCGGACGCCGTGTCCTGGTAGAAGTGGCGGTCTTCGACCGCCACCGTGGCCTTGATCAAGAGGGGGCTGACCTGGCTGAAGGGGGTACTGATGTGGTGGACCCCCGGTTCATGCAGGATGGCCAGGAGACTGCCATCGCTGGCGAGCATCTGGCTGTCGTTGGGAGGTCCCAGGTTGGGCAGGGCAGCCACACTCGGGAGGCCCACCTGGAAGGCGGCCAGGACAATCATGCCCGCCCCAACCCCAGCGGCCGCCACCAGCACTCCGACCAGGCCAGCGGTGGCGCTATTGCGGAGCCAGAGGTGCCGGCGCCAGAAACCGGGCTTGGAGCCTCGGCGAAGCAACCGTCTTCGACCGTGTCCGGCCCCGCTGGATGCCCGCTCGCGCGGGGTTACTGTGATTTCCTGCATCAGGTGGTTCGGGGGCAGGTGGCGGGCCCGCCCCGTTGGGCGATTATGCCAGGCTCCCGCGAAGCTGCCCGGAACTGGCTTCGGATGAGCCTCGGTGACAGCTTGGTGGCGGGACTCTCACGACCTTGCAAATACGTGACAGCCGGGGGATGAGTTACGGGAGCGGGATGCAACACTCGGCCCCAAGATCCAGTCCGGGAGAGGCTCCCGAGTCAAAGAATTGAGTTCATAGCCGAATGTCTGCAGCCCCAATGGCCGTCGCCTCCGCCCCACCCAGGGCCCAGATCGGATTCCCTCCAGTCCCGCAGACACCCAAGGAAGCCGGCCTCCCCGCCAACTTCATCGCCGATCTTGTACTCAAGGTCATCTACTACAACGGCACCATGCTGGGACGAGATGCGGCCCGCCACGTCAGCCTGCCCTGGAGCATCGTCTCCGATTCCCTGAAGTTCCTGGCCGACGAAGGCTATGTCCAAACCACCGGAATTCGCGGCGCCGTTGGGGCGACAGGCACCGACTTCGCCGATGGGCTCCAGTACATGATCAGCCAGGCCGGCCGGGAGCGGGCCAAGGAGTTGGTGGACCTTAACCAATACGCGGGGCCGGCTCCGGTCCCTCTGGACGTCTACATCGCCGTGGCCCGCCACCAGGGACGCAGCAACAACCCGGTCACGCACCAGGTGCTAAGGGCGGCGCTGGATCACCTGGTCCTGCCGCCGAGCGTCCTCAACCGCCTGGGGCCGGCGCTGGGCTCGCGCCAGTCGATCTTCCTCTTCGGGCCTCCCGGGAACGGCAAGAGCAGCATCGCCGAGGCGTGCTCCACCCTGCTTGGGGACCCGATATTCGTTCCTCATGCCCTCTTCGTGAAGGGAGAAGTGATCCGGGTCTTCGACCCCATCCACCACCGGCCCCTGTCGGCCGACCTGCCTGCTCACGACACCCGTTGGGTCCTGTGTTCCCGACCGGTGGTCCGGGCCGGCGGGGAGCTGACCGGCAAGGAGCTGGACTTGAGCTTCGACCCTCGGATGGGCTACTACGAGGCGTCGCTCCAGTTGAAGGCCAACGGCGGGCTGTTCCTGGTCGACGACTTCGGTCGTCAGAAGATGAGCCCCCAGGACCTGCTCAATCGGCTGATCGTTCCCCTCGAGGCGGGCTTCGACTACATCAACGTCAGCCGCGCTGGCACCACCGTGATGGTCCCCTTCACCGAGGTCCTGATCCTCTCCACCAACCTCAAGCCCAAGGAGCTGATCGACGAGGCGTTCTTGCGCCGGATTCGCTACAAGGTCGAGGTTCCCAACCCGACGGTGATCGAGTACGGGCGCATATTCCGGCGGGTCTGCGACTCAATCGGACTGGAGTACGATCCCGCGGCGGTGAACTACCTGGTGGAGGAGCACTACCGCAAGGCGGGCCGCCCTCTCCACGGGTGCGAGCCGCGGGACATCCTCGACCATCTAGTCCACGCGGCCTCCTACTTCGGCGTGGAGCCCAGGCTCACCCCCGAGCTTTTGGATCACGCGGTCTCGGCTTACTTCGCCAACCTCGACGAGGACCAAGACTCCGGCGCTCCCGCTGCCTGATCACTGCTGACCGCATGAGCGTTTTCTGCGGTGGTGGATCAGCTCCAGCGCACTTGGATCGATCGGCGCCAGAGCGCGATTAGCTCCCCGTCGCCGCTGACCTCGGCGCCGTCCCCCTGCCTGCGATTCCAAAGCAGCAGGTAAAGGTTGGAGGCGCTGTCCAGCACCCGGCAGTCGCTCTCCGTGCCGCCACCGCGGGAGGCCCGCACACCTGATGGACCGAATTCAACCAGCCACTCTCCCGGGGCATCACGGGCGGTCAACTGGAGCTGTTGGCGCCCGCTGACCGCCAGCCGCCGTGGTCTGGCGGCGAAGCCGAAGAGCATCTCCTCGATGCCGTCGAGAGCGAGCACCGCCGGGATGGGGCTCATGCTCCCGCTCGCCGCCTCGGCGTCGGCCCGATGGATCTCGGTCTCGTGGGCTTGGCGGCGGGCCCAGAAGACCAAAGGCGAGGGAGCTGGGAGGAAGGTCCAGCAGGAGAGTTGGGGCGATGCCTGCTCCAGGGCATCGACTACCGCCCGGTGAGCGGCCAGGTACCAGGCCAGAAGCAGATCGTCGTCAGGCCGGGGCGACGTGAGCGCCTCGGTTTCCTCAGGGCCGAGCTGCTGCTGGCGCTGCTCGACTATGTGGGCCGCGGCCCAGAGGTGAGTCCCGCCGGTGTGATGGACGAGATCGCGTACCAGCCATCCGGGACAAGTCGGCACCTCGGCGTCCAGTCCCGCTCGTTCGGCGGCGGAGACCAGAGCCTCGCCCTCTCGCCTCAGTGCCGAGATCAGATCGGCCAGCAGCGGACCCCTAGTCCTCGGATCTGACCCGAGTTCCTCGGCGAGGGGTGACTTGCGAGATTCAGCCACGAGCGCCTTCTCGCGTCCGCCACTCCTCGGCGAGGATGGCAAAGATGAGCTCGTCGGTCCACTCGCCCTTGACCCGTTCGTTCTGAATCAGGTGGGCTTCCTGGCGCATCCCCAACCGACCCATCAGCCTGACCGAGGCCTGGTTGCGACCGTCGCAGCGGCCATACAAGCGGTGAAGGTTGAGTCCCTCAAAGCCGATCCGGAGGATCTCAGCTGCGCCCTCAGTCGCCAGGCCTTGGCCCCCGTGGTCGGGATTGAACACAAACCCGATCTCCCCCTGGCGATGCTCGACGCTGCGCAGGAATAGGAATAGCGATCCGATCACGCGGCTGGACCCCTGGAGCTCGGCCGCCAGCACCAGCGACTGACCTTCGGCATCCATTGCCGGCGGCACCGTCCATGCCCTCAGGACCTCGCCGACCTCAACTCGGTCGCGCGGGCTCCAATACAGATACTTGGTCACGTCCTTGCGGGACTGGATGGCGAAAAGATCGTCCAAGTCCCGTTCGACAAATGGCCGGATTAGCAAGCGCGGGGTTCTGATCGGGTAGGCGGTGATCGGCATCAGCTTGAACGTGAGAACGGCCGTTTCCTGCGCCCCTGGCCAGAAGCGAGGGATTCCAGCGGCTTCTTCAGATGATCTCCATCCGCAGCCGCTCGACCGTGACCAACCGCATGGTCGTGTAAGCGGCGACCACCGCGGCCGCGAATAGGAGAAGGACCAGGCTGGCAAACAGAGCCAGGGCCGGCACCACGGGCAGGCCAATCTGCAACGGCGGCCCACCGGCGGTGGACACGAACTCCGGCACCGAGGGCAGCGCGGCGAATGCGGCTCCCAGGCCGGCGACCATTCCCAGGCACGCCGCGGGAATCAGGACCAGGAGCTGTTCTCCCACCAACGCCCGGAAGAGATCACGTCGGGAGATCCCGGCCACCACCAGCATGGCTGTCTCGTACGCCCGCTGCCGCGAGCTGACGGTCAGGGCGAGGACGCTGGAACCGACCGCCAGCAGCGCTGCCGCAGCGGCGGCGAAGATGAAGAACAGGAACGCCAGGGCCGGGCCGCTCTGCTGATACTCGCTCAACAGGTGGGCCGGGGTGGAGGTGTCCTCGATGTAGACCCCTTGGCTGCGCAGTGACTGCACCACCCGGCTTGGGGCGTCGGGCGCCAGCCAGACGTAGTCTTGCGCTCCCACCGGGTACGAGGTCTCGGAGTCGATGGCGACCGGAAGGTCCATCAGCACCCCGTACCGTCCAACTCCGGGCAGGGCGACCACTCCCACCTTGGTATTCAGGTAAATCGGGGTTCCGTCGAAGTCGATGTTGCTACCCACTCCAGGATCGGAGGGCTGGCTGGCGTAGGTGCTGACGGCTGGGAGGATGGCCGGCAGGGGTGCCGGGATGACCGCCGGTGGTAGCAACTCGGTGGCGTTCTCGTTGAAGGTGAAGAGCACTCCGTGGCCCACTTGAACGAGGCTGGCGCCCTGACTGGGCAGCCAGTAGCGAGTCCGGTTGAGGGGAACTCCAGGAGAGCGCCAAGGACCGTCGCCGCTGCGGTCCAAGAGTTGCGACAGCTGGATCGAGAACGTCGTCGAGGCGAGGTCGGTTGAATTGGGCTGCCAGTAGGGCTGGATCGAAGTCACCCGGCAGCCGCCGCTGCAGGCGGCGGGCAGGCTGGCCTCGTAGGTGTGGGTGCCGATCTCCATGTAGCCGAAATCGGCCACCGAGATGGCGCCGCCATTGTCGATGAGGTTGAACTGGAGGTCAGGGACTCCGGCCGGGAGGCCGAAGTACTTGACGGTGACCTTCACCACCGAGCCGGTCAGGATCAGTTGGGGTTGGAAGTCACCGCGGAGCCAGCGCACCACCTGGCTGACTGCGGTCTTGCTGAGGTCGGCCGGCCAGTAGGCGACCTGACGGAGGCGCGAGGCATCGAAGGCGATCAGGGTCCCGCCGAACTCGCTCGACTTCACGACCGCCATCGCGTATCGGCCGGAAGGGTCGGCTTTGTCCACGGCCGCCAAGAGACTGAGAGATCCTGGAACCCGGACGGCCAAGACCCGGGCCGCTCCCGTCTCGAAATCGGCCCGCTCGACCCGATTGGCGTTGGCCACCGACCAGGCCTCGCCGGCAAAGCAGACCAGTGCGGTCGCCACCACCACCACCAGCATCTGACGGGAGAGTGGGGGCCGGCGCAGCACCTGGCGCAGGGCCAGACCGCCGGCGACCGATTTCGCACCGGCCCGCCTGAGCGCGAGGCGGCAGACCCAGGGGAGAGCCCGGATCCCCAGCACCGCCAGCGCCACCGCAATGAGGCCCGGGGCCAGCAGCGACAGCGGGTTGGGCTGGCCCCGGGTCAGGACCCCGGAGTGGACCAGTTCCACCATGCCCCCGATCGCCAGGGCCAGGGCGGCGCCATCGAGCACTGCCCGGCCGGTCGCGGATGGCTTGAGGTTGATGCCCTGGACCTCTTCCATCAGACGGCGGTTGAGGATCCGCCGCGAGCCGACCACGGTCGCGACGATGGCGCCGGCATAGGCGGTCAGGGCGGACAGGAACACCGGTGGGGTGAACAGCAGGGCCGCGCCGTGCAAGAGCGTCGGGGCGGCTAGGGCCACCGCTCCCCAGGCGACCAGAAATCCAACCGGAAGGGCGACGGAGACCAGAACCAGCGGCTCGGCCAGACCTGCGCTCAGGACCGCGGCTCGGGGGAAACCGTGGAGCTTGGTGAGCGCCACCTCCTTGAGCCGAGTCTCCTCGCTGCGGACCACCAGCCCGTAGAGCACGAAGAGCGTCAGCAGAACCAGCTCGAGATCGACCACCACCACGATCGCCGCCATCACGCTGGCCTCACTGCCGTACAGGCCCAGGGAGTTGAAGAGGCCGGTCGAGGGAATCAGTCCATCCCGGGTGGTTACCAGGGAGTCGAATTGGCTGACCGCCCGCTTCAGCGGAGTGAGCTTTGCCACCCGCGTGCGGGAGACCAAGAGGGGGAACTGAGCGGTCGAGATCGATTCCTGCCCTGCCAGGGCCTTGGCCGTGGTCCATATCGAGTCGAGCTGAGGCGGGGACTGAAGGGGCGAGAAGCCATCGAAGTCATCACCTAGCCAGTAGGGATCCGATGTGTTGACCTCACGCACTATCCCCACCACCAGCAGGGATTGGTCGGACGGCTCCAGCGGCACAAAGGTCTTTCCTGGGGCGTTGCGGTTCCGGCCCACCGCGCGGCTGACAGGTACCTCAGGAACCAGCTCACTACCCAACTTGAGGTGGAGGAACCCCGCATCCTCTTGGGTTATATCCACCTGCAGTCCCGAGCTGGCGCAGTGGCCTTGGATGAAGGTGAGGTGGGAGCAGACGCCGGGTCGGTAGATCAGGTCGGCGACGGCGTCGTCGACTCCGGTGCGGATTCCCACGTCCACGGTGAAGACGCCAGGTCCGAACCAGTAACGCATGGGGGAGTGGCGCTCTTGGACCAAGCTGTCGTGGGCCAGAGGCGCTGACGTCTGCGACTCGACGGTCGCCGTTGCGGTGACCGCGTTCTGGGCGGCTCCCTGTCCGTTGAGGGTGCCGTGGAGGACGGTGCCGTCAGCCGTACCCAAGTAGAGCGGGCCGACAGTGGCGGCGAAAACTGCCACCGAAGCCACCAGCAGCAGCAGGGCCGAGGTCCCCAACCGCCAGCGCAACCCCCGCCACAAGAGCCCTGGGCGCTGCATAAGGACCTCCGATCAGCAGGCGTGCTGAGTCATAGGGTAGCGATCTCTGGGAAATCCTTCAGCCCTCCCTTGCGGGAGCTGCTGCACGGGCGGGTAGCTCGCTGAATCCCTAGCGCCACAGGGCATCAGAGCGGGCGAGTACGTTTTTGCCGTGACCACACCGTCAGCGGTTGCCCGCACCTGGGTGCTCGTCATATCTCACGATCACGCTCGGCGAGGTCTGGCCGAAGGGTTCATCATGGCCAACCACGGCAAGCGTGCTCCCTTGTCCCGGATGAGCGTCGGCGATCGACTCCTCGTGTACTCCCCGAAGACGACCTTCCCCAAAGGTGATCCGTTCCAGGCGATCGCCATCGTTGGGACGGTGACCGGCGCGGAACCGGAGCCGAGTGCCGTCATTCCCGGCGGCTTTCGGCTGCGAGCGGACCTTCGTGAGATTGAGCCGATCTCGTTGGCTCAGGTCCGTGACCACCTGCCGACCAGTCGACTCAGGTTCGGTTGCTTTGAGCTGGCGCGAGAGGGCGCCGAGGCGATCTGGAAGCTGGTTCCCAGCGCCTGAGTCCCACCATGGGTCGCCCGGCTCACTCGCACCCTCGTCCACGCGGTCGAGCAGCACGTCGGGCCGATCAACGTGCTCATCCGCAACGCAGGTTACGGGCGCCGGCGTCGTTGGGGAAATCGATCGCGACGACCTCCGACACTAGTTCGCTTTCACCGATATCGGCCAGATTGCCACGATCCAAGCCGTCTGTCCCCGGCATGAGCTTCTGCCGGTGTACCGGTACAGGTAAGGCATGTCGATGATCGGTACGCGGGCGAACTAGGTTCACGAGCCGGGCGAACGGGGTCAAGGCCAAATTGTGGAGCGAAGGGGATTCGAACCCCTGACCTCTGCCGTGCGAGGGCAGCGCTCTCCCAGCTGAGCTATCGCCCCGAGGGCGACCCAGTATATCGGTGGCTGGTTGGCTCCCTCAGTTCGGACGCCTACTCAGCAGTTAGGTGGCTCGACGCTGCCATCTGGTCTTCTTCAGCATCTTCTTGTGCTTGTGCTTGCGCATTTTCTTGCGCCGCTTTTTGATCACCGATCCCAAAAAGAAGAAGACCTCGAAAATGCCCGAAGGCGGGTGAGCGGGGCCAAGGCGAACCAGCGCCTCTGGCCGATGACCTCGGTAGTCTACTTGAAGCAATTCACATCGTCAAACTGATTGGCATCCACAGGGAGGTGGCATGGAGATACTCTGGGCGCCCTGGAGGATGGCCTACATCGAGCGGCCTCATCCCCAAGGGGAAGAGGAGGAATGCATCTTCTGTGCCGCGGCGAGGCCCAACGGGGATGGCCAGGACCTGCTGGTCGACCGTACCGAGCTGGCGCTCTGCATGCTCAATCGCTTTCCCTACAATCCTGGCC
>JBAUWA010000102.1:0-5460 GCA_049583555.1 Candidatus Dormiibacterota bacterium | reverse complement strand
GCGCAGGGTCATGAAGGTAGCTCGTCCGGTAATCCAGCCCTTCATCAACATACCCCTACCCCCAGACCAGGTCTACGGATCAATCAAAGACTTGCTGACCGAACTGGAATCCATGAAAGAGGTCCTGAGCGACTCTCGGAACTGCACGGTGCGGTTGGTACTCAATCTGGAAAAGATGGTGATCAAAGAAGCGGAGCGCGCCTATACGTATCTCAATCTCTATGACTATCAGGTGGACGCGGTGCTGGTGAACCGCGTCCTTCCCGAGGCACTTAGCGAGGGTTACTTCGCTGACTGGCGGCGGTCGCAGCAGCGCTACGCTGAGCAGGTAGAAGCCGCATTTTCTCCGGTCCCGATCCTCAATAGCCCGCTCTTCGACCATGAGGTTCTGGGGCTCCCTAACCTTCGCGAATTGGCCGATGCGCTGTTCGGCGACATCGATCCCAGCGCCATCCTTTATGACACCAAACCCCAGTCTCTGCGCAGAGAAGGCGAAGGGTACGTGCTCTCACTGCAGCTACCTTTCGCGACCAAGGACCAGGTGGAGCTCACGCAGCGGGACGACGACCTCTACGTAAGCGTCGGACCCTACAAGCGCGAGATCAGTCTGCCGCGGGTTCTGCATGGCAAGGTGACCACCTCAGCCCAGCTCGAGAGCGGCCGCCTGGCGATTCATTTTGGGAGGGCGTGATGGAGCGAGAGGACGCCGCCCGCGTAGCTGAATGGGCGGCCAGACTGATCGGAGAGGCTGCTGCACGGGCCGCCCGAGATGTCGGCGACCTGGTGCCGAAGGAGTCGCGCGCTCACCTGCTCAAGGCGCAGCGCGAGCTGTTCCTGGCGGCAAGCGCCGCGATCCAGCACCGGCGCGATCCCAAAGGGACCAAGGGCCACCAGCGGCAGGCCCACAAGATTCCTTTGGACTGATAGCCCTTGCTCGGTACCGGCGTCGAGTTCTACCTCGTCCTCCTGCTCTTCGCCGTCCCAGGGATTGTCATAGGCTTCACCGTCCACGAGCTCTGCCACGCGTTGGTGGCAACCTCGTACGGCGATCCCACTCCGCGCCAGCAGGGTCGGCTCACCCTGAACCCCGCCACCCAGATCGATCCCCTGGGACTGGCGATGCTGGTGCTGATCGGAATCGGGTTCGCCCGGCCGGTCCAATACAACCCCATCTACGTGCGCCGAGGCCGCCAGCGAGCCTGGCTCTCCTTCGCCGGTCCCCTCAGCAACCTCCTGATCGCGGCCCTGCTGGGAGTCTTGCTGCGGGTGCTGATCGCCGCCGATCCGGCGGTGCAGGCCTGCCTCCTGCCCAGCTTCAACCTCAGTCTCGCCGGCTACGTCTACTGGATCCTGATCGAGGCCTTCTTCGTCAACGTGATCCTCTTCGTGTTCAACCTGATCCCGATCCCACCCCTCGACGGCTACGGCGTCGCCGAGGGCCTGTTCCGCAGCCATGCGCCCCTACTCTTCCAGTGGATCGACCGGAATAGAACCGGGATCCTGATCGCGGCCCTGGTGATCTTTCTGATCCTGCCCAATTTCTTCTACTCGGGGTTCTCGATCTCTGGGCCGATCTTCGCGGCCTCCGACTGGCTTTGGCGCGAAGTGGTGAACGGGTCGCCACCGAATGCGCTTTTCCCCAATCTCGAGTGGGTCATAGCCCCTCCGTCTAACGCCCTGGTCACGGTTCTGGCCAACCCTTGCAGCGCCTTCTAGCTTCGGTGCCGGTGAGCGGCGCCCAGGCCGTCGTAGTGGACGAGTTGGGCAGGGTCTTGCTCCAGTTGCGGCTCTGGCCGGCGGGCTGGGAGCCACCTGGAGGTCATGTCGGGGGAACAGAGGACCCGGTCAGGACCGTGACCAGGGAGACTCGCGAGGAGACGGGCCTCGAAATCGAGGTGGAGCGCCTGACCGGCTATTACCGGTTCACCGGGCTCCGCCGTTCCACCGACGCCGTTTTCCGTGCCCACCCGGTGGGCGGAAGGCTGAGACGGAGCCGGGAGGCTTGGCGCTTGGAGTGGGTCGCGCCCGACCATCTCCCCGGCTCGCTATTCCCGTGGTACCGACAGCGGATCGCCGATGCCTTGTCGCCAGCTGCCCCCACCCCGCGAGAGCGGGTCCAGCACGTGGGGCTGGGCGCGATCGGCCGCCACGGCCTGGCGCTGCTGGTCGACCTTGCGGGTTCGTCCCGGTCGCGATCGCGTTCTGACGGCTGACCTATGCAGATAGGGCTCGCCTTCGCCGGTGGCCTGGTGCTGATGCTGATCGCCGCGACCATGTTCACCAATGCGGTGGAGTGGGCGGCCCGCGCGCTGGGCATGGGCCACGGGATGACCGGCAGCGTCATCGCCGCAGTGGGTACCGCCATGCCCGAAACGATCGTCCCGATCGTGGCCCTGATCTCAGGAGGACGTGAGGCCTCCCAAACCGCTACCGGAGCAATCCTCGGCGCTCCCCTGATGCTCGCCAGCGTCGGCCTTGGAATGGTCGGGTTGGTCGGCGTCCTCTGCGGCAGGTCACACCTCCGGGTGAACTCGGTCGATGCCCGCAGGGTGCTCTGGGCTTTCTCCTTCAGCTTCGTCTTCCTCATCGGCGGGGCCTTTGTGTCCAGGCCCCTCCGCTACCTTGACGCCGGCCTGCTGGCTCTCTTCTACATCGCCTTCGTTCGCCGGACTCTAAGAGCCGACGTCGCCCTGGAAGGTGACTACGAGCCCCTCCTCTTCTCGCGGCTGGTCCGCAGTTGGAGTCCGGACGGACCGAACCGGCTGACGCTGCCCGCAGTCCAGACCTTGGTGGGCCTGGCAGGACTGGCGCTGGCCAGTGAGGTTTTCCTCTACGGACTGCACCGGGTGGCTAGCCTTGCCCATCTCTCCCCCCTGGTGCTGGCCCTCTTGCTGGTTCCAATCGCCACCGAGCTGCCGGAGGTGACCGCCGGCGCCCTCTGGATCCGGCGCAGCCGCGACAACCTGGCCTTGGGCAACGTCACCGGGGCGCTTGTCTTCCAGGCCACCTTCCCCGCCATCATCGGTCTCTGTTTCACCCCATGGCGGCTGTCGCAGGCGGGGTTCCTCGCCGCCGGGATCACCGCGGTGGGGGTAGTGGGCGCTCTCTGGGCAGCCGGTCGCAAGGGAGTCAACACGCGAGTGCTGGCCCCCTTGGGCCTGGGTCTATACATCGTCTACGCGCTGGCGGTACTGGTAGTGAGGATCTAGCGTTGGCGCCGCTGCCGAACCTGCGGCTGCCAGCCCAAACGGGGCGACTTGCGGTTGTGACCGCGCTGACCGCGGCGGCGGCATGGCTGCTGACCGGCTGTGCCCAGACCCTGCCGACGGGCACCCAGCTGGTGAATCGGGTGGCGGCCGCCATGGCCAGGATCCCCGCCTACCGGATCACAGGAACCAGCCGCGCCGGAGAAACGGTCACCAGCTTTCGGGTAGTGGTCTTGGGCAACGGTGACTTCAAGGGCACTCTGGACATCGCCGTGCCAGGCTCCAAGACCTTTCGTAGCGATGTCATCGCAGCCGCGGGCAAGGTCTACGTCCGGTCAGCCACCGAGCTCGCGGAGCTGGGGATCAGCTCTCTTCCCGGCAACCTTGACCCGGCCACCACCTGGGTGCTCCAGCCGGCAGCGGTTGCGAAGAGCTACCGCCAGAGCGTGGAGCCCTTCGCAGGCTCGGGTCTGGCCGCCACCTTGACCACGGCCCTCAGGGGCCCCCTGGCTGTGAGACGCTCCAAACTCAGCGGAGTTCCGGTGCTAGTGGTGGAGGAGGCCGGCGGAAGCTCATCATTGCGTCTGTTCGTAGAGCCCAACACGCATCACCTCCTGGAGTTGGCCATCACCGGAGACCAGCCGATCTCGCTGCGCTATAGCGCGTTCGGCGTCAGCCAAGCTGTGTCTCCCCCGCCTTCCTCGGAGGTTTATGTGCCGCCCACCCAGACGGCGCCGGGTTAGCCATGGTCCAGATCGGAGCTCATGTCTCGGTGGAGGGCGGGATCTCGACCGCGTTCGACCGGGCGCTCGCTATCGGCGCCGAGGCGATCCAAATTCATGCCACACCGCCCCAGACCTGGCGCCGCCTCCACCCGGATGAGGAGACGGTGGCGACGTTTCGGGGCCGGATGGCGGAAACCGGCCTCGACGCCTTTTTCTTCCACGCCGTCTACCTGATCAACCTCGCGACCGCCAACGAGGCACTGCTGGCCCAGTCTCGGGGCTCGCTTCGGCACTCTCTGGAGACGGCCAACCTACTCGGGGTCAGGGGCGTGATCTTCCACCCCGGCTCCCACAAGGGCCAGGGATTCGACGCGGTCCTGCCCCAGATGGCCGAGACGATGCGCTGGGCGCTGGCTGAGAGCGGAGGCGACAGCCTCCTGATCATCGAGAACAGCGCCGGCTCGGGGGCCAACATCGGTAGCTCATTCACCCAGATCCGGCAGATGATGGAGGCCGTGGACGACCCCCGCCTCCGCTTCTGCCTCGACACCGCCCACGCCTTCACCGCCGGCCACGACCTCAGGGATGCCGAGGGCCTGGCTCGGATGGTTGAGGAGCTGGGTCAGGAGATCGGTTTCGATCGCCTGGCTGCCATTCATGCCAATGACTCCAAGGCCCCTTTCGGCTCCAACCTTGATCGCCACCAGAACATCGGCGATGGGGAGATCGGGTCGAACGCCTTTGCCCGGATCCTGGCCGATCCGCATTTGACCCTGGCGCCGATGATCCTGGAAGTTCCTGGTCTGGAGCATCACGGTCCCGACCGGGTCAACGTGGAGCGGATGCGAGCCCTGGCCGGGATGCCACCACTTCCCGTAGCGCTCGAGATCTAGAGATGATCTCGGCCTCTCCCCGCCGACCGACCTTCGTGGCCGGGGTCGACCTGGGAGGAACCTGGCTGCGCGTTGGACTGGCTGGGCCCGACGGCGAGGTCCGGCACCGGGGACGGGCTCGAACGGCCGCCGAGGATGGGCCTACGGGGGTCTTGGCGCAGATCGGCGACTTGGTCCGAGAGGCGGTGGCCACCGAGCCTGAGGCCGAGCTCTCCCGTCTGGTGATGGCGATCGGCGTGCCGGGCCCGGTGGACAGCGGCTCCGGGGTGGTCGAGGGGGCACCCAACCTGCCCGGTTGGCGTCAGGTTCCGCTCCGGGACCAGCTCGAGGAGATGCTCGGCTGTCAGTGTCTGGTCGAGCACGATGCCACCCTGGCGGCTCTGGCCGAGCATCGCCGCGGCGCCGGCCGCGGAACCCGCGACTTCATCTACGTGACCGTGAGCACCGGGATCGGGGCAGGTCTGATCCTTGGAGGCCAGCTCTATCGGGGCTACCAGGGGAGCGCGGGAGAGTTCGGCCACATGGTGATCTCGCCTGACGGCCCGCGCTGCAACTGCGGTAACCACGGCTGCCTTGAGGCCTTCGCGTCGGGCACCGCGATCGCCCGCGAGGCCGGCGTTGCGAGCGCCGCCGAGG
>JBAUWA010000101.1:0-4579 GCA_049583555.1 Candidatus Dormiibacterota bacterium | reverse complement strand
AGCCAGGCCCAAGTGATATGGGGATGGTGGGTGATGCCCTCGACCAGTCCAAACGGGGCCAGCATGGCGGCCCCAGTCAGAGTGATTATCGCGGCCAAGGAGAGGGGTCGGTAGGTGCCCAAAAGGTGGGGTAATAACAGCAGGTAGATGGCGCTGATGACCGGGCCCCCCACCGCCAAAACCACTCCCAGCCAGCTCAAGTGACCGACACCCGCCGTAAGCACAACCAGCGCGACCCCGATAAGACCCACCGCGAGCCCAACCCACACCTTGGCAGCAAAGTTCTGGTAGGTGCGCCACCCGAGCCACGCCGTCACCAAGAGGGGAGTTGCCCCGAGGAACATGGCGACGAAATCTGCGTTTGTGAGGGCCAGCGCTCCGGTGAAGGCCGCCTGACTTACGGCGATTCCAGTCGCTGCAGCCGCCAGGATGAGCCACCATTCACGATGGCTGGGCCAGCGGACCGGGCCTTCAACCCGATTGGCGAGCCACCAAAGGCACAGGCCGCCTAAAAGGAAACGCAGGGTGGAGTAGGTGAGAGGCCCACTGTTGGCAAGTGCGACCTTGACGACAACGATGTTGACGCTCCAAAGAATCGTCGCCGCCAGGATCAGAGCATCACCTCGACCAAAGCCGCCCGGTCGTTCAGCTGCCCGAGCCGAAATCGCCAACCTAGTTTTCCGCTTGAATCAAGGGTTCCTCACGAAGGGGTGCTCGGCTCTCTCAGAGGACCCCAAGCCGCACTTCAGCGCGTAGCTGACGACGCAGAAGTCGCCCCCGTCGCTCCGGGGCGATGAAGCGGCCACCCTCGACCACGACCTGTCCCCCCAGCACGGTAGCCACCGGCCAGGCACCAACCCGCCAACCCTCCCAGGGCGTGTAGTCGGACTCGTGGAGATCGCCGGCACTGATCACCCGCTCCGCTTCCGGATCGATCAGCGCCAGATCGGCATCGCTGCCCACGGCGATGACTCCCTTCTGGGGATACAGCCCCATGATCTTGGCCGCGTTGGTGGAGGTGAGCTCGGAAAATCGCACCAGGCCGAGGCCCCGCCGCTGCACCACCTCGGTGAAGACTATGGCCATCCGGGGTTCGACGCCAGTATTGCCTCCGGTAACATCGTCAATCCGTCGCCCTGCCGTCTTTACTGCATAGGTGGTGCACAGTTCGTCGGTAGCAAAGGTTGCGATCTCGCCGCGCGCCACACCCTGCCAAAGCTCCCGGGTGTCTGCAGCGCTTTTCAGCGACGGGTAAGTGTGATACTTCATCCCGTCTGGCTGGCGGTAATCGGCATCAGTATGGAGCGCGTACTGATGCAGGGTCTCACCGAAGACGGCGACGCCTTGAGACCTTCCCTCGGCGATCGCTGCAACTCCACTTGCGGCGCTCACATGCATCATGTAGAGAACGGAACCGGGAACACTCTTGGCCAAGCCGATCACACGACGGAATGACAGCTCCTCCGAGATGGAGCTGTGGACCGCGGACATGTGTTCAAAGCCGGTAAGTCCCTGGCGCAGGTACTCCCGGTACATATGCATCACCAGGTCGTCGTCCTCAGCGTGGATGGCCAGGAGACCGTTGTGCCTAGACGTGACCTTGAGCATTTCCCAGATGCTCCCGAAGGGAACCTTGGTGGGGGGCTCACCAGGTATGACGTCGGAGGTGAAGATTTTGAAGCTGGGAAAACCCGCAGCTATCACGTCCGGGACCTGATCGAGTTTGCCGCGCTCGATCTCGCCACTAAGGACGACGTGAAAGGAGAAATCTGTGTAACTGCTGCCCAGCCACTGTGCCGTGCGAGCCTCCAAGGTCTCGCTGATGGTCTCCTCGGGAGTGTTCCAAGCGAAGTCGAGCAAGCAGGTGGTACCACCGTGGAGCGCTGCCCGGCTGACCGCCTCGGCACCAGCTGTGAAGCTGGGCGCACCCCCGCCCGGGTCCGCCACCTCCATGTCGCAGTGGATGTGCGGATCTACACCGCCGGGTACGATCACGAGACCTTCGGCCCCCAGAGTTCGGGCCGCTGGCTCAGCGACGATGCCCTGGGCCAGGAGAGCTATCTTGCCGTTGCTGATGCCGATAGACAGATGCTCCGCTCCGGCGGGCGTGACCACCTGGCCGCCTTGGATCAACAGGTCAAGCATCGCTGGCCCTCAGCAGTGGAAGACAGACAGGATCTCGTCGCTCGATCGAGTATACGATCCGGGGAAACAAACTGTAGACTGTTGACAAACTTGGGGCCTGCTGCTCTAAGCACCTCAGGGCCAACGAGCAGGACCTGAATGTTGAGTTCTGGGCTCCAGCACTCCCGGCCGCCAAGATGCCTGAACTCATTTCGCGACCTCGTGGCACTGGCCGACCAGGAGAAGGCTGGGTTGTGAGTCGGGCGCCCACAGGACGGCTAGGATCGCCTACATGTCGGCCAGCTCAACTGGAGCAGACGAGACGGAGCTAACTGATCTGCGCTCGGCAGTCAGGAGTCTATGCGAGCGCTTTCCTGGCCCTTACTGGCAGGCTCTGGACGAGTCGCGTCGCTATCCGGAGGAGTTTGTCCGGGCACTGAGCGAGAGCGGATACCTCGCCGTCTTGATCCCTCAAGAGTTCGGCGGTGCCGGCGGAACTCTGATGGAGGCTTCGGTGATCCTGGAGGAGATCCACCACTCAGGCGGAAACGCATCCGCATGCCACGCGCAGATGTACACCATGGGAACGCTGCTGCGGCATGGAAGCCAGGAGCAGAAGGAACGGTTCCTGCCAAGGCTAGCGCGCGGTGAAATCCGGCTGCAATCCTTCGCGGTTACCGAGCCTTCCGCTGGGTCCGACACCCTCAACCTCAGCACCACGGCAACCAGGGAGGGTGATGAATACGTGGTGACCGGTCAGAAGATCTGGACGTCACGGGTCCAGCACTCAGATCTGATGATGCTCCTGGTCCGAACGGCGCCGCCCGCCACGGTCCAGGATCGGCGCGACGGCCTATCGGTATTTCTTGTGGATCTGCACGAGGCGCTGACCAAGGGAATGACCGTTCGGCCGATTCGCACCATGCTCAATCATGAAACCAACGAGGTCTTCTTCGACCGGCTCCGGATTCCTGCTTCCGCGTTAGTTGGCAAGGAGGGACAGGGATTCAGCTACATCCTCGACGGGATGAACGCGGAGCGAATTCTGATCGCGGCGGAATGCATTGGTGACGGTTACTGGTTTGTCGACCATGCCAGCGATTACGCGCGCGAGCGGGTGGTCTTTGGAAGACCGATCGGGGCCAATCAGGGGATCGCCTTCCCCCTGGCCCGATCGTATATGAGCGTGCGTGCTGCTGACCTGATGCGTGTCCGCGCCGCCAATCTCTTCGACGACGGGCTGGATTGCGGAGCCGAGGCGAACATGGCCAAGCTGCTCGCCTCTGAGGCATCCTGGGAAGCCGCCAATGCTGCCATCCAGACCTTTGGTGGCTACGGCTTCGCCGCCGAGTTCGACGTCGAGCGCAAGTTCCGGGAAACCCGTCTCTACCAGGTTGCCCCCATTTCCAGCAATCTGATTCTGGCCTACCTGGCCCACCACGCCCTCAAGTTACCGCGGTCGTACTGAGAGGACATTTCAGCCCGCTGGCGGCGGGTAGAGGGTTAGGCTCTCCAGCCAGGGGCGGTCTCGGCACCGCGCTCTTCGAAGTTGAGAAGCGCGACACACCCGATACCAGAACTCGAGCTCAGCTGACACCCAGAAAACCACTAGGCAGAATCCGGCTTTCCTGCTAGGGTGGCGGCCATGAAGGCGGGCCTGATCAAGTCCACTTTGCTGGCGCTCCTGACCGTGCTGGTCGCCAGCGCCCTGACGCTCTCGGCCAGCGCCGCCAGCATCTCCTGCCCCAAGATGGGCACCCAGACCGCCAGCCGAGGGGTGGCCAGCGCCCACGTGGTCCAGGTCGGCCACAAGAAGAAGAAGAAGCACAAGAAGAAGCACCACACCACCCCGCTCCTCGGCTCCGACTTTGGCAGCGTCCCCCTGGGCAAATATCAGGCCGCCTACGACCTCTCCTACACCGGCTTCAGCAGCGGCTGGGTCAATACTGCCCAGTACACCCTCTCCAGCTCCTTGGCGGCCGCTTTCAAGGCGGGGATCAACAGCTACAACACCAATTACAGCCAGGAGTGCGACAAGGAGGGAACCTCCCTGGGGATCAGCAACTGGAGCTGCAGCCTGACCTACCAGACCTGGAACGGCACCTCGTTCGGCTTCACCTTCTCGGCCTCGGGCACGACTCCCACCGGCGCCACCTACAGCAGCACCATCGCCGTCCGCTACACCAAGATCAGCTGAGCCGGGCCGCCAGATAGGGGAAGTTGCGGCAGCTGGGGAATCAGCCGACCGCGCCGGCACCGAGGAGCGTGGCCAGCTGGGCTCGGCTGAGGTTGCCGCCACTGGCCACCAGGGCCACTCTCTGACCGGCCACGCTCTCACCGATCTTGAGGGCCGCGGCCAGCGGGGCCACCCGGCGGCCTGGACCAGGCTCCTGGTGGAGTCGAAGAAGCTGCCCATGGCCCCTCTGATCTCGTCATCTGTGATCAGGAAGAACAC
>JBAUWA010000100.1:0-9506 GCA_049583555.1 Candidatus Dormiibacterota bacterium | reverse complement strand
CCACCGCGCAGTACTCGCCCAGGCTGTGGCCGGCCGCCACCACCGGCTCCATCCCACCTTCGATGAGGATGTTCCCCAGGGCCACGCCACTGTAGAAGAGCGCCGGCTGCGCGATCTCGGTCGGCCTGAGATCGTCGGCCTCGCCGCGGACCAGCAAGCGCTCGAGATCGATGCCTTGCTCCAGGGCCAAGCACAGCAGGGACGTTTGGTAACCAGCCTCGATCAGTGCCCGGCCCATCCCAGGGCCCTGCGACCCCTGCCCGGGGAAGACCAGGGCGGTCGCTCCGACGGTCATCGAGACGGCGTCGCGGGCGAACTCCCCACAGGCAGCGACCTACTCAGTCGCGATGACCTCGCGTCCCTTGTACTGGCCACAGTTGGGGCAGACGGTGTGGGGACGGCGCGGATGACGACAGCGCGGGCACGGCGAGAGCGCGGGTCCGCTCAGGGCCAGGTGTGAACGGCGCCGGTCCCGGCGAGCCTTGGGGATGCGTTCTTTGGGCAGTGCCATGACGAGATGGGAGTCTACCAGGCGTCCTAAATCGGACTACCTTCGCCGGCCTCGACCCTTGGGCTTCTCCTCACTTTCCTCGCCCACGTCGAGGGTCTCCAGGCCCCGGCGCACCTGGGCGAGGGCAGACGCCAGCTCCCCCTCCAGTTCCGACATCCGGTCGCGCACGTAGTCGTCAGCGTCTCGACGCATCTTGCGACTGCGGTCGCGGGCTTCGGTGAGCAGTCGGTCCGCCTCCGCCGCCGCCCGCCTGGTCACCTCGTGGTCGTGGGTGAGACGGTCGGCCCGCTCCTGGGCCGCCAGCAGGGTCCGCTCGGCCTGCTCGCCGGCCTCCCGCATCCGCGCCTCCCGGGTTTCGAGAACCATTCGCGCCTCCTGGATCTCGTCGGGGAGGGAGACGCGGATCTGGTCCAGCGCCTCCAGGATCTCGTCTTCTCCAACCACGATGCTCGAGGTGAGAGGAAGCCTCCGGCTCTGGTTGACCATCGCCTCCAGCCGGTCCAGGACGTCAAAAATCGAGATGCCTTCGGGGTCCGGCGCGAAGTCGTCTCGGTCGTCCGCCATGCTTCCTCCTCTATCTGACGGGGGCTGCCGCCGCGGCCGGTGCCAACTTCTGCTGGAGCGCTCGCTCCACTGAGGGCGAGACCAGCCCCTCAATGCTGCCGCCATGGGCGCAGACGTCCTTCAGCAACGAGGAACTCAGGTAAACATTGGAGAAACCGGTGGTGAGGAAGACGGTATGCACGTTGGGCTCGAGCCGCCGGTTCATCAGCGCCATCTGAAACTCACTGTCCAGGTCCGATACCGCGCGCAGGCCGCGGACTATGACCCCGGCGCCTTCGGCGGCGGCGAAGGAGACCGCCAGACCGGAGAAGTGCCGCACCTGAATATCCGTATCCGCGGGCAGGCTCTGGCGCACCAGGTCAGCCCGCTCCTCGACCGAGAAGAGGTAATTCTTGCTGTCGTTGTCGAGCACGCCCACCACCACCTTCTCGAAGATTTCCCGGGCCCGCCTGATAACGTCCAAATGTCCGCTGTGGATGGGATCGAAGCTGCCGGGGTAAACCGCCGTGGTCATGGGAGCCTCCGGTAGAAGGAGAGCGTTGTGGTGCCGTACCTAGAGGTACGGACGCAATTTAGCGCGCCAGCCTGATCCGGCACCGACAAGTCTCGGTGATGTTCGACCACCACCACAGGATTCCAGGTAGGCACGGTGGCCGCCGTCTCTCCGAGGCGCCGAATTGCGTCGAGGCAGAGTTGAGGTCCGACGTCCTGATATGGGGGGTCGAGCAGCACCAGCCGAGCCTCCATCAGAACAGACGGCCGAGCCCTGATCCAGGCCAAGGCGTCGCCCAGCACAACCTCCGCCCGCGAGTTCCATCCCAGGCTGTCCAGGTTGGCGCTGATCAATTGGGCGCGCTGGCGTCTCAGCTCGACGAAGATCGCCCGGCTCGCCCCCCGGGAGAGAGCTTCCAGTCCCAGGCTTCCGGCGCCGGCGAAGAGGTCCACCACCAAGGCGTCCTGGACCTCCAGCGCCAGGATGTTGAAGCAGGCCGCCCGCACCAGCCCAGTGCTGGCGCGAAGGCCGTCTCCAGACGTAGTCATGATCCGCCTGCCCGTGGCCTCGCCGCCGGTTAGGCGAGCGCCCGGGTGGGTGCGCAGTGGGCCTGGTCTACGGTGAGGTGACACCGTCCACAGCATCCCATGGGAAGCGCACCGTCACCGGTGCTCAGTCGAACTCAAAGACCACTTGGTAGTGCTTCATCTGCGCCCGCAGCCGCTGGTCCCGCAGCTCGGGATCGCGGTCCAGAAGTGCCTCGGCCGCGGAGCGCGCCCGCTTGCGCAGTCCCTCATCCAGGAGGTCGCCCACGCGCATCTCCGGAAGCCCGTGCTGGCGCAGACCATAGGGCTCACCGGCCCCGCGTTGCCTGAGGTCGATCTCAGCGAGCTCGAAGCCGTCGCGGTGGTCGACCAATGCTTGGAGGCGCGATCTCGATGTGGGTTCGTCGCTCTCGGCGAAGAGAAGGCAATGGGAGGGGTAAGGCCCGCGCCCGATTCGCCCCCGAAACTGGTGCAACTGGGCCAACCCGAAGCGCTCGGCGTCCTCGATTCCCATCACGGTGGCGTTGGGGACGTCGACTCCCACCTCGATGATGCTGGTGGCGACCAGGATGTCGAACTCACCTTCGGCGAACGCCGCCATTCGCTGCGCCTTTACGCGGGCCGGCAGCCGACCGTGGAGCAGAGTCAGACGTAGGTCGCGCAGAACCTCCGACGTGAGCCGCTCGAACTCAGCGGTGGCGGAGCGCGCTTGACGCACCGGGGATTCCTCGACCAGAGGGCAGATGATGAAACCTTGCCGACCGGCGGCCACCTGGGACCTGATGAATTGGTACGCCTCCTGGCGCTCCCCCGGCTCCACCAAGCGGGTCTCGACCGGGATCCGGTCCGGAGGCAGCTGGCGGATCTGGCTTACGTCCAGGTCGCCGTACAGAGTCCGGGCCAGAGAGCGTGGAATCGGAGTCGCGGTCATGGACAGAAAGTCGGGGTTGACTCGGGCCTTCTCAAGCAGGCGAAGCCTCTGGGCCACCCCGAAGCGGTGCTGCTCATCGACGACGCATAGCCCAAGGTCAGGCAGGCTGACGTCGTCCTCGATCAGGGCGTGCGTCCCCACCACCATCCGGTCCGTGCCGGTGGCGAGGCCACCCAGAATCTCGCGGCGTTGAGCCGCCGCGGTGCTGCCCACCAGCAGTCGCGGCCAGATCTCGAAAGGGGAGAGCAGGTCTCGCAAGGTCAGGAAGTGCTGGCGGGCCAGGATCTCGGTGGGTGCCATCAGCACCACCTGATGGCGAGCAGCAATGGCCATCCGAGCCGCCATCGCCGCCACCACCGTCTTTCCCGACCCGACGTCACCCTGGAGCAACCGGTTCATAGGCGAGGGCCGGTCCATATCAGTGAGGATCTCGTGGGCGGCCCGGCGCTGGTCGTCGGTCAGCTTGAAAGGCAGGCTGGCGACGAACTCTCGGGCGATGCCCACGCTGTAGGGGCTGCGGACACCGGATCGACGCAGCCGTTGGCGCCGGGCCATCAGCGCTGCCAGCTGGGGATAAAAGAGCTCGTCGAAGCCGAACCGCTCCTGGGCCTGATCGAGGGCGGGCTGGTCTTCAGGGAAGTGGATCTCGCGGAGCGCGGTAGCCAGGGGGATCAGATGTTCCCGCTCACGAATCTCTTGGGGCAGAGGGTCCTCGACGGTGTCGGCCAGCGGTAGCAACCGGGCCACCTGGGCGCGCAACCAGCGAGAGCTGACTCCATACGTTTCTGGGTAGGTCGGAACCAGAACGCCGACGCTGGATTGGCTGACTAGTTTTCTCTCCCGCTCGACGTCCGGATTACGAAGCTGCAGACCGCCGTGACGTCCCCGAACCGCCTTGCCGTGCAGAGTCAGCCGGTCGCCTGACTTCAAAAGATGGCGCAAGTGGGACTGGTTGAACCAGACCACCTCTACCCCGCCGGTGTCGTCGCGGACCTGGCCCTCGAGCAGGTCCATCTTTCGATAGCGGGCCCGGCGGGCATGGATCGAAACGATTTCGACCTCCAGGGTCGCGACCCGGCCAACCTGAAGTTGGGCGATCGTGACCCGCTCGCGCTGATCATCGTGGCGGCGAGGCAGGTACCAGAGGAGATCGCGGACCGTTCGACACTGGAGCCGGCGCAACCCATCCAGGTGGGCTGGCGAGATCCGGGGCAGCTGGGATAGAGGCGTGTCCAGGGACATGGAGCCGCTCCCCACCACCACTTTGCGGGTGCCGCGAGCAGTCGCGGCGGGGACCGGGCTAGGACTTCGCTTCAAGGTAGCAGTAGGCGACAGTCCCCGGACCGGTATGAACGCCGAGCACCGGGCTAGCCGGCTCCATGAGGATGTCTATACCCGGGAACGTCCCCCGCGCGTCTCCGACGAGGCGCTTGGCGTCGCTGACATCGCCGACATAGAGCACCCCGCAGCGCTCCAGGGGGCGATGTTCCAAAAGCAGCTCGGTGAGCCGGCGGATCCCGGCGGAGCGACTTCTGACCCTGCCTATGGGCACCACCGCGCCATCGTTGCCGAGGCTCACCAGCGGCTTGATCGAAAGCGCGCTCCCCAGCATCGCCTGCACCTTGCCGATCCGCCCTCCCATCTGGAGATAGCGCAGGGTGTCCAGCAGGCAGAGGATTCCTGTTCGATCCGGCATGGACCGAAGTTCCTCGACGATCTCCGCAGCAGTGCGACCGCGCTGGGCGAGGTCGATGGCCGCCAGCACCTGCATGCCGGTTCCCAGGCTGACGCTCCGGCTGTCCACCACGTGAATCCGCCCCGGTGCCACCGCCGCCGCGGCCACTGCGGCGGAACCGACGGTGCCGCTGAGGGCGCCCGCGATATGGATCGAGATCACCTCGTCGTCGGGATCCTTGAGCAGCCGCTTGTAGGTCTCCTCGAAGTCGCCCGGGGGCGGCTGCGAAGTCGTCGGTGCCACCTTGGCAACCCTGAGCAGCTTGAGGAACTGGCGGTCATCCAGATCGACCCGGTCGCGGTACTCCCGGTCACCGAAGTGGAGCCGGAGAGGAACTGTCACCACTCCGCTGGCGTGCCGGGTGTCCTCGGGCAGGTCGCAGGTACTGTCGGTGACGATCCGGACGGTCAACTTGAGTCCCGATTACTCCGCCGAGATGATGAATTGGTAGAGCGCTTGGCCGCCATCGTGCTGCTCCACTTCGAGTCCCGGAAAGCGCTCCCGGATCGCCCGCTCCAGCCGCTCGCTGGTCGCCTCCTCCACACCGGCCCCACGGTATAGGGTGACTACCTCGACGGAGTCCTTGGGGAGCCTCTCCAGCGCTTCCAGCACCACCGGCTCGACGTCGGAGCCCGTGCTCACCAACTGGCCGTCCAGAACGCCGATCAGCGCTCCTTCTGGCACTCGGCGGTCGCCGATCTGGCTTTCGCGGACCGCGTTTGTCACTGCGATCGCGTGCACACCCTCCATGGCCCGCTCCATCCGCGAGCGGTTCACCTCCAGGGGGGCACTGGGGTCGAAAGCCAGCACTGCGGCGATTCCCTGGGGCAGGTTATGGGATGAGACCACCGCGACCTGGCGTTCGCTGAGTTTGGCGGCCTGATCCGCCCCCAGCTCCAAGTTGGGGTTGTCGGGAAGTAGCAGCACCCCATCGGCGTGCGCCTGCTCAATTCCCTCCAGCAGTTGTTCCGTGGAGGGGTTGAGGCTCTGGCCTCCCTCCACGACCACCGCCGCTCCCAGGCCCAGAAGTAGGTCCTCGAATCCCTTCCCGTGGGCCACCGCAACCACTCCTAGGGGCGCGCGACCCGCGGTCTGCGGCTGGGCCAGAGCGCGCTCCTGAGCCTCGTGGTGCTGTACGGTCATGTCTTCGACCTTGAGCCGCTCGATCCGGCCTATTTGGGCGGCCCGAGATAGAACCTCCCAAGGTTCTTTGGTGTGCACGTGGACGTGCAGCAGACCAGGCTCGCCAACCACCAGAGCCGAATCGTCGGCGGCTTCGTCACCCAGCTTGGCCCGGATCGCGCTGGCCTCGAGGTCGGAGCCAAGGAGCGCGAACTCGGTGCAGTAGCCGAACCCTCCCTCGGGCGCCGTCACGGCGGCAACTCCTCGCGGCATGGTCGCCACCGGCCTGAGCTCTTTTCGCTGCCCCCCTCGGTCCGCGACGCCGGCCGGCGGGGCAGCCCGGCGATCGGTGATTTGTTCCGCGATGGCACTGAGAATCACCGCCAGCCCAAAGCCTCCGGCATCGACGACACCGGCTAGGCGAAGCACCTGCATCTGGTCGCGACTGCGCTCGACGGCAGCCCACGCCTCGGCTGCCAGGGCCCCCAGCACCTCTCCGAGGTCGCATCCTCGGGCAAGCGCTTTCTGGGCTGCCTCAGCCGACTCGCGAGCGACGGAGAGGATGGTGCCCTCGACCGGTCGCTTCACCGCCAGATAAGCCACCCGCGAGCCTTCCGCCAGCGCCTCGCACAGCCCAGCCGCGTCGAGAGCGTCACGGTCGCGGGTCGGCACCGACCAGCCCCGCAGCACCTGGGAGAGGATGACCCCCGAATTTCCCCTCGCCCCCATCAGCGACCCGTGGGCGGCAGCGCTGGTCACGGCCGAGATGGGAGCATCCTCCGGCAAGCGGCTGAACTCGTTCCAGGCAGCCTCCATGGTGAGCTGCATATTGGTGCCGGTATCGCCGTCGGGCACCGGGAAGACGTTCAGTTCGTTGATGTGGTCGCGTTGCTCCGAGAGTCGCTCCAGGGCCCGATCGAGGCCCTTGCGCAGCCCCGGTCCTGTCACCGCCAGAGGCGGGTCCGGGGCGGCAGCATCAGCTACCGCCATCCTGCTCCTCAGGGGGCCGGATCCCCTGGACGTTGACGTTGACCTCGAGCACGTGCAGCCCGAGATGGTGCTCCAAGCTGTAGGCGACCGCACTCATTAGGTTGTGGGCAACCTCAAGGATCCGCACCCCGTGGTCGACGATGACGTAGAGGTCGACGCCCAGGCCACCGTCCTGCACCCTCAGCTCGATGCCCCGCTCGGCGTTGTCGCGGTTGAGCAACTCGGCGATGCCATCGCGCAGACCTCGCGCCGACATCCCCACGATCCCGTAGCAGTCCCCGGCCGCCCTCGCTGCCAGCATGGCCACGACCCGCGGCGACACCTCGACTGAACCCAGCGAGTACGTCTGCAGCAACGGTCGATTGCTCGGCAAGTGGGTCTTCCCCTATCTGGGCCTTCGAAGACCGTCCGGAGCGCCGGCTGGCCTTCTTCGGCTCGGCTGGTAAACTGCGGCCGGAATCATACTCGGGGTTCGCTCCCACTGGAGGGAGCGCCAAATCCAGCTTTCTTCGAGGTCGCCATGGCGAATCGCTGCGAGATCTGCGGCAAGGGCCCGGTGGCGGGCAACAACGTCAGCCACTCCAAGGTACACACGCGCCGGCGCTTCATGCCCAACTTGGTGACCGCGAAGATCGCCCCCCGCGGTGGCGGTATGCCCCAGCGGATGCGGGTCTGCACCCGCTGCCTGCGCACCTCGACCAAGTCCGCCTAATTCCACCCTCGCCTCAGCGCTTCCCCTTGCGGAGCTGGCGCAGGACCGAGGCCATCTCCAACGCCGTCTGGGCGGCATCGGCCCCCTTGTTGCCGAGCTTGCCACCGGCACGCTCCTCGGCCTGGGAGATGGAGTTCACCGTCAGTACACCGAAGCCGATGGCAACCCGATGCTCGCGAGCCAGGGCCGCGATCCCCGACGCCACGCCGTCGGACACGTATTCGAAGTGGGGGGTCTCTCCCCGGATGACCGCGCCCAGAACCACTAGCGCCTCGCAGCCGCCGCGTTCTAGGACCTCGGCCACCGCGACCGGAATCTCCAGGCTGCCGGGGACCCAGACCAGCTCGATGTCGTCCTCGAGGACACCGTGCTGACGCAAGGCCCGGCGTGCGCCCTCCACCAGCCGCTCGACGACCGCCTCGTTGAAGCGCGCCGCCACCAGGGTCACCTTTAGTCCCCGCCCATCCAGTGCGCCCTCGGTCATCCTCATCCACGACCCTCCGTTCGGGCGACCTGATCCAGGACATGACCGAGCTTGTCCCGCTTGGTGGCCAGGTATCGCTGGTTGTGGGGGTTGGCGCTGACCTCGATCGGAACCCGCTCCACCATCTCTAAGCCATGGCCCTGGAGGCCGTAGTACTTGCGGGGGTTGTTGCTCATCACCCGCAGTTGGCGCAGACCCAGATCGGAGAGGATCTGACTGCCGATCTGATAATCGCGGCTGTCGGCCGGGTAGCCCAGTTCGAGGTTGGCCTCGACCGTATCCAGCCCCTGATCCTGCAAAGCGTAGGCGCGCAGCTTGTCCATGAGGCCGATGCCCCTACCCTCCTGGCGGAGGTAGACGACCACCCCCTCCCCCGCGTCCGCGATCTGACGGAGCGCCTGGTGCAGTTGGGCCTGGCAATCGCAGCGCTGGGAACCGAACACGTCTCCAGTTAGACATTCGCTGTGGACCCGGACCAGCACCGGTCGGTCCCCTCCGGGTTCACCCAGGACCAGCGCCAGATGCACTGCCCCGGTGATCCGGTCCCGGTACCCGATCGTCCTCCAGGTCCCTTCTGCAGTCGGAATGACCGTCTCCGCGCCGCGCTCCACCAGCTGCTCGCGCTGGCGCCGGTAGGCGATCAGATCGGTGATGCTGATCATCGGTATGCCGTGACGGGCTCCGAACTCCTCGAGCTGGGGGCGACGAGCCATGCTTCCGTCCGGATTGGCGATCTCACAGACCACCCCCGCGGGGCTCTGACCGCTGAGCCGGCAGAGGTCAATCGACGCCTCGGTGTGCCCCGCGCGCTCCAGGACGCCCCCAGCTCGGGCCCGCAACGGGAAGACGTGCCCCGGACGAACGAAGTCCTCCGCCACGAACTCGGGATCCGCCAGGGAGCGGATGGTCACCGCGCGATCTCGGGCGCTGATCCCGGTGGTGACGCCATCCCCGGCGGCATCAACCGAGACCGCAAAGGCCGTCCGGTAACGGGAGGTGTTGTTCTCCATCATCGGGGGGAGCTCGAGCTCGTCGAGCCGTCGTGGCTCCATTGCCACGCAGATCAGGCCCCTGGCCTCGGTCATCATGAAATTGACTCGCTCCGGGGTAGCGGCGATCGCCGCGATGCAGAGGTCGCCCTCGTTCTCCCGGTCCTCGTCGTCAACCACGATCACGAACTCGCCTTTGGCGAACGCCTGGAGCGCCACATCAACCTTGGCGAAGCTCACGGCGGCTACCTGCCGCCCACGTCGGCAACCGGGCGGGCCGAATCCTGCAGGATCGCTTCCAGATGCGGGGCCAGCAGCCGCTCCACCAGCTTGGCTACTGAGTCCGCTTCCAGGTTCACGACCGACCCGGCGAGGTAGGTGCTGGCGACCGTGGTCTTGAGGGTGTGAGGGGCCAGCGAGACCTTGACCC
>JBAUWA010000099.1:0-3581 GCA_049583555.1 Candidatus Dormiibacterota bacterium | reverse complement strand
CACCAGGGCCGCGTGCATCCCGTGAGTTGCGGCGGCCAGAGGCGCCTGCGAGCTGGCCAAAGCGATCCCGGTAGTTCAGGTCCATTCCTAGGCCGAGTCTCGGGCCCCCAGTGAGGAAGAGCGGTGTGCCGCGCCTCTTTGCCGCCGGGCTACCAGCCTTCAAAGACTGACCGGGGACTCGCCCCGAAGTTCACTTCCCCTGGTTCATGCCGACGCTCTCGGCTCGGTACCGGCAGCGTTGCCGGAAACCTTGACAGCCGCGCCGGACCCAGAGTAGCCTGACCTCCGTTCAAGGCCTCGGGGTGACCGCTTCCCGACCTGGAGGCGGCGATCATGGGCTGGGCTCATCTCGTCGTCGCGTGATCCGATACCTTTAGCCGATCTGGCCTCGCTAGCGCGATTCAAGGAGCCGAATGGGAGAGTCTCAGCAGCCCGCGCCAGGCGGCCTCCAGGGGAAGCGCTGGCCCCTGATGCACGGCAGGCTCACGCCCCTCGAGGACATGCGCTACGCCATCGAATACAACTATTACCTATTTGTATTGGCGTGGTCAGGGATGTTCAAGCAGCTAATTGAGGAAAAGGGCGAGGAGGGGCGTCGCATCGCCGCCCGTGCCTCGGAATATATGGGTTACAAGTGGGGCGAGGCGATGCTGTCGGTGACCGAGCGGGATCGCGAGGCAACTTCGGCCGCGGATGTGGCAAAGGCGTACTCAGAGAGCATGCAGTTCTTTGGCTACGACAACACGATCGTAGAGTCCAGCGAGAAGCGTGCGGTGGTGCGAGTCACCAAATGTCCGCTGCTTGAACACCTGCGCCGTCAGGACCCGGAGCTGGTTCCCCACTTCTGTTACGTGGAGCCCAATGTTGACGTCGGGTCGTTCCGATACATCAATCCTGCGATTCATCTAGAAATCCCCTGTAAGCTGTCCGAGGGGTCTCCGTACTCGGAGTACGTCATCACCATCGCGGAAGACGGCGACCCCTCCATTCCTGATCTTGTAGACACTGGGACCGAGAAGTTCAAGGAGTTCTTGGCTGAGCGGGCAAAGAGAGCTGGTCATAATCTAGAGAGCAACAGAGCCCGAGCCGAGTCCGAGCTGTAGTCGATGCCTCTGGCAGGGCATGCGGTGGTCCTGGGGAATGCGGTTCGGGCGCGTCATGCCCTCGTGGCTCTGGGTCTCGGTGCGGCGGTGTCGAACCGAGCCGAAGATGTCGCCTACCTAGTGCAGCCCGCGGCGTTCCTGTACCGCGTGATCGTCGAAGGTCGACTGGCGGAGATCATCATCGTCGAGGATGATGGTTCACAGCCCCTGCTGCTCACGATGGAAGCGTACGTGCCTTACTATCGAAGTGTTGGGGTTCGGGCAGAACCAATGTCCCAGATGCCCAGCGCCCTCCGTGCGCTTGCCGCACGATCCTCGAAGCCAATCAGCCTTCCTCCAGAAGCACCGGTGTCGCTCTATCGCAAGGTTGAAGAGGCTGTCGGCTCAGACCGGATCTGCCTGGCTGACCCGCTTGCAGATGCACGACTGTGTAAGAGCGCATCCGAGATCGAGCTCATGCGCCAGGTGGCGGCGATCTCCGAGGCCGGAATGAGGACAGTATTGGAACATTGTCAGCAGGGAATTCGGGAGTGCGAGGCAGCGGCGGCCGGTGAGCAGGTCATGCGCCGGATGGGCGCAGACGGTCTTTGCTTCTCCACAGTCGTCAGCAGCGGTCCAGACCTTGGCCTGATGCGGGAATTAACCTCCGATCGGCGGATGGAGCTCGGAGACTGGGTATTAGTTGATATGGGCTGTCAGCGTGACGGCTACAACGTGGAATTCGCTCGTAGCTGTATCCTCGGGGCGCCAACAAGCGACTATCTCGAAGCCTATCGCGTGGTTGTGGGGGCACAGCAGGCGGCGATCGGGCGGATTCACCCGGGAGTGGCCGCCCGGGATATCGATGCCGTGGCCCGCGAGTTCATTGCCGAGGCAGGCTATGCAAAGTTCTGCTACCAGCACATCACTGGCCACGGTATCGGTACCGGAGTCTGGGAGGCACCAACTGTTGGCCCGGACAGCTCCGACCGGCTCCAAGAGGGTACGGTGGTGGCGATCGAGCCAGGCGTCTTCATTCCCGGAGTTGGTGGAATTCGCGTCGAGGATCTGGTCCTAGTGACGGAGTCTGGCAGCGAGGCTCTCACCACCTTCCCAGTGCTCAGCGAGGCGGGGTAAAGTACTTCAAACCTGTTTCCGCAAGGGTAGGGAGGAGTGGTGGTGCGTGACGTTGAACTTTCCCAGCTTGGCGAAATGCTTGAGCAGCCATGGCTGGCGACCTTAGCGACGTACCGAAAGGACGGGACGGTCATGCTTTCACCCGTTTGGTTCGAATATGACGGTTCGGACTTTGTTGTGAGCCTCGTTCGAGGTCATGGCAAAGAGAAGCAGATTCGCAATGACCCCCGGGTCACCTTATGCATCGCCGAAGAGGAAACGTTCCCCGGCCGCGTCGTAGAGGTGTCCGGAACCGCGATAGTTGGCCCTGATGTGGGGGCGGAAGGGATCCTTAGGATCGCGACGCGATACGTGGGAGGGGAGCTGGCCCGGGAGTACGTTGACCACTACGAAGGATTCGAGTGGTTGTTGATGCGCTTAGCTCCGCAGCGACTGAGGGCCCTGGATCACAGAGATGAACCCCTGATGCATAGGGCTGAGCCGAAATATCTAGAGAAGGACTACACGGCAGCCGAGCCGCATACCTTCTAGGGTCCGCCTCGAGGCTGAGCGATGAGCAAGGAAGCGCTGCGGGTGCTGATCTGGCCAGACTACGCCATACGCGGAGTGGAGGAGCTCTTCTTCGCAGCCACGGGCGTTGGGGTTGAGTGGAGCTTCTTCGATCAGAACGAGGAGGCCTTTGCGCGATTCCGGGCCGCCCCAGAACGCTTCGACGTGGTGCTTGCCGATGGCATGTGGCCAGAGGCCTACCGGCGGGCCGGCTTGATCCAATCCTTTGAGCTGAGCGCCATGAGGGGCTGGTCAGAACTCATTCCTGCCGCCCAACGGTGGTGCGCTAAAGCCTGGGTGAGCGGAGTAGGGAGCTTGATCGCATTTCCCTGCTTCTGGGGACTCCGCGGCATCGTTTACGCCCCGGATGTGGTCGGGCGGCCGGAGTCATGGAGCGCTCTGCTCGGTGCCCCTCGTCGGAGCCTCTGGCTGAACAGCCAAGGAAGTGAAGTGATCGCTGAGATCGCGTTAGGCATGGGCGTGGCGCCCGGCCGGGTGTACGAGCTGACCGATGGTGAGCTGGCACAAGTCGGCAGGAGGTTGGCTCAGCTGGCGCCGTCTGTAGGAGGCATTTGGCGAGTACTGTCTGAGCTCGTGAATGCGTTCGAAGAGGGCGCTGCCTTGGCCGAGGTCCACACGACATCGCTCCTGGACAATGTTGAGCGGGCGCTAGGCAAGCCCCTGGCCGCGACCATACCCGCCGAAGGAACAATTGCCTACATAGACGGGGCGATGATCGGATCGGCCTGCCGTAATCCGGAAGCTGCAATGCTTTTCGTAGACATCCTGTCCTCACCTGAGGGAGTCTTGGCC
>JBAUWA010000098.1:0-23093 GCA_049583555.1 Candidatus Dormiibacterota bacterium | reverse complement strand
TGGCAAGGGTGTGCCGGGGCTGGCCGGCGGCAGTATTGCGCCGGGCGGAGTCGTCGCCGGACTGGGCGCGGTCGTCACCGGGGGAGAGGCCGAACCAGCACCCCCGACGCTGCCCGTCACCGTTCCGCAGCAGGGACTGGGCGACGCAACCGGGTCGGGGATCGGGGTCCCCGTTGGAGGTGAGGTCACTCCAGTTGAGTTGCTTGGGGACGTGGGCGAGGCAGTTGCCGTGGGGAGCGCGCCCCCGGCAGAACCGTTGGCCGCTCCACCTGAGCTGGCGCCGACCGCGGGACTGACGGCGGGCACGGGCTGGTTCGGCGGCACCACCACCGGCCCCGGACCGAGCGGAATCACCGGCAAGGGAGTGCATGTTGGTGAGGGATTTGGGGTCGGCGAAGGGGTCGGAGTGACAGCAACCTGGGCGATGACCAGCCCGGACGGCTGCGTACCGGTTGGCAGGACAACTGGGCTGGCCAGCGTCGAGCTGGCTAGATCTACCGCGACCACCTCTGCCGCGTTGGTTGAGGTTGTGCCGTCGAGGTAGGCGGTGCCGCCATCAGGGGCGACCGCCACGTCACCCGGGGCAAATCCGAGCACCAGACCCGTTGGAGCCGCGGGGCTCGACGCTGGAGAATCGAAGTAGATCATGCCCAGGGCATACAGAGACTGGCCGGCGGCGTCGGGCAGGTAGACCTCGCTCCCGTCCGGGGACAGCGCCAGGTCCGCCGGCTGGCCCTGGGTTGGGAGTCCGACCCCGGAAGCCACCGCATCGGTGGTGGTGTCGATCGCCATCACGGCTGGCCCGGTAGTCGGGTCGGTGAATACGTAGAGCGAGTGGCCATCAGGGGAGATCGCCATCGCTCCGGCTGCGGCCAGGGGAATCGTGGTGGTGTTCACCGTGTTGCTGGAGGTGGCGATCACGCTGACCGAAGAGCTCTGGCTTCCCCCGTCGACGAACAAGGCGGTGCCGTCGGGGGAGATCGCCAGATTTATTGGGGACGTTATTGCGATCGGTGACCCCACCAGCGAGGCAGTGCTGGTGTCGACCTCGACGACCTGGTTCGCTCCAGTCTCGGCGATGTAGAGGTCGCTGCCGTCCGGCGTGACCACCATCTGACCGAGGGCACCAGTAGAACCCAGGTTGAGGGGTGATCCCACGTAGCTGTCGGAGGCCGTGCTAATGGTGCCGAGCATGCCGTCCTTGAATGCAACGTACACACGGCTGCCATCCGGGCTGACGGCGAGGCTCTCGACACCGCTCGCGACCGGCGCCGGAATGGCAGTGGCGGTCGCGGACCCGGCCGCGATAACGAAGACGGTCCCGGTCGAGCCGTCTCCCACCAGCACTTGGTAGCTGCTGTCCGTCGCAGCTCGTACTGCCAGTGCGCTCCCAGCCAGAGAAGTAAGGACCGCGATCGCTCCCGCGGCACCGACCCGGACCAGGATCCGGCGCAACTCTTCCAGCCCTGCGGTGCCGGAGGAGCCTGCAGCTTTGAGTCCGTGGGTCGGGCAGCTTCTAGGTCCCATGTCGGACGTAGAGACGCGGATGGGTCCAGGTTTGGTTCCCGCGTCCTGGAGCTCTGTTGACCCGGGACAGTGCGGAACCGACTTGGACCGAACTAGAGGCTGGGGTTGGGACCAGATCTACCCTGGCTCACCGCTGGAGCGCTCCTCGTGCGCCTCTGATCCGGACTCAGACCCCGGACCGAGTCCGCTAGGCACGAGTTCAGACCGCGGTGGGAACCGCGAAGGCGGCGGGAATTACTCGGTCACCCTCCGCCAAATGGCAGGCGGCATCGTGATCGGGGCCCATCTCACGCAGCTCCGGATCCACCTGCTGGCACACCTCTTGGGCCAGTGGACAGCGGAACCGGAAGCGGCAGCCCGGGGTTGGGTCGATCACCCGAGGGGGTTCACCGAGCTCCGGCGAGGCCGAGATCTGCACCTCGGCCCGGGGATCGGGCACCGCGGCCAGGAGGAGCTGGGTGTAGGGGTGGCGGGGCTGCCGCAGCACCGCCTCGGTGGGACCCTGCTCCACGATCTTGCCGGCGTACATGACCACCAGGCGATCGGCAACGTAGCGGGCGCTGGCGATGTCGTGGGTTATGTAGAGGAAGGACACCCCTTCGGACTGACGCAGATCCAGGATCAGGTTGAGCAGGCCGATGCGGATGGAGACGTCCAGCATCGAGACCGGCTCGTCGGCCAGGATCAGCTGGGGTCGGCATCCCAGGGCCTGGGCGAAGCCGACCCGCTGGCGCTGGCCACCGCTTAGTTCATGGGGAAACTTGCGCAGCAGCTGGGCTGCCGGGCTGAGCCCGACCAAGGAGAAGAGCCGCTTCGCCTCTTCCCGCCGCTCGGTCCGGGAGAGCTCAGGCCGGTGCAGTTTCAAAGAGCGGAGCACCCCATGGCTGACCCGAAAGACCGGGTTGAGTGAGCTGTAGGGATCCTGGAAGACCATCGGCACCTGCGACCGGTAGCGCAGCAGGTCTGGGCGTGAGCCGAGGTCGGTCAGCGGCGTGCCCCGGAATCGTATCTCCCCCGAGGTCGGGGGGTAGATCAAGGCCAGCAGCCGGGCCAGGGTGCTCTTGCCACTGCCGCTCTCCCCCACCAGTGCCACAATCTGCCGCTCCCCGATCACGAGGTCGACCTGATCGACCGCGTGCAACAGCTTGGGCCGGAGCGGCGATCCCAACTTGAAGTGCTTGGTCAGCCTGCGGGTGACCAGCAGCGGCTGCGCCGTGCCTGCCTGCGGTCCGGGCAGGATCGGTTCTCGATCAGGCGGAGGCGGCACGTGGCACCTCGCTGTAGAGATGGCAGCGGACTGAGGCGGTATCCACCTCCAAGAGGCCGGGCGCCTCTTCGACGCAGATCGCCATGGCCTTGGGACAGCGAGGATGAAAGCGGCATCCCCGGGGAGGGCGAATCAGGTCGGGCGGACTTCCCGGGATGCCCTGGAGCGTCTGCCGTGCGCCCAGGATCGAGGGGAAGGCATCCATCAGCCCGACGCTGTAGGGGTGCTTTGGTTGCTTGAAGAGCTCGCGCGTCTGACTCAGCTCAACCACCTGGCCGGCATACATGACTGCCACCCGGTCAGTGAAATTGCTCACCAGCGACATGTCATGGGTGACGAAAATCACCGCAAACCCTAGCTTTCGTTGGAGCTCGCGGATCTGCACCATCAAGGACCGCTGGGCCACCACATCCAAGGCTGAGGTGGGCTCGTCCATGATCACCAGCTGTGGTGTGAAGAGCAGGGCCATGGCGATCATTGCCCGCTGCCGCATACCTCCGCTCAGCTGGTGGGGATAGCTCTTTAGGTGTATCGGGTCGATGCCCACGAGTCGCATCACCTCGGCGCCCCGCTCCGCCGCCTGACGACGGGGCATCGGGTCGTGAGCGGCGATAGTGTCGGCCAGCTGCTCACCGATCGTCAGCACCGGATTGAGGGCGTTCATGGCGCTCTGCATCACCACCGAGAAGTCGCGCCAACGCATGTGACGGAGCTGGCGCTCGCCGAGCTGGACCAGATCGCGGCCGCGGAAGATCACGCTGCCACCCACGATTTCGCAGGGCGGCGAGAGAATCTGGGCAATGGCGAAGAGCAGGGTCGACTTGCCGCAGCCAGACTCCCCGACGATCCCCAGGAACTCACCTTCCTCCAGGGTGAGGCTGACCCGGTCCACAGCCCGCACGTCACCGTTCTCGGAGGCGTAGCAGACGCTCAGGCCGCGTACCTCAAGAATCGGCATCAGCAGCTCCCGGGCGTCGGCGCACCCGGCGCAAGGCCGGGTTAGTGACCTCGTCGAAGGCGTAACTAAGCATCGAAAAGGCAGTGCCCAAAAGGGCGATACAGATTCCCGGCATCACCTCCCAGAGTGGCGATCCGGAGATGAGGGCAGAGTTGTTGGTGGCCCAGTAGAGCATGGTCCCCCAACTCTGGTCGTTGGGGTCTCCCAAGCCGATGAACTGGAGTCCGGACGCGGCCAGGATGGCGTAGGCGGCGCTGCCCAGAAAGATCGCCATGATCAGGGAGGTCATGGTGGGCAGAATCTCGACCACCACGATGTAGAGGCTTCGTTCCCCGCGCACTCGGGCGGCCTGAAGAAACTCCCGGTTCTTGCGGGACAGCGCCTCCGGCCGCAACTGCCTGGCACCCCAGGACCAGCCGGTCACGGTCAGGACCACCACCAAGACAGCAAAATCTGCCGACTGCACGTAGGCGACGATGACGATGATCAGGGGCAGGGTGGGGATCACCAGCAGGACATCGGTCACCAGCGACAGTGAGCGCTCGGTGAAGCCGCCGAAGTAGGCCATCGACACCCCCACCAAGACCGAGAGGACGGTGGTGAGCAGGCCGACCAGCACCGCGATCACCAGAGATTCCCTGGTGCCCCACACCAGTTGCGACCAGATGTCCTGGCCGTATGCAGTGGTCCCGAGCAGGTGAGAAAGCGAGGGCGCCAGGCTGCGGCCATAGATCTCGGCCCCCGGGTTGTCGCGCGCCAGCAGACCCGGGAACGCGGCCATCAGGGAGAAGACCAAGACCACCACCGCCCCCGCAGCCGCCATTCCACTGCTGCGGACAAGCCGAAGCGCCAGGGCGCCGCTGCGCGATGCAGTTGTATCGGAGTCGGTCGAGGTCTGGCTCAGGACGGCGCGAATGGCCATTTTTTGGGACGCCTAAGAGGCGGTCCGGGCCCTCGGGTCGAGCCAGGCATTGATCAGGTCGGCTGCCAGAACCGACACCAGCACCGCGACGGTGATCATCAGAAAGAGTGCCTGCATCAGCGCGTAATCCTCGTTGGACACCGCCTGCAGCAGCATGTAGCCGACGCCCGGATAGGAGAAGACGTACTCGATAAAGATGGCGCCCGAGACCACGAATCCCATCGACATGGCGAAACCCGTGAAGTTGGGCAAGATGGCGTTACGACCGGCGTAGGACACCATGATTCGCCAGGGGCTGAGACCCTTGGCGCGGGCCATGCGCACGTAATCCTCGGCCAGGGTGGTGATCATGTTGTTGCGCATGGTCAGAATCCAGCCACCGATCAGCACCACCAGCAAGGTCAGCGAAGGCAGCAGGGCGTGACCGAGCACGTTGCCCACGAACTGCCACGTCAATGCGGGCACTTGGCCGCCGCCGTACGCGAATCCCAGGGGCAACCAGCCGAGCACCACCGCGAAGAACAGGATCAGCAGTAGCCCCAGGGTGAAAGGGGGAAAGTTATTGAAGATGATGAACACCGGCGGCAGGGTGCTGTCCAGGATCCGACCGCCCCGGCGCCAGGCGCTGAGCATCCCCAGCAGGGTGCCCAGCACGAAGGAGAGGATGGTGGTGAGACCGACCAATCCCAGGGTCCAGGGCAGGGCCGTAATGATCACCTTGTCCACCGATTCCGGGAAGAATGTGAGCGAGGTGCCGAACCTTCCCTGAGCAGTGTTGCCCAGATACTCCAGATACTGGATCAGCACGTTCTGGTGGTTGCTCACCCCAAATGCGATCTCCAGAGCGTGGATGGTCTGAGGGCTGACCCGACCTCGGTAGCGGGCCATCATGGCGATCGCCGGGTTCCCGGGCATCAGCCGGGGCAGGAAGAAGTTGATGGTGAGACAGGCCCAAAGGGTGGCTGCGAACAGCCCCAGCCGCCGCAGGATGTAGACCATCTCTTCTTCCGCCCCAGCTGACCGGGTGTGGCCCTACTTCTGGCTCAGGTGGAGCAACACTACCTCCCAATCCGGAGCCACGTAGGGGGACGGCTGAGCATAGGGGTCAGACGGCGTCGGCCAACCGGTCAATTTGGCCGTGCTCCACTCGTAGAAGTCGACACTTTCGGTTACCGGGATGGTGGGCACCTCACTGAGCATCACCGCCTCCAGCTGGTCGACGATCTGGTGTTGGGTGGCGAGATCGGTGGTGGTGCCGTACTCATTCAGCAACTGGTCGGTCGAAGCCGAGTCCCAGCGCTCATAGTTGCTGGAAGCCGCTTGGCCGATAGGCGCTGAGTTCTTGCTGTAGAGGGTCTCGCGCAGCTCGTAGTAGGGCGATGGTCCTTCGGGCACCTCGGCTCCGTAGGCGAGCTGGTACTTGCCGTCGAACAACAGGGTGTCGTAGGTGGTGCTAGAGAGATTGCGTACCTTCACCGCGATGCCGACTTGGGACAGCTCTTGCTCGATGATCTGCAGCGATGCGACCCAGTCGGAGTAATCACCGATGTTGATCATGGTGAATGAGAGTGGATGTCCCCCCGGGCTCACGAAAACGCCCGAGGAGTTCTTCTTGTACCCGGCCGCCTTGAGGATTTGGATCGCCTTGCTGGGGTGGTAGCCGTAGTTGTACTTAGCCGCCAGACTTGAGTCGTACCAGCTCGAGAATGTGGGCCGCACGATATCGGTCTGATTGGAGGCGGGCAGCTCGCCATACTCCCCAATTGCGGCCACCTTGCTGCGGTTGATCGCGTAGGCCATAGCCTTGCGCACCGCCAGGACTTTGAGCGACGGTACCGTCTGATTAATGAAGATCTCGTTGTTGGTGAGAGGCGGGAACCAGTAGTGATTGCTGTTCGACTTGGCGAGGTAGGCAGCCTTGATATTGGAGATGAACTGACCACCCCACTGCGCCTTGTCCGTTGCCAGATAGCTATTGGCAGTGTCATTGGATAAGAAGGCGGGGAACTCCACCTTTGCGATATGAGGCAATCCCGGCTGCCAGTAGTTGGGATTGCGAACGTAGCTGATGTTTTCCGGAGTGCACGACTGCATCAGGAAGGGACCGCTGCCGACCGGCTTGGAGTCGTTGTTGGTGACCGGCTTGCCGATCCCGGTCCAGATGTGCTGGGGCACGATCATCACGTCATCGGCGATGAAGTAGAAGTAGGGGACCGATGGCTGGGTGAAGGTCATCACCACCTGGTTCGCTCCCTGCTGGACCACGCTGGCGAGGGTCGACCAGACCGAGTTCAGGTCCAGGCCCGGGTGCTGTTTCATCAGCTCGAAGGTGTAGACCACGTCGGCTGCGGTCAGCGGCTGACCGTCGCTCCAGCTCACGCCCGAGCGGATGGTGAAGGTGAGCGTGGTGTTGTTGTTGCTCCAGGCCCAGGCGCTGGCTAGCCACGGGGTCTGCTGTCCGGTGAGCGTGTCAATGTAGACCAGGGGTTCGTAGATGATCCCCTGGGAGAGGTAGTCGACCGACGGGTTGAAGGGGTTGAATCCGCAGGTCCAGGTTGATCCGGTCTCGTCCGAAATCGTCACGGTTCCCCCGGTCTCAGAGCTTGCTGCCACCGGGCGGGCGCGAGCTTGCGCCAGGGCGGTAGAGCCGCCCGCGGACGCCAGCACCAAGACCGCCAGGAACGGTGCTAGCCAATTACGAGTTCTCATGGTCGTTTCCCTCCACTCGCTTTGCGCGCGCGAGCCAAGCCCGCTCGCTCCAGTCGCCAGCGCCCGCGGCGCCGTTCCCGCCTCATGCCGTCAGGTCAGCCGCCATCGGCCGGACCGCCCCACCGTCTTTGAGATCACTGGTTGGCCTCCGCAAGAGCCCCGCCCCGTTGCTTGAGGCCTCTTGGGGGAGCTCCCCACCTAATTCCCGGCGCAAACGCGCCGCTTCGGTCGCGCCCGCCCCGAGGGAGTCAAGCCCAATCAGGGCAGCACCGAGCACTGGCGGGTCGGTGAGATGTACCAGGGCTGCCTTGGAGTTCACCCTGGTCACTCCCTCTCGGATCCGCCCGACGAAGAGCGGCTCCCAGCTCCGGAACACTCCGCCTCCCAGCACCACCTCCATGTCGCGGCGGGTCAGGTGCAGCCGCCGCATCACGGCACCCGCCATGGCAACGATCTCGTCGGCCAAGCGATCGAGGATCTGACGAGCCACCTGGTCACCCTGGACCGCGGCGACGAAGACAACCGGGGCGAGTTCACTCAGTCGGGCATCGTTGATTCGGCCCACGTAGTACTGATTGAGGACCGCGGACGGGCTATGTAAGGCGAAGTGCTGCGGTACCAGTTGCTCGAGCTCCGTCCGATCGCCCCTGCCGTCCCGTGCCCGAAGAGCCGCGGCGAGGGCCGACTGGCCAAGCCAGGCACCCCCCTCGGCGAGATCGCCCGAGATGTAGCCGAGGGCGGGGTAGCGAATCGCCTTGCCGGCGGGGCTGACGCCAGCGCAGTTGAGGCCTGAGCCGCAACCCACTGCCACTCCCCAACCCCGATCGCTGCCGGCGCGCAACATGGCGAAGGTGTCGTTGCGGAGAAGGAGTCTTCGGGTCCAGCCCTTGGCGCGCAGCAAGCGGTCGATGCGGCGTTCGTCCACGGGCAGGTCGACGCCGGCAACGCAGAAGACCCCGATCTCGGCGACCTGTTCCCATGTCGGCTCCAGTCCGGCCATGGCGTAGGTCTGGCGTACCGCCTCGGTCAAGCCCTCGGCAGAGGTGTCGTAACCCAAGCCCAGGTGCGAGGAGCGGGCCACGCGAACTCGGCCGAGCAGACTCCCGTCCCGTCCCACCAGAGCGACGTCCGTCTTGGAATTGCCTCCGTCGACTGCGAGGACCGCTGGGCCTGCCGTCTTAGATTCCATCGAGGACCTGATCCACGGTGACGAACTCCGTACCCGCCTGCTCCAATCTGGTGAGGATTCCCGGCAGGGCCTCGGCCGCTTGATCAGTCCAGCTGTGCAGAAGGGCAATCCGCGGTCCTTCACCGGCCAGTGCCTGGCCCACCAGAGACTCTTCGACCTCCAGAGTGGTGCGGTCGGACTCCCAGTCCTGACCGTCGGCGTCCCATGGCACGTTGCGATACCCGAGTCGAGCCAGATTCTGAGTAAGACCTGGATCTTCAAACCCTGCGCCGAAGGGGCTCCGGAACCAGGGACGAGGGTCGACGCCCACGACTGAGGTGATCACCTCCTGGGCTGCCCTGACGTCGGACGACTGCCCGGCCTGGGAGAGCAGAGGCATCCGGGCGTGGTAGTGAGAGTGATTGCCGATCAGGTGGCCCCGGCGCGCCACCTCGCGTGCCATGTCGGGGTAGGCGCTCACCCAACGCCCCTGCAGAAAAAAGGTCGCCCGCAGGCCTGCTTGGTCAAGGGTCCCCAGGATTCGAAGGCAGTTTCCTGGCGCGCAGCGCCTGCCATCGGGATGCTCCGCGTCGACGGTGAGAGCAACCAGCCGCCCCCTTGCCTCACTCACTGGCAGTCACCTTGGAGGCGCGCTCGAGGGCGCAAGGCTCGTAGCCGCGTTCGCCGGCCAGTGATCCCGCCAGCAGCTGGAAGGGGATGACGGTCACCGCCGCCGCGAGCGTCCGCGGCAGCTCCCCGGCGCTGATTCGTAGGGCTGAGGGCGGACCCGACCCGTCCGGACTGATGACCAGGACCGCAGTGCCGTCGTCACTAAGCTGCTGGGCCAAGCGCTGGTCTCGCTCGGACGTGGCCGTCTCGGTCGCGACGATCGCCACCGCGGCCTGGGGGCCAGCTAGCTCCAGCGGGCCATGTCGGAATTGAGCAGTCTCCAAGGATTCGGCCGGGAACCGCGCCGCCTCCTTGAGCAGAAGCGAACCCATTTCGGTGGCCGCTCGCGCCGCCCCTCGGCCCAGCAGGGCCAGAACCGCGTGGTCGCCAAGCCACGACCTCAAGTCGCGGGTCAGATGGGGATGCTCGTTGAGAAGTGATTCGGCGACCGCCGCCGTCTGCTCCACCGATCTCAGAGTGCCCTCGACAGCCCCCTCCGCCGTCTCCCCCGCCAGCACCAGTGTCAGCGCCGACAGCACGACCAGCGCCGTGCCGAAGGTCAGAGTCGAGGGACCGAGCTCGTCGCCAGCTCGCGTGTCCAAAGCCAGGTCGGCGCCTGCGGCCAGCGGGTTGTCGAGCCCGTTGGTCACGGATACCACCTGGGGACGCCGGGCCTGCGATCGCAGGGTGAGCACCAAGCGGACCACCTCAGCGCTCTCGCCAGACTGACTCACCGCCACCAGCAGGGTCTCCGGGAGAAGGGTGGGCCGGCGGAAGTCCACCAGCTCCGCGGCATCCGCCATCGACACCTGAAGCCCCCGCCCGGCCATCTCGGTCACAGGCGCGTGGCATACCGCATATGAGCCACCCATTCCGGTGCAGACGATCGGGCCCGCACCAGCTCTCTCCGCCAGACGGCGCAGAACCGGGAGCTGGTCGCCGAGGCCGCTCCCAGCTCGGCGCAGAGCCCCAGGCTGACCCCTGAGCTCTTCAAGGTAACGGTCAGGAAAGCTTCCTAACAAATCGTTGGCACTATATCGTAGGATGCGACCGTTGTGGGCGTTAAGGTCGCAGTGATCGGTGCTGGCAGCACCTACACGCCCGAGCTGGTGGAGGGGCTGACCGACCTCGCCGACCGGCTCCCGGTGGCAGAACTTTCACTCTGCGACATCGACGACGCCCGCCTCGAAGTGGTGGGCGGGCTGGCCCAGCGGATCCTCCGGCGTCGCGACTGGCCCGGACGGCTACAAATGACTGAGAGCCGCGAGACCGCTCTCGAGGGCGCCGACTATGTGGTCATCCAGCTCCGCGTGGGTGGCCAGGCCGCGCGACGCCTCGACGAGACCATCCCCCTCCGATTTGGCTGCATCGGCCAGGAAACCACAGGTCCTGGAGGGCTGGCTAAAGCGCTGCGTACAGTCCCTTTGGTACTGGAGATCGCTGGGGACGCGGTCAGGCGTTCGGCTCCCGACGCTTGGATCTTGGACTTCACCAACCCGGTCGGGATAGTGAGTCAGGCGCTGCTAGACCGGGGGTTCCGGGCGATCGGACTCTGCAATACCGCGATCGGGTTTCAGCGCCGGCTGGCCGCCATGCTGGGTGTCGACTGGGAGAACCTCCAGTTGGAGCATGTCGGCCTAAACCATCTGACCTGGGAGCGGGCGGCCCGGGTGGGTGGAGGGGACATGCTCCCCGATCTCCTGGCCACCCGCGCCGATGAGATCGCAGACGAGCTGGGGATGCCAGGGGACCTCCTCCGTCTCCTGGGCGCGATCCCGTCCTATTACCTCCGGTACTACTACATGACCTCAACCGTGCTCGAGGAAGAGCGGGACGGCAGAGAGCCCCGGGCCGATGAGGTGGCTCGAATCGAGTCGCAGCTCCTGGATCTCTACTGCGACCCAGAGTTGGATCACAAGCCCGAGCTTCTTGAGCAGCGGGGCGGGGCCTTCTACAGCCTGGCTGCGGCTCGTCTGATGGCGTCCCTGGAGTCCGATACCGGCGACGTGCAGGTCGTCAACTGCCGCAACCAGGGAGCGCTGCCGGGCCTCCCCGACGACGCGGTTGTCGAGGTCCCCGCCCGCATCGATCGAGCGGGGGCCCATCCCCTCCCTCAGTCCCCCCTGGCTCCTGAGCTCCTGGGCTTGGTTCAAGCGGCCAAGGCCTACGAGCGGCTGGCGGTCGAGGCTGCCACCAGCGGTGACCGCGCGGTCGCGCTAAAAGCGCTGCTGGCCAACCCGCTCGTCTCCCAGTACCAGGTTGCTGCTCCCCTGCTGGACGCCCTGCTGGCTGCCAACCGGGATCAGCTTCCGCTCTTCTTCCCGGCGGGGTGAGGTTTGGGCAGAAGCGAATTGGTGGAGATCGCGACCCCGGAGCACAAGGAGTACCCGGCGGGAGAACCAGCCGACTTTGAGCGCAGTTCCGCGGGCAGCCCCAGCCTGCTGCGGGCGATCAATGAGCGGGCGGTCCTGGAGCTGATCCAGCGCCAGGGTCCCCTCTCGCCGGCCCAGCTGTCTCGGCAGACCTCGCTCTCCAAACCGACGGTGTACCTCAGCGTCAGCGGCCTTCTGGAGGCGGGACTGATCCGCCCCGCCGGCCACCAGCAGGGCGGGCCAGGCCCTCGGGCCCGGCTGTATGAGGTCAACCCGGCCGCCGGGTGGGTGGTGGGGATCGACGTTGGGCGCCGTTGGCTGCGAGCCGCGATCGCTGACATCTCAGGGGCCATCGTGGCCCGCCGGGAGGAACGGGCTCAGGTCCGCAGTACCGACCGACTCATCTCCCAAATTGGCGAGATCGCCCATGCTCTGGCGGCCGCCGCCGGAATCGATTGGCGACAGGTGACCCAAGCAACCTTGGGGACACCGGGTGTGTTCCAGCCTGGTAGGGGCCGGGTGGCCATGGCGCCCAATCTGCCTGGATGGGGGCGCCAGGGTGTGGTCGAGGAGGTGAGCCGTCGGCTGGGGACGGCGCTGACCTTTGAGAACGACGTCAATCTGGCGGCCCTGGGAGAGCAGGCCGGTGGTCTGGGCCGAGGCGTTGCCAATTTCGTCTACCTCTGGATCGGGACAGGCGTCGGCATGGGACTGGTTCTGAATCACCGCCTCTACCGCGGTTCAAGTGGTGCGGCTGGCGAGATCGCCTACCTTCCCCTCGGTCCAGGCGATCCTCATGACCCGGTCCACCAGAGAAGAGGTGCGTTCGAGGACGCGGCCGCGGCAGCCGCCGCCGCCCAGCTCGGGAGGGAGCGGGGCATCAACGGACAGCTGACATCCAAGAAGCTCTTTGAGTTGGCGCGGCGTGGTCTTCCAGCGGCCCTGGCTGCGGTTGAGGTTGAGGGCCAGCGGGTGGCCCTGGGAATTGCCAGCATCGCCGCGGTGGTGGACCCCGAGCTGATTGTTCTGGGGGGCGGGATCGGCGCCAGCGGCGAAATCCTGATCGAGCCGATCGAGCGCGAGCTGCGTCGCATCTCCCCGTTCCGGCCACGATTGGCTGTGTCGGAGCTCGGCGATGCGGCGGTGCTGCAGGGGGCCATCGCCACCGCCCTTCAGGCCGCCCGGGCGCAGCTCTTCTCTCGTGGACTGGGACGCGAATCTCTGACTGCCTGATTCGCCCAGGTCGGCGCCAATCTAGTTGAAACTCACCGTGGAACATCCGTACGCCGTGGTGGTACGGTTGCGGGGGCGATGAGGGCATTTCATCCGGCCCTAGAGGCCTGGTTTCAGCGACGGTTTCCAGAGGGGCCGACCCCGGCCCAGGCTTTGGGCTGGCCCCCTATCGCGGCCGGTGAGCACACCCTGATTGCGGCGCCGACTGGCTCCGGCAAAACCTTGGCTGGGTTCCTCATCGCCATCGACGGTCTGTACCGAGCCCATGAGCGTGGCGAGGAGATGGCCGGCACCCAGGTGGTCTACGTCTCGCCGCTGAAGGCACTCGCGGTCGACATCCATCAGAACCTGGAGATACCGCTTCGCGAAATCGCCGCCATCGCTGTGGAAATGGGGATTGAGCCGCCCCACTTGACTACCCAGGTGCGTACCGGCGACACCCCCGCCTCGGCGCGTGCCGCCATGCTCAAGCGACCACCAAACTTCCTGGTGACCACCCCGGAATCTCTGTACCTGCTCCTGACGGCCGAGCGGTCACGGCAGATGCTCCGCGGGGTTCGCACCGTCATCGTCGACGAGATCCACGCTCTGGCCAGAGACAAGCGCGGCGCCCACTTGACCCTGACGTTGGAACGCCTCGAGCATGTCTGCGCCGCGAGGCCGCAGCGGATCGGGCTCTCAGCCACCCAGCACCCGATCGAAACCATTGCCCGTCTGCTGGTCGGCTCTGGACCTGATCGTGACGGTGCCCAAGGCAGTCCACGCTGCGCGGTGGTAGACGTGGGGCATCAGCGGCAGCTGGATCTCAGCATTGAGCTGCCCGAGGAGGAGCTCGGCGCGGTCACCTCCCAGGAACAGATGGCCGACATGATCGAGCGGATAGCAGCTCACGTGGGCACGCATCACACCACCTTGGTGTTCGTCAACACCCGGCGGATGTCGGAGCGGGTCGCCCACCAGCTGGCCGAGCGCCTCGGCGATAGCGCGGTCGCGGCGCACCATGGCAGCCTGTCGAAGGAGCGGCGTGCCTCGGTCGAGAACAAGCTGCGCGCGGGCGAGCTGCGAGCGCTGGTGGCCACCGCGTCCCTGGAACTCGGCATCGACATCGGGCCGGTGGATCTGGTGTGCCAGCTCGCTTCGCCGCGGAGCCTGGCCACCTTCCTGCAGCGGGTCGGTCGCTCTGGTCACTCCCGCGGTGGCATACCCAAGGCGTACCTCTACCCCACCACCAGGGATGAACTCGTTGAATGCTGCGCACTCCTGGCCGGTGTCCGGGCCGGCCGCTTGGACGCGGTGCACCCGCCCATCGCGCCACTGGACATCCTGGCTCAGCAGATCGTCGCCGAGTGCGCCGCCGAGAGCTGGGCCGAGGACGATCTATTCAGCCTGGTGAGGCGAGCCGCGCCTTTCTCGGAGCTGCCTCGCTCACAATTCGACGAGATCATCGAGCTGCTCGCGGACGGTGTCTCCACCGGGCGTGGGCGGCCGGGAGCCTACCTCCACCGTGACCGCGTCAACCACCAACTGCGGGGTCGACGCGGCGCGCGTCTGGCAGCCCTGACTTCGGGCGGTGCAATCCCCGAGAGCGGGGACTACCGGGTTCTGGCGGCGCCTGATGACTCCCTGGTTGGCACCGTCAATGAGGACTGGGCGATCGAGTCCATGGTGGGCGACATATTCCTGCTGGGCAGCACCTCTTGGCGCATCACCCAGGTTGCCAACGGCACCGTGCGGGTGGTGGACGCCCAGGGAGCGCCGCCATCGGTGCCGTTCTGGTTGGGCGAGGCACCGGGCCGCACCAAAGAGCTATCCGAGGAAGTGTCTGAGCTGCGCTCCCGCATTGAGGCCATGCTGGAGGAGGGAAACGCGGACGGAGCGGTTGCATTCGTGCAGAGTCAGTGTGGGGTCGAGAACGCGGTGGCGGCGCTGACCGTCCAGTACCTGGCCGCAGGGAGAACGGCGTTGGGCCATCTTCCCACCAGAAATCACATCATTCTTGAGCGTTTCTTCGATGAGTCGGGAGGCATGCAGGTGGTCGTGCACGCCCCCTTTGGAGCCCGGCTCAATCGCGCCCTGGGCCTGTCGCTGCGCAAGCGTTTCTGCGCGACTTTCGATTTCGAGCTGCAGGCGGCCGCCAGCGATGACGCGGTACTGCTCTCGCTAGGCCCGCAGCACAGCTTTCCCCTCGCCGACGTCCCCCGCTTTCTCTCATCGCGGTCGGTCGAGGATGTCCTGACCAAGGCGGCACTGCTGGCACCGATGTTTGCGGTGCGCTGGCGCTGGAACCTCAATCGGTCGCTGCTGGTGCTGCGCTTCAAGGGCGGACGCAAGAATCCCCCACCGATTCAGCGAATGGAGGCGGACGACATCATGGCAGCGGTGTTTCCGGCGTTGGTGGCCTGCCAGAACGAGAATCCAACCGGACCCATCCAGATTCCCGACCACGCCCTGGTAAGGCAGACCATGTACGACTGCCTGCACGAGGTCATGGATGTCGATGGGTTACGGGAATTGGTGCAGGCAATCGAAGGCGGTAGTGTCCGGGTAACCTGTCGCGACACCAGCGAACCCTCGGTCCTGGCTCACGAAATCATCAACGGTCACCCGTACACCTTTCTGGACGACGCGCCGCTGGAGGAGCGCCGCAGCCGCGCCGTCTCGCTCCGCCGCGGATTGCCAGTTGACCCGCACGACCTGGCGGCACTCGATCCTGATGCCATCGTCCGCGTGCGCGAGGAGGCAGCGCCTGATCCTCGCGACCCCGACGAGCTCCACGACCTGCTCCTGTCACTGGTGGTGACCCGGCCTGAGCCCTCCTGGCAAGAGTGGTTCACCGCACTGTCTGAAGCCGGCCGCGCCACCACCGCGCTCAGTGCGGCTGGTCCGCTTTGGTGCGCAGTCGAGCAGCGGGACCAGGTCGAGGTGCTTCTGCCGGGGGTCAGATTCCGGCCCGACTCTCGCCTCCCTTCGGAGTTGTCTGATCCGGTTGCGGAGCAGGACACGATCGCCGCCGACGCGCTCCGCGGTCACCTCGACCTGTCCGGCCCGGTCACCGCCAACGAGCTCAGTCGACGGACCACCCTCGAGTCGAGCCTTGTCCTGATCGCCCTTGCTCGGCTGGAGGGCGAGGGCTTCGCCATCCGGGGCACCTTCGATCCCTCGATAGAGGATGAACAGTGGTGCTCGCGACGGCTCCTGGTCCGCATTCACGGCTACACCCAGCAAAGGCTGCGGCGCGAGATTGAGCCGGTCACCGCTCAGGACTTCATGCGCTTCCTCCTCCACTGGCAGCGAGTGGCCCCGGAAACCCAGCGTCAGGGGCGCGCCGGCGTGGCGGCGACGGTGGAGCAGCTCCAGGGATTCGAGATCCCTGTGGCCAGCTGGGAACGCGAGATCCTGGCCCGCCGGGTGAAGGCCTACCAGCCGGGCTGGCTCGATGAGCTTTGCTTGTCGGGAGAGGTGGCCTGGGCCCGGTTGCGGGTGCGGGACGGCGGAGATGGAGAGTCGGCAAGCCATGGCAGCGGCTATCCCTCACGGGTCACACCGATCACCATGGTGCTGCGCGGTGACCTCCCCTGGCTTCTGCAATCGGTGCGGGGCGATGACGGGCCGGTTAGGCCACTCGCAGGCGCTACCGGCGAGGTCATCGCCGCACTCCGGCAGCACGGTGCCCTCTTCAGTGCCGACATCGCCCAACTGCTGCGTCGCCTACCTTCGGAGGTTGAGGTGGCGCTCTGGGACGGGGTGGCCCGAGGGCTGGTTACCGCCGACGGGTTCTCGGCCGCGAGAACTCTGCTGCTGGGTCCCCGCCGCAGTTCCGATCAGTTGCGGAGACGGGGTCTGCGGCGTGGCGTAGGTGGCTTGGTTGGCGGCGAGGGCCGCTGGGTTCTGGTACCTGATTTAGGGACGGCGGCCGATCGGGAGGATCTGGCCGAGGCGGTCGCGGAGCAGCTCCTGGTCCGCTGGGGAGTGGTCTTCCACGACCTACTGGCGCGCGAGAACTTCAGCCTGCCGTGGCGCGATGTTATCTGGGCCTTGCGACGAATGGAGGCTCGCGGTACCGCTCGCGGTGGCCGGTTCGTCAGTGGCTTCTCCGGCGAGCAGTACGCACTTCCCGAAGCCATTGATCTACTGCGCTCGGTGCGCCGGCGCGAACTGCCTGGCGAGATCATTCGCCTGTCGGCAGCAGATCCGCTTAATCTCATCGGCGTAATCACTCCGGGTGCACGGATCCCGGCTATCCACGCCAATTCGATAGTCCTTCGGGATGGCCTGCCCCTGGCGTCCGATGAGACGCCGGCTACGTCCACGGCGCGAATCGCCGCGGCATTCCGATAGCTGCAACAACCGCCCTGCACGGTGTGCTGGTGAAGAACCGCCAGTCTCAAAGCACTTAGATATGCCGGTCTTGGCTCGTGACGGCGTCCGGCTGCACTACACCGAGGTTGGCAGCGGTCCGGCGGTCTTCTGGCATACCGGCGCTGGCGGGGACGGATCGATGTGGCAGAAGGCCGGATACCTGGAGTTGCTGCCTGGCCGCCGTCACATCCTCTTCGACCACCGCGGCCACGGGCGCAGCGGCCAGCCGGCGGGACTGGAGGCGCACCGCCTCAGCGAGTATCAGGCCGATGTGATCGCCATCCTGGACGCCGCCCGAATTGACAAAGCCGCGGTGGTCGGGTACTCGGACGGCGCACGTGTGCTCTATTCCCTGGCGGCCGAACACCCCGAGCGCATCGCCGCGGTGGTGGGGATCGGCGGCGTCGACAGTCCAACCGATACCAATGAGTGGCGGCGCATGGAGGCTCGCGAGGTGCGCCAGCGGGGATTCCGCAGTGGTCTGGAAGAGATGTCATCAGGTGAGACCGAGCCCGCGCCGACCTGGCTGATGGAGAACCTCGGCGCCACGCCCACCGAGATGTTCGCTCTCGAGTTGGATGGCTGGGCTGACGCGCCGACTGAATACCAGCACTTCCAGCGAATCCAGGCGCCGACCCTCATCATCTGTGGGGAGCTGGAGAACCCGGACGGCTCCGCCGAGCTCGCCGTTGAGGCGCTGCGGGATGGAAGGGCCGTAGTCATTCCCGGCTTCGGCCACCTGCAGGCATTCTGGCGAGCAGACGTGACCGGGCCGCTGCTCAGAGACTTCCTGGCAGAACGTGTGCCCGTGATGGAGCGGCCCTGACGGCGCGGGGTGCGCTGCATCGACCCGGCAGCCCACCGAGTCGCCAGTGAAACGGGGTAGGTCGAACTGACTACGCCAGCGACCCGGACACCTCTGCCGAGCGTCGCTAGACCGTTCCGGCCAGAACAGCGAGCAGTCTGATCACCTCGAACGCCGACCGAAAATCATCGGCCCGATAGGCGACCGTTGTCCCGTCGACCCTCCTCACCCCAGGAATCAGCAGGCCGGGCTCGCACATTGCTTCACGGTGGAACGCGACCTCCAACTCGACCGTGCCCTCGAACCTCAGAGTTCGTACCTGATCGCGCTGCTCGAGTGCCATGGGCACGGCTTCCTCGATTAGGCGGCAGGCCTCCTCGGGGTGGAGCGATTCGGCGGCGCGGGCTCCCAGTGCCGCCTTGACGATGACCGTGGTCACCCCCTCCACCGCCTCCTTCGCCTCCTTCGAGACGGTGTCGTCGCCCGCCACCATCACGACCGGAACACCCAGATGCCCAGCCATGGCGGCATTGAGCCCGATCTCCCCTAGCGACCTGCCCTGGCAGCGGACATCGGCGATCGCGACCCCGGAGATGGTGTGGGAGAGCACAGAGGTCTCCGTGCCCACCTTGCCGTGGTAGCCGATGAAGATGGCGGCCTGACTGCCTTCTAGTCCAGTCACCATCCCCAAAGGCCGAGGCCGGCCCCTCACGAGCTTGGCCCGCTGGTCCAGCTCTTCGGGGATGAGATTGGTGAAGGGGCCATGCGCGTCCGCTACCACCACCTCGGCATCCGGTTGGTGAAAGAGCGCTCCTCGCACGGCAGCGTTGGCCTCCCTGGTCATGAGGTGGCGTCCCCGCTCATAGTCGTGCGTGCCGGGGGAGACATCGTCAGGCACCGCCACCCCGGCGATCCCCTCCATATCAACCGAGATCAAGACCCGCAAGGCTTCCTCCTCCTCTCCAGCCGCGCCGACACAGAGATATCGACAGGTGGCTCTAGTTTCTACTCCGGAGTGACGTAGGCGGCGGTGAGACCGCCGTCTACAAGGAAGGTGGCGCCGTTGACGTAGGGAGACTCATCGCTGGCCAAGAAGAGGGCGGCATTGGCGATCTCTCGAGCCTTGGCCAGCCTCCCCATTGGCAGATGCACCCGACGGCGCTCATAAGCTGCCGCATCATCGGCAAAGAGGCGCATCAGCAGCGGCGTCTCAACCGGACCGGGACACAACGCATTAACGCGGATCCCTTGCAGCGCAAATTGCAGGGCCAGTTCTCGACTCATCGACAGCACCGCGCCCTTGGAGGCGGTGTAGCCGATCTGCGAGGTGGCGGCACCGAGTATCGCTACGAAGGAGGCGACATTTATCACCGAGCCCCCGCCACGTTGCAGCAGGTGGGGAATACAAGAGAGCGATCGCGTAAACCAGCAGGATGTGGGGGTGGGTCGAGGGGATAGCCTCAGACGCTCCTGGTGTCGCGAGAACACTCGCAGCGTTCATCGAGGACCTGTTGCGAGCTGCCCCGAGCCGGGCCTACAAGCCTCGCGATCTTCAGAAAGGCGAGCGGAGTCCAGCGAACATGGGAAAGTGGCGGACGTTGAGGGTAGCCAGCTCTAGCCCCTCGGTCATGGCGGTCGCCGCAACCAGGTAATCACCGAGACCGATCTCCGCGTGTGAGCGCCGGTGAGTTCTCATCAGCTCGGCGGCCGCCCACGCGACTCGCTCGTCGACGGGCCAGATCTGCAGAGTTGAGGGAAGGCGAGCCACCTCCCGGCGCTCCTCTGAACGCATGCCGCCAGCCACCTCCGCGACGCTCACCACGCTGGCACTGAGTCTCCCCTGCTGGCGCCTAGCCCCCAGCAGCCAGTCCCTAGCCTCCCTCCCCCGCGGAGGTGGGCAATAAGGACGTCGCTATCGACCAGGATCATTGCTCCCGAACCCGATCGAGATAGCGCTCACGCGGATCCGGGCCTCGCCGCCATCGCTCTCGCTCACCGGAAAGGACAGCGAAGGATTCGGAGATGGCGCGGAGCTCGGACTCGAGATCAGAGGCTTCGACCCCCAAGCCGGAGTCAATCAAACGGCGCACCAGCTCGGCCCGGGAGAACCCCGCTCTCTGAGACAGCTGATCCAGGGCGGCGGTCTGGCTCTCGCCCAAGTAGATGTTGGTGCGTCTCATATACACCGGACCATACATCGCCCTACCGGAGCGGTTGAGTGAGCTGAGCGTCGCTTCAGTCGGACCGGGTCTTCTCCAGCCCCGGCGAATCCCGTTTGTCGGCCGCCGACGCGCCCTGGGACAGCGCCGCCTCTAAGGGATCCGGCGACAGCCCCTGCTCCAGATCCCTCGGGATCAGGGAGGCGTAGTGGTCAAGGGTGGTGCTGGGACGCGCGTGACCGAGAGCCTGGGACACCAGTAACAGTGGGACTCCGGCGCGCAGCCAGCGAGCGCATGCCGCGTGGCGGAGCTGATGGGGGCTGATCTTGGGCATTCCCGCGCGCTGGGAGCAGTCGTCGAGGAGCTCCCGGAAGCGCCGCCGGCTCAGCCGGCCCTGGCGTGATCGGAAGAGGGGCGCCTGCGGGCCCTCCCCGAGCCGCGCCAAGATCTCAGCCTCCAGTTCCTGACGCAGAGAGAGGGGCAGCGGAAGCCAGCGCTCCCCGGTCTTGCCCCTGAGCTGGAGCTGCCCGTCCCTGACCGAGCTGAGGTCGCAGTTGAGCAGCTCACCCGGCCGGGCCCCGGTCGCCAGCATCACCGAAACCAGCAACCAGGTCCGATGGCTGGAAGCTGCCGAGATCAAGCGGACCTGGTCCTCCAGAGAAAGGGCCGGCTGGGGGCGGTGGGGAGGCAGTGGCTGTAGGCGGATCGCCTTGTCTAACCCGGGTGCACACCAGCCGCAGCCCTCCAGGAAACGCAGAAACTGGCGGATCAGCAAGAGGCGGTGATGGCGGGTGGTTAGCGCCAGATAGGAGATCGAGGCTTGGTATGAGTACAGATGAGGAAAGCGGAGCTCTGAGCAATACCCGACGCCCTCTTGCTCGCAGTGACGGAGCAGGGAACGCAGAACCCCCCGGTACTCGCTCTTGCTGCTTTCTTGGTTGGCCGCACTGCTGAACAGTTCGACGGCGAAGAGCAGGCTCCTGTCGTCTCGGGCCAGCTCCGCTTCCCCCACAAGGCAGATGTCCCTTGGGCTGGGTCAGGGGGGTCGGGCGTCTGCTCTCCCAGGACCGGATCGACCACCAGCCCCGGCGCACCGACCGTGCTACAGCTTCAGCCCACCCATATCCCGAGGCCCAGCAGGCTCGCGCTGGCCGCGAGCAACGCCCCCATCTGCTTCAGCGCTCTGATCTGATCTTTTGGATTGGTAGATGCGGAGTTGCGCAGGGGGCCAACCACTAAAGGAATCGCCAGCCAGGTCAGGAACACTGCGGGGCTATGCAGAGCCAGGATGACGACTAGCGGAGGAGTGATCAAGGCCAAGCCCAGCATCCCGAACAGCAGCCATCGAGCGTGGCGGGGGCCGACGATCACTGCGAGCGTCCGCTTGCCCACCAAGCGGTCGCCGGCCATGTCGCGGATGTTGTTGACCATCAGGATGGCGGAGGCCAGCGCTCCCGGCAGAATCCCAGCCAAAACCGCCAGCAGGACCAAACGGCCGCTCTCGACGAAGGTGGTGCCAGTCGTCGCCACCAATCCAAAGAACACGAATACGGCTAGCTCTCCGTAGCCCCGGTAGCCATAGGGGCGGGGACCTCCGGTATACATCCATGCCGCCGCAATGCAGGCCGCGCCCACCGCGAGAAGCCACCAAGAAGTGAGCCAACACAGCCAGGTCCCGACTGCCGCTGCAATCAGGAAGGATGTAAGTGCGGCCCACAATACGTGCCGCGGCGGAACTAGCCCTGATGCCGCAGCTCGAGGCGGTCCAACCCTCGCCGGGGTATCGGCTCCACGGACAAAGTCCGAGTAATCGTTGGCGTAATTGACGCCGAATTGCAGTGCCATCGCAACCACCAGGACTCCGACGGTCCTAATTGGACTGACGGGACCAAGGTGGGCGGCCACACCGAGTCCGACCAGAACCGGCGAGACAGACGCGGCGAGCGTGGCCGGGCGCGATGCGTGCCACCAAATCTGGGCCACCGTCAACTGGGTGGTCACCGCGGCCGGGGCCGGATCTGGCCGTGCGGTCGGGGCGCGCACCGCCGAGTAGGACCGCCGGCGCTTGGGTCGTGTCCCGGTGCGTCTACCGCCATCCGCGCCTCAGCGTATCGAGGCTCGAGTTGGATTGAAGATGGCAACGGATGGGTGCTGTTGCGATCTAGAAGAACTCGACCAAGCGACTGCGCTGCAGCTTCCCCGACTCGGTCCTGGGCAACTCGGCTGCTCGCGCCCAAGCGCGGGGCACCTTGAAGCTGGGGAGCTGCTCGCGGGCCCAGGCCTGGAGTTGTTCAGCCGACACGTCGCCGACCACCACGGCGGCAACTCGGGAGCCGTAGATGGGGTCCGCGAGGCCTACCACGCCGATGTCTTCCACTCCGGGATGGGCGGCCAGTACCATCTCGACTTCGCCTGGATCGACGTTCTCCCCCGCGGTGAGGATGGTGTCGTCGAGGCGTCCGCTCACCCGCAGCCACCCCTCCGAGGTGAGCTCGCCCGAGTCACCGGTCGGGAACATCGCGGTCTGGTTGCGACCCTCTCCACTCGGGTGGACGTATCCAGGGCTGAGCACCGGCCCCCCTACCCAGATCTCGCCCGGGCCCGATCCACTTGGTCGCACCTCGACCCTGACGTAGGGGTGGGCGGGACCAGCGGTTCCAGACATTGCCCGGGCCATCCCCGGCGGAACGGTGCAGACCTGGGAGCAGGTCTCTGTGAGTCCGTAAGTCGGACACACCGGCAGTCCCGCGGCTGCCCATTCGGTGACGTCGTCAGCTGGTGCCGGACCTCCGCCCAGGAGGATGGCGCGGGCGTCACGGAGCTCCGACAAGCCCCCGGCTGAAAGCAGCCGTCGCAATTGGGCAGGGACTAGCGAGAGGAGCCGGGGCCGGTGCTGGCGCAAGGTCTCGAGCACCTGTCCTTCAGAGAATTCGGGGAGGGTGATC
>JBAUWA010000097.1:0-1943 GCA_049583555.1 Candidatus Dormiibacterota bacterium | reverse complement strand
CTGACCGTCCGAGTTCCGCTGGCCTTTGAGCCGACCCCGCTCCAGGGCCACCCGCAGGCTCACTAGGCTGTGCTCTTTGCTCGCCAGCGAGGCCAGCGGCAGCAGGCGGTCGGGGCCGGCCAGCTGTGGCAAGAGGAAGCGGTAGAGGTTGTCGGTGACGGCCCGCGCGATCAGCTCGCCAAGGGGTCCCGGGTCCTGGGCATCAGCCCGGCGCAGGGCTCTCAGATACCTGGCTCGATCGCGGGTATAGATGATCGCCGGGGGGTAGCCGGAGCGGACCAGGAGCAGATTGAGGAGGAGCCGTCCCGCCCTGCCGTTGCCGTCCAGAAAGGGGTGGATCCGCTCGAAGGCGGCGTGAGCAGCGGCCAGGGACTCGACCGGATTGGCGGTGGTCCCGATCGCCGATAGCGATTGGGTCCAGTCCGTCATGGCAGCCTGGACTCGGACCCAGGAGGGGGGCGCCATGCCGCCCGGGAAGGGCTCGATGTCGTGCTCCCGGAAGCTGCCTGGACCCTCGCTGGGGAGAGCGTTGGGATGCGGCGCCACCCCCCACACCGGTCCCATCGCCAGCTGGTGAACATGGCGCACCTCGGTCAAAGTGAGTGTGGTCTCGGCCGCCCAGCCGCCGGAATTGAGGGCGTGGCCATAGACCCACTGCGCCGCGGCGGCGTAACCGGTCACCTCCAGGTATTGGCTGAGCTCCTGGTTCCCCACCGCCCGCCCCTCGGCCAGGAGCGCCTCCACCTGCCTCAGCACCAGAGTGTTGCCCTCGAGTGCAGTCGAGTGGTGGGCCTCCTGGTACCAGATCGAAGTCCAGATTCCTTCGGCCTCGGCGGGCGCGGGCAGTCCTCCCGGGAGCTGGCGGAGCTCCGTCATCGCCTCCTCCAGTCGCTGGTAGACCAGTAGCCGGGACGGGCGACCGCGGCGAGAAGTGTTTTGTCTCATCGCGAATAATGTTAACACAACAAATTGGGAAATAGTTGTGTCCGAAATTGTTGACCGAGACGCAACAAATCCGATCCTCGAGCTTTGATAGCACAAAAGGTGCTACAATGGCCAGGTGACTAGGATAGGAGTCCGGGAGCTGCGCCAGCACGCCAGCCGCTACCTAGATGAGGTAAAGCGAGGCGGCAGGGTCGAGGTCACCGAGCGGGGCCACCTGGTGGCGCTGTTGGTGGGGCCGTCTCCGGCACAGACCGGAAGAGACCGTCTGCTTCAGCTGGGGGGCCTGCTTCCCGCCAGCCAGCCCTTCTCGCTGCCACCGCGGCGACCTTTGCCGGAAGGCAAGCTGACGGCGTCCGAGGCTCTGCAGGAGTTGCGGGCCGAGCGCCGGCCTTGATCTACCTGGACTCCTCAGCTTTGATCAAGCTGCTGTTCTCGGAACCCGAGAGTGAGGCGCTAACCAGCTGGCTCTCGGCCCGCGCCGAGCAACCGAAGCTGAGCAGTCAGGTCTCGGTGGTCGAGGTGGTTCGGACCTGCCGTCGGGTCGACGCCGAGGTCGAACCCGCGGCTTGGAGATTGCTAGTCGGTCTCGACCTGGTGCCCGTCAGCACCACCGTGGTGGAGTGGGCCAGCCGTGTCGGCAACACCTCCCTGCGCACCCTGGACGCGATCCAGCTGGCGACGGCGCTGACGGTGGCGGAGGATCTCGAGGCCGTGATCGCCTACGACCGGCGGCTGCTGGAGGCCGCCGAGTCGGAGCGACTTCCGGTGGCGAGTCCAGCCTGACGTCTGGCTCCGCCGCCCAGCGGCTGGGACTGCGCCTTTCCGATGCCCTGATCGCCGCCACCGCCCTGGTGTCCGGACTGGCGCTCGCCTCCAAGAATCAGCACGAATTCGAGCAGGTTCCGGGACTGCGACTGCGTCGCAGCTGTTCCCGCCGCTGGCTGTTCAGCAAGTGGCGTGAGGGAAAGTGTTGTGTCGCAATTATTTTGGTACCAAGA
>JBAUWA010000096.1:0-1791 GCA_049583555.1 Candidatus Dormiibacterota bacterium | reverse complement strand
ACGGTGATCCACTCCGACCACGGCAGCCAGTTCACCGCCTGGGCCTTCACCGAGAACGTCCGGCGCCTTGGCCTGGTGGGCTCCATGGGCACTGTCGGCGACTGCTATGACAACGCCCCGATGGAGTCGTTCTGGGGCTCGATGCAGGTGGAGCTGCTGGACCGACAGAGCTGGAGGACCAACGTGGAACTCGCCGCCGCCATCGCCGACTACATCGAGCATTTCTACAACCCGACCCGACGACACAGCTCGCTCGGCTACCTCACGCCCAGCGAATTCGAAGCCCTACACTCAACCCCCATCCAGGCCATATTGTCCTGAGCGTGGTCCACCCAACGGGGTCAAGGCCAAGAGGAGCCGACGGAGGGATTCGAACCCCCGGCCCGCTGTTTACAAAGCACCTAGGCCTGAGCGTCGTGCGTCCCACTTCTAGGGGGCGAGCGTAGAAGGCAAAGTTATCGGGTGTGGATAGGTCCGCCACTGCTGATAGCCGACAGCGCCCCGGCCATTTCGCATCAACAATCCCACCAGCCTCCCCGAATCGGACGCATCACCTGCGCCAGACGACACTATGACCTGAGACCTCACCGTGAGTTGCGCCGCCTGCGGCGCGCTCCCCAGTTCCGATCAGCCGAGCACCTCGACAGAAGACACGAGATCACGCCACCGCAAATCCCCGGTAAGGATGCTGTCCGCGTGCAGACAAGCCCCTGTGGCGAGCACCAGGGCGTCTGGGAGCCTCAGACACTGATGCCGGGCTCTGAGTACCGCGGCCTCTTCGGCGATCGCCTCGCTGAGGGGGGCAACTGACAGCAGAAGGTTCCCCACCGCGGCCCGGGCTGCGGCGATCCGCCCGGCGCGCGCCGGGCCAGCCAGCGCCTCGGAATAGGCTGAAGCCGGGAGGGTCAGATCATCCCCGGCATGCTCCAGGAGGGCTGCAGTAGCGGCGGGGTGCAGGTTGTCGTCCGCGTCTAGCAGCGCGATCAGGACGCTCGCGTCGACGACGGTCAGCGCCACTCGTCACGTAGCCGGTCAAGGTACCCGGGCTCGTACAGACCGGTCATGGACCCCGCTTCCTGGCGGATCGCCCGCTCTCGACGCTCGGCGAGCCCCTCATGTGGCGTCAGGATGATCTGCCCGCCCACCGCGTCCACCCGAAGCTCAGCCCCCGGCTCGAGGCCCATTGCCTCAACGGCAGCAAGCGGGAGGGTGACCTGCCGCTTCCCGGACAGGCGCGTATATCCTCGTCGCCGCCTGAGCTTGGTTCGTAGTGGCATGAGTCAAGCTTAGTACGCTAGCTGATGGGAGCGGTCATTCTGTCGTTCTCGAAGGCCCAATGCCTGAGACCAAAGAGTGTGAACGCCTCTCTGGCGTGCCGCCAGGAGCTGGCCGAGCTACCTGAGCTGGGCCTGGAAGCGCTCCAGCTCGCCAGCGCCCGGGCACAGGCGCTCGTAAGGCAGGCTCTGGAGAGGCTCCTCTGAAGTCCGGTTCAGCTGGTGGAGATCGGGCACCGATTCGTCCAGATAAAGAAGGCCGGTCACGATCTCGCCGTGGCCAGAATGCTCCAGCAAATAGGCCTCCACCGCGCGGCGGTCGCGTGGGTCATAGCCGGGGGGCACGGCCCGGAATCTCACCGCCGCCCCGTCGTGGAACTGCACTTCGGTGACGGTACCCGGGACCTGCTGCTCTTTGATTTCGTCCCGCCGCGGGATGAAGTCGGCGTCGACCTCCAAAAGCTCGTGCTCCCGGACGTAGCGGAAGCTCTTGGTGGAACCCTCATGGTCGTTGAAC
>JBAUWA010000095.1:0-71215 GCA_049583555.1 Candidatus Dormiibacterota bacterium | reverse complement strand
CCCCGGCTCTGGTGGGCGTCGCCGGGGCCGCGCTGCTACAGGCGGCCGCCGAGCTACCCAGTCCCTTTGTCTTCCAGCTCGCCCACGGCTTCTCCGGAGAGCACACCTACCCAGCCGCCTCCCTGGTGGAGCTGGGGGAGCTGTTCCGGCGCTTTGCGGGGCGCGCGTGCCGGGTGGCCCAGCGAGTGGATGGCACCCCGGTCACCGTGACCGGGGTGATTGCCCACGGTCGGCTGCTGGTCGGGCAGGCGTGTGTCCAGCTCACGGGCCTGCCCAGCCTCACCCCCCATCCGCTGGGGTCCTGTGGAAACGACTACTCGAGATCGGCGCCCGAGGCCGAGGTGATCCACAAGCTTGCGCTGAAAGCCGCCGAGTGGTTGCGCCGCCGGGGCCATCTGGGAATCTTCGGCCTCGACCTGGTGGTGGGGCCCGATGGGAGGATCTGGTGCATCGAGGTAAACCCCCGAATGGTCGCCTCGGTGCCCCTCTTCGACCTTAGCGCCAGGGACCGCGGCGAGCCGGGACTCCTCAGGCTCCACCTCGCCAGCTTCGGGCTGGCTGATGCTTTGGAGTCAGCTCTGGAGTGCCACTGGTCCCAGCTCATCCTCTATCAGCGCACTGAACGCCTAGCTCAGCCCGGGGTCGCCACCGCCAGTGGCCGCCTCAGTGCTGCAGGTCAGTTCATCCCCGAGGCAGAGCTGGGTCTTCGGGGACCCGCGCCGGGTCAGGTCGGCCTCTTGGTGCAGGAGCATTCCCGTCCGGGCAGAGAGCTGGCCCGGCTCTGGTTCGAGGGGCCGTGCTGCGCCCCGGATGGGTCCCTTCTAGCCCCCCTCGAGGCTTATGTTCGCGAACTCCGCTCGCAACTGGAGATTCCCCTCGCGGTGGGGACGGATTCTTAATGGCGGTGCGCCCCGTAGCGATCAATCGCCTGATCTTCGACATGCCACCCGGTGGGCCATACGACCCTGGATCGCTGGCACTTGGCGTTTCTGGTCAGCGCAAGGACTGACGCGCAGACTGCGGGCTACTCTGCCTACTATTCATCGTCCAGCAATGTCTGCCCGGCTGAATGAAAGCGTGTACGTCCTCGCTTCTGCACCACTTTGGTCGACCAGAAACAAGCATGAATCAGGGGAGAAATTGAGGGATTCACACCTGGTGGAGAGGGTCTGATGGACCCGACAGCGGCAAGTGGGGTAACCAGCGAGCCGGGCAATGGCTAAGCACGTGGTGGCGGCAACGGATGTCCGAGTTACCGGCACCATGTCGGCCGCGGCGGTTTCGGGTACCGTCGTAGCTTGGGTAGTGGATCCCGACAATGCGGGATCTCCGACGTACGCGATTGTCGTCTCTGACACGGGTGAAGTGCTGCCCAGCTACCGATTGACTAACACTGCCTATCACTACGTTGGTAGGAGATACCCGGCAGAAGGCCAGGGCGAGTAGAACGGGGTGCGGGAGAGTCGCGCTGCCCGCTCATGCCGACGCCTAATTAGTTACCTCTTACCAATCCCGGGCTGAACATCGAAACCGCGGCTGTGCCCGGCGGGCACCCTCTCCCGGTCAAACCGCGCCGGCGGGCGGTCAGCCGCCTCTTTCGGCCTCAGCCGGCTCTTGCCTGTCTGATCTCCATGGCACTGGGTATCCTCGATGCGGCATGGTCGACAACATCCCAACTCGCGGCTACCTGATCTCAACTCTTGGCCAGTGGCAGCATCCCAACTTGACGCCGGGCCCCGCTGGCTGCCGACTTCATGACTCAATCGAGGTTTTGAGGCTGCTTTCGATCCTGGAACGCTGTTTCTAATGGAGTTCCGCGACTACTACGCAACCCTGGGGGTGGCGCGGACCGCGACCGACAAGGAGATTCGGGCCAAGTACCGCAAGCTGGCGCGTGAACTGCACCCCGACGTCAACAAGGACCCCAAGGCGACCGAGCGCTTCAAGCGGGTGAACGAGGCGTACGAGGTCCTCAAGGACCCCGAGAAGCGCTCCAAGTACGACCGCCTGGGAGCGGACTGGGAGCAGGTCGAGCGGGCCGAGGCCTATCGCCGCGAACACGGACAGCAGCCCTTCGCCGAAGCGGGGGCGCGGGCCCGACAGACGGCCCAACGGACTGCGGAACGGGCAGGGGCACGGTTCGGTGGCTTCAGCGACTTCTTCGAGACTTTCTTTGGCAGCCGCGGCAGCGAGGGGAGCGACCCCTGGATCGAGGCCCAGCTAGACCAGCTCCGAGCCGAGAACGCTTCCCGGAAGGGTCCCGACACCGAGGACCAGGTCGAGGTCAGTCTGGCGGAGGCGGTCTCGGGTGGGGAGCGCACCATGCATGTGTCGATCGTCGAGCCCTGTCCCACCTGCGGTGGCACCGGACACGTCCCCGACACGTCAGCGGGTGGAGGGCCTGGCCAGTTCGGAGCCAAGATCTGCCCCACCTGTCAAGGCACCGGCCGCCAGTACCGTCGGCGGACCCTCAAGGTGACCATCCCCAAGGGAGTCACCGAAGGCTCCAAGATCCGGATGGCAGGGGAGGGCGCCAGCGGGTCAGGTAACGGCAAGCGGGGTGACCTCTACCTGGTCGTCCACCTGCAACTGGATGCTGGTACCGAGGTCAAGGGGCGGAACGTCTACCGAGACCTGCCGGTTCGCGACTACCGGGCGGCGCTGGGGGGCAAGGTCGTCGCCGAAGGCCCCACCGGACGACTCGAGGTGACGATCCCCGAGAACTGCCCGCCGGGGAGGGTCCTTCGAGTTCCGGGCAAAGGGATCCCCGCGTTGAAGGCATCGGGCACCCCGGGCGACCTCTTTCTGAGAGTCAAGATCGTCCCCTCAGGCCGCACGCCGCTCACCCCTGAGGAGCGAGCCGCGTATCTGGAGCTGGCGTCGGCTGATGGCGCCGCCACCGGCGCTGCCGTATAGCGGCTCGCCCTAAGGCAGCACCCGCCACCGGCCGCCCGGTCTTATGATTTCTCGCGACGCGACCTTGAAGCCGGTCCAGCGAGGCCGGTAAGGAGCTCGGCGGCCGTCGCCGCCGCGGCCGCCTGCCGGCGTGCCGGACTCCCATATGGGAGGACACCATGTCGGCGAGCAGCCCTCCGAAAGCGGCCCTTGCACCTCTCAGTCATGTCGTCGCCGCCCAGCAGTTCGACCGCGAGCGACTCGGCGCGCTCTTCCGACTGAGCGCGGAGATGGAGGCGCTAAGGGCCCGGGGCGGCGGGCAGGTGCTTCCCGGCCGGATCATGGCCAGCCTCTTCTACGAGCCCAGCACCCGGACCCGGCTCAGCTTCGAGGCGGCCATGCTGCGGCTGGGGGGCCAGGTGATCGGCACCGAGAACGCCCGCGACTTCTCTTCGGCCATCAAGGGGGAGACCCTGGAGGACACCGTCCGGATCGTGGCCGGCTACTCGGACTGCATCGTGCTGCGGCACTCAGAGGAAGGCGCCGCGGCGCGGGCGGCGGAGGTATCTCCGGTCCCGGTGATCAATGCCGGTGACGGCCCTGGGCAGCACCCCACCCAGGCCCTGCTCGACCTCTACACCATCCAGAGCGAGATCGGCCACCTCGACGATCTCCACGTGGTGATGGTCGGTGATCTCAGCCACGGTCGAACCGTCCACTCCCTGGCCTACCTGCTGGCCCTGTATCGGGGCTTGAGAGTGACCCTGGTGGCGCCGGAGCGGATCCGCATGAGCCCTGGGGTGATCACCCACCTGCTCAAGCACGGGGCTGAGGTCCACGAGACCGAGGACCTACTTAGTGCGGTCGCCGACGCCGACATCGTCTACCAGACCCGGATACAACTTGAGCGCTTCAGCGAGCCCTGGGACGAGTCCGAGGACCAGAGGCGCAACTTCCGGATCAGCGAGGAGGTCATGTCCCACCTGCCCCAGACCGCGATTGTCATGCACCCTCTGCCGCGGGTGGGCGAGATCGACCCGGCCGTGGATCGCGATCCCCGGGCAGCCTATTTCCGCCAGGCGCGCAATGGGGTGGCGGTGCGGATGGCCCTGCTCCAGATGCTGCTGCAAGGGTGACCACGGATCAATTGGCGACCAGCGGGGCCCGCGAGCTCCTGGGTGCGGACGAGCTGCAACGCACCCTCTGGCGGCTCGCCCGTGAGTTGCAGGAGCGTCACCCCGAGGGCGGAGTCGTGCTCATCGGGATCCTTACCAGAGGGGCGTTCCTCGCCGCCAGGCTGCTCGATCTGATCCGATCGCAAGGCGGGGCCCAGTGGAGTGGGGCCACCTTGGACGTCGGCCCCTATCGCGACGATGGGGCCCGGATCTCCCCTCCCGGGACCCCTCCGCTACCAATGACTCCAGCGACGGCCGACTCGGTCCGCGACCGGGTGGTGGTGCTGGTTGACGACGTGCTCTTTCATGGGCGGACCGGAAGGGCGGCGCTCGACGCCCTGGCCGACCTCGGTCGGCCCCACGCTGTCGAGCTTCTGGTGGTCGTCGATCGGGGGCATCGAGAGCTGCCGCTCAGGGCAACCTATGTGGGCCGAAACCTGCCCACCTCCGAGACCGAACGGGTGCTGGTCCAACTCTTGGAGGTTGACGGCAAGGACGGGGTGCTGTTGCGATCCAACGAGGTCGATTCGGCTTGACCCAGATCATGGTCCAGCAGGTCCGCTTGATCGATCCCATCAGCGCGGTTGATCTGCCCGCTTGCGACCTGCTGCTCGAGGACGGCGTGCTCCTTCAGGTCGGCACCGGCCTAGAGCCCCGAGAGGGGACTATCCAGCTTCATCGGGAGGGCTCGGTGGTCTCGCCTTGCTTTGTCGACCTGCACTGCCACCTCCGTGAGCCAGGCCAGCCCTGGAAGGAGCGGATCGCCAAGGCAACCGGAGCGGCGGCGGCTGGTGGATTTGGCGCCGTGTGCGGCATGGCCAACTTGGTACCGCCGGTGGACACGCTGGGGCGGCTCCGGGAGTGTCAGCGCGAGAACAAGACCTGGGCAAGGGTCCCGGTTCTTCAGTTTGCGGCGTGCAGCGAGGGCTTAGAGGGGTCAGCGCTCACCAATTTCGAGGCGCTCGCTGAGGGCGGGGCGGCGGGGTTCTCCGACGACGGCCGGAACGGCATGAGGGAGGAAGAACTCGGCAAGGCGTTGCGACAGGCAGCGGCCCTGGACCGAGTGGTGGCGATCCACCCCGAGGACGAGAGCCTCCTAGCCAAGGCCAACCGGGGCAATCAAGATCCATTCCTCTGGCGGGTCAGGCCTCCGGAAGCGGAGATCTCGGCAATCGAAAGGGGAATTGCCGCGTTGCGGTCGGTCCCCGGTTCCCGGCTTCACCTCCAGCACGTCAGTACCGCCGCCGGCGCCGACATGGTTCGTCGGGCCAAGGCGAGCGGCCTCGGGCTGACGGCCGAGGTCACACCCCACCATCTCATGCTCACCGCTCCGGAGAGCGGCATCGAACTCGAGGCGACCGGGCGTTGCAACCCGCCCCTGCGCACCGAGTCCGACCGGATGGCCCTCTGGGAGGCGCTCTTGGACGGGACCATCGACGCCATCGCCAGCGACCACGCTCCCCATGAGGCAGCCCCCGCCTTCGAGCGACAGGCGGGCTTCAGTGGGGTCCAGCTAGCACTTTCGGCGGTCCTCGGCCAGGGAGGAGTGATGTTCCATCTGGCCAGAGTGCTGGAGGCTCTGACCGCCGGTCCTCGGCGCGTGCTCGGGGAGGCCGGTGCCATCGCACCGGGCGACGGGATCAGGGCCGGCGAGCCTGCGTCCTTCACCTGGTTCGACCCCAACCAGAGCTGGACCCCCAGTAGCCAGACCTGGCTTTCGCTGGGTACCAACACGCCTTTTTGGGGGGAGACGCTCCGGGGCACCGTGCTGGCGACTTTCGCCCGGGGGCGGATGGTGCACCTCAACCGCGAACTGGTCCCGGAACTGGCTGACGACTGAGTTGGTTCTGAGCAGTCGGGGGCAGGGGGAGGAGGGACGACTGGTTCTGGAGTCGGGCGCGTCCTTCTCAGGAACCTGGATCGGCGCCAAGCCCGCGGTCGGTTCGCAGCTGGGCTTGGGGGAGGTGGTCTTCAACACCTGCATGACCGGGTATCAGGAGGTCTGCACCGACCCCTCGTATGCCGGGCAACTGCTGGTCTTCACCCAGCCTCTGATCGGAAATGTCGGGGCGGCTGAAGTGGATATGGAGTCGGACCGCGCCTTCTGCCGGGGGGTGATCGTCGCCGAGTGCAGTCCGACCTCACCCCACTGGCAGGCTCAGTCGACTTTTGGAGCCTGGCTCGAGGACCAGGGTGTGCCCGGCCTGGAGGGGGTGGACACCAGAGCGCTGACCCGACATCTGCGGGACCACGGGACCTTGCGTGGGGTAATGGCGCCCACCAGCGCCGGATCCGTGGGGGAACTGGCGGAGCTAGCGCGGCGCTCGCCCTCAGTCTCGGAGCAGGATCTGGTCGCCGCAGTCTCCTCGACTCAGACCAGGCGCTGGCTGGAGCCGCTCCATCCGGCCCTGCGCCGGGGGGCCGGACAGCGCGCCAGCGGGGAGGGGTTACGCATCGCCGTGCTAGACCTGGGGGTGAAGCGCAACGCCCTGCGCTCGCTGGTCAGTCGGGGCGCCGAGGTTTGGGTTCTGCCCCATTCGGCCACCCTCGATGAGATCGCAGACCTCCACCCGGACGGGGTCTTCCTCAGCAACGGACCCGGCGACCCCGCCAGCCTCACCGCCCAGGTCGAGCTGGTCAAAGGCCTCTTGGAGCGCTATCCCATCCTCGCCATCTGCCTGGGCCACCAGCTGGTGGGAAGGGCGATCGGGGGAACCACCAGTCGCCTTCCCTTCGGGCATCACGGGGGCAACCACCCGGTGGCGGACCTGGTCACTGGCGAGGTCTTCGTGACCCCCCAAAACCACGAATTCCAGGTAGATGCCCAGAGCATCGTTGTGGAGAGCGGCTGGATCGTTTCCGAGCGCAACCTCAACGACGACTCGGTGGAGGGGCTGCGACACCACCAACTCCCGGTGATATCAGTGCAGTACCACCCCGAGGGCAGTCCTGGACCTCAAGATCGCCAGCATCTTTTCGACGAGTTCCTGGACCTGAGCCGGACTGGGCGCGGGGATAACCGGCATCGGGTCCCGACCTCAGCTCCTGATAGAGGATCGATCCGCCGGGTGCTGGTTCTGGGCAGTGGGCCGATTGTGATCGGACAGGCTGCCGAGTTCGACTACGCGGGAACCCAGGCCTGCCGGGCTCTCCGCGAGGAGGGCATGGAGGTGGTGCTGGTCAACAGCAACCCCGCCACCATCATGACCGACGAGGAGGTTGCCGACCGGGTCTACCTGGAGCCGCTGACCGTAGAGGTCCTGAGCAAGGTGATAGCGCGGGAACGTCCCGACGGACTTCTCGCCGGCCTAGGAGGGCAAACGGCTCTGAATCTGGCCGTGGCTCTCGACGAGGCCGGAGTGCTTGAGCAATACCAGGTGCGGGTGTTGGGGACTCCGCTGGAGGCGGTGCGCGACGCCGAAGACCGTGAGCGCTTCAAGCGAAGAATGATCTCGATCGGGGAGCCCGTACCCCCCTCCCGGACCGTCAACAGCGTGTCAGAAGCCACCTCCTTTGCCCTCGAGGTGGGGTTGCCGCTAGTGGTCCGGCCCGCCTTCACCCTGGGAGGCACGGGTGGTGGCCTTGTCCACAGTCTGGAGGAGCTGGAGCAGGTGGTGGCTCGCGGGCTCCAGGTCAGCCCCATCACTCAGGTGCTGGTGGAGCAGGCGCTGGTGGGCTGGCGGGAGCTGGAGTACGAGGTGATGCGAGACGGCGACGACACCTGCATCTGTGTCTGCAACATGGAGAACCTCGACCCGATGGGAGTCCACACCGGGGACTCCCTGGTGGTTGCTCCCAGCCAGACCCTCACCGATAAAGAGCACCAGCAGCTGCGCTCGGCCGCGCTCCGCATCATTCGGTCACTCAAGATCGAGGGCGGCTGCAACGTCCAGTTCGCGCTTGCGCCCGACTCCTTCACTTACTTCGTGATCGAGGTCAACCCTAGGGTGAGCCGCTCCTCAGCCCTGGCCTCCAAAGCCACCGGCTACCCGATCGCACGGGTGGCGGCCAAGATCGCGGTGGGTCGGCGGCTCAGGGAGATTCGCAACCAGGTCACCGGCCGCACCTGCGCGGCCTTTGAGCCCAGCCTGGATTACTGCGTCGCCAAGTCGCCCCGCTGGCCATTCGACAAGTTCCCCCACGGCGACCGGCGGCTGGGCACCCAGATGAAGTCAACCGGCGAGGCGATGGCCATTGGCAGAACCTTCGAGTCGGCGATCAGCAAGGTGCTGCGCTCGCTGGAGCAGGTTGCGCCCGAGCCATCGGCGCTGCGGCGAGCGACGGAGCGTTTGGAGGAACCCACCGATCTTCGGCTGCAGGCGGTGCTCGAGGCGCTGGCGCGCGGCGAGGACGCCGCCACCGTCGCGCGCCGCACCGGCTACCCGCAGTGGTTCTGCGATCGCCTGGGCGACCTGGCCGGCCTAGAGGCGGACCTCGCGAAGGCGGCCGGTGGTGAGCTCCCGGTGGCCCTCCTTCGTCTGGCCAAACGCTCCGGCCTCTCCGACCGAAGGATCGCCCAGCTCACCGAACGAGCTCCGGCTCAGGTGGAGGAGGAGCGCACCCGGACTGGGGTCCTCCCCACCTTCAAGTGCGTCGACACCTGCGCGGCTGAGTTCGACGCCACCACCCCCTACTTCTACTCCAGCTTCGAGATTGAGGACGAGCAGAGGGGAGGCGCGGGGTCTGCGGTGGTGCTGGGGTCGGGCCCGATCAGGATCGGGCAGGGCATCGAGTTTGACTACTGCTCGGTTCAGGCGGCAGCGGCTCTCCAGCGCCGGGGCCTGGAGGCAGTGATGATCAACAGCAACCCGGAAACGGTGTCCACCGACTTCGACTGCAGCTCCCGGCTCTACTTCGAGCCGGTGGACCTGGAGTCGGTGCTCCAGGTCTGCTCGGTGGAGCGGCCCCGGGGAGTCATGGTCCAGTTCGGCGGCCAGACCGCAGTCAACCTGGCTGGACAGCTCCACCACCTGGGGGTGCCCCTGCTGGGCTCGGCAGCAGCCTCCATCGAGATGGCCGAAGATCGCGGGCGCTTCGAGGCCTTGCTCCAGCGCCTAGGCATCGCCCGTCCCCCCGGGGCCGCCACTCGCGACCCCGAGGAGGCGGAGCGGATCGCCGACCGGGTGGGCTACCCGGTGCTGGTGCGGCCCTCTTACGTCCTGGGTGGTCGGGCCATGGACGTGGTTCACTCGCTGCAAGAGCTGCGGCTGTATCTGGGCGACGCCCTGCTGGCCTCGGGCGACGCTGGCGGCGAGGTGCTGATCGACAAGTACATCCTGGGGATGGAGGTTGAGGTCGACGCCATCTGCGACGGCGAGCAGGTGCTGGTTCCCGGCGTCATGGAGCACATCGAGAGGGCCGGCGTCCACTCCGGGGACTCGATGGCGGTCTTTCCGCCGCAGCGGCTCGACCCGACCGCCATCGCCGATCTAGTCAGGATCACCGCCGAGCTGGCGCTGGGCACCAGCACGGTGGGCCTGATCAACGTCCAGTACGTGGTCCACCGAGGGCAGGTCCTGGTAATCGAGGTGAACCCCCGGGCAAGCCGGACCGTTCCCTTCCTGAGCAAGGTGACCGGGGTGGCAATGGTGGACACCGCGGTCGGAGCCATGCTCGGCGAGTCCTTGCAATCACGTCACCTGGCGGTGGGATTGCTGCCACCGCCACCTCTGGTTGCGGTCAAGGCCCCGGTATTTTCGGCGCGCAAACTCGACCAGGTCGACAGCGTCCTGGGGCCAGAAATGACCTCCACCGGGGAGGTGATCGGGGTGGCACCGTCGCTCCCGGAGGCACTCGAGAAGGCGTTCTGGGCCGCCCTGGGCAGCCTACCTCGCCGGGGTGGAGCGCTGGTCAGCATCGCCGATCAGGACAAGGCCGAGGGTCTGCCGATCGCCGCCCGACTGGCCGAGTTGGGCTTTCGTCTCTACGCCACTCCGGGCACTGCAGCGGCTCTCCGCCAAGCGGGAATCAGTGTGGTCGAGGTCAGCAAGCTCCACTCCGGCCGGCCCAACGTCCTCGACGTCACCGTGGCCGGCCAGGTCGAGCTGGTCATCAATACCATCTCGGGCACCGGGACCGATGAGCTGGAACCGGATGGCGAAGACTGGGGCGGCCGGCGACCGGTTCGAGACGGCTACCGCATCCGTCAGGCCGCAGTGCAGAGGGGCATACCCTGCCTCACCTCACTCGAGACTGCCGCCGCCCTAGTGGCCGCTCTGGAAAGCGGCGGCGGCGGCGTGGTCGAGGTCGCGACTATTGGTGAACACCGCCAGGGCAGCCTCCGCCAGGTGGCGCCGTGACTCAGCTGGCCAGCCTGTCCGCCAAGCGTCTAATCGGCGAGAGCCGGCTGTCCCGAGCGGTGGATGAGCAGGTCGAGTGCACCTCGGTGCTGCCCCTGGAGGGGAACCTTTTTCAGATCTCCTTCTGCGCGCCCGAGATCTCCCGCCGAGCCCAACCTGGGGAGTTCGCCCAGATCTGGGTGGAGGAGAGTCACATCCCACTGCTGCGCCGACCCTTCTCCTTCAGCCGTACGGACCCGGAGACTGGCGAGGTTTCCTTCTACGTGGGCGCGGTGGGCGAGGGCAGCCGGCGCCTGCAGCGATTCGCGCCTGGTATGCCGGCGAGGATCCTGGGGCCATTGGGCCAAGGGTTCACCCTGCCGGACCGCCCTGGGCGGTCGGTGCTGATCTCGGGTGGACTGGGTGCAGCCCCCTTTCCGCTCCTCACTCAGGTGCTCCTGGATCGCGGTGAGCAGGTGGTATGGATCAACGGCGCCAGGACTGCTACTGAGCTCTATCCCCAAGAACTCGTACCCCCGGGGGTAGACCAGATGATCCGCCTCACCGAGGACGGCAGCTCCGGAATTTTGGGGCGCGTCACGGTGGGACTTGCCTCTCATCTCAGCCAAGCGCAACGTGCCTACGCCTGCGGGCCCAATCAGATGCTGGCGGCGGTTTTTAGATCCCTCGCCGACCTTTCCGGCCGGCTGGCGACCGCACCGGCGCTCGAGGTCTCCATCGAAGCGCCCATGGGTTGTGGGTTCGGCACCTGCCTGGGATGCGCCGTCCCGGTGGGCGATATCGATGGCGACCACCCCGTCCTAGGACTCTGCTGCCGTCAGGGCCCCGTATTCCTTGCCTCGATGCTGGACTGGGAGCGATTGCTCACCCAGCCCGCTCACCTGGAATGAGCGCCCTCAGTTCGGAGCTTGACCCCCGCGTCGACTTAGGACGGGGGCTGGTCCTGGCCAATCCGGTCGGCGTGGCCTCGGGAACTTTTGGATTCGGGTTCGAGGCAGAGGAGATGGCCGGGATAAGCCATCTGGGTGCGATCTTCTCCAAGGGAACCACGGCGCAGCCCCGGGAGGGCAACCGTCCTCCCCGGATCGCGGAGACGGCGGCCGGAATGCTCAACTCCATCGGGCTCCAAAACCCCGGGGTCGAGGTAGTGGCAAGCGACTACGCCCCCCGCTGGGCCGCTTGGTCAGTGCCGGTGATCGTCAACGTCGCCGGCGCCGACATCAAGGAGTACGTCGAGGTTGTCCTGCGCCTAGACGGCGTTGCTGGTGTCTCCGGGGTGGAGTTGAACATCTCCTGCCCCAACATCGCTCACGGACTCGACTTTGCCACCGAGCCCGGTGCCGCTGCCCGCTGCGTCGCGGCAGTCCGGGCGGCTACGACCCTGCCGCTGGTGGTCAAGCTGAGTCCCAATGTCACCGACATTGCCGAGGTGGCAAGGGCAGTGGAGGATGCCGGAGCGGATGCGCTGTCCGCGGTGAACACCTACGTGGGAATGAAGATCTCGCTAGAGCGCCACGGTCCGGTGCTACCGGGTGCGGGCCTGGGTGGACTCAGCGGCCCGGCGGTCAAACCCCTGGCCCTGGCGGCGGTGGCCAAGGTGCGCCGGGCGGTGGCCATCCCACTGATCGGAATCGGTGGCATTGCCACCACCGCCGACGCCCTCGAGTTCATGGTGGCGGGAGCAGACGCCATCCAGGTGGGGACGGCGAACTTCAACAACCCGGGTGTGAGCAAAGAGATCGTTGCGGGCTGCCTGGCCTACGGAGCGCAACACCAACTGCAGCGCTTCTCCGAGCTGCGCTGGCAGGAGTTCGATCATCCCGGAGCGGAGGAGCCCGACCCAGAAGCGGGCTGACGGTTGGCTGGTTCGCGCCCTGCGGGCAGAATTGGAAAGATTCGCGGCCGAGTGGAGACGCCAGCTCCGGCAGAGACCACCCCAAGCCAAGCTCGAGCGGCACTGTCAGCGGCGATCGCCGCGGCGCTGACGCAGCTCCGTGAGAGGTTCCGGGAGGAGTAGCCGAGAAGCTCGATGTCCGGCCCTGCAAACTGTCGGGTCTGTGGCAGTTGGCGCGGCATGGTGGCGGCCTCCCGCGCTCGACCTTGGGTGCCCCATAGTTAGCAGCGTGGCTTCCAGCCTCAGCCGCGCGCTTGACGCCCTGACCGATCCTGGCCGCCGCGAGGTACTGGAACAGCTGGCTGCGGGACCTAGAACGGCTGCCCAGCTTGCAATCGAATTGGCGGCTCCGGGACCGGTGCTGATCGAGTGGCTGGAGACCCTGAGGGGCGCCGGGCTGGTCGCCCAAGACTGCACTGGGGCCAACACCATTTACCAGGTCAGTTCCAAGGGCGTCGAGGAGCTGCGCGACTACCTGGAGCGGATCGCCAACCTCCCCAGTGCTGAGGTCAAGGGGCTGCCAGTGGGCCGCCACCTGGCCGAAATCATCGAACTGGATGCTCGCTTTCTTGTCCATCGAGCGGTGGAAATTCACTGCGACCAGGTCCGCGCTTTTCAGCTGTTCACTCTGGGCATGGGCACCTGGTGGCCGCTGGGCCGACGTCACTTCAGCGAGGTTGCGGCTGTCACCGTCATCCTCGAGCCAGGCATCGGCGGCCGCTGGTTCGAGCGCGGTGACGACGGCAGCGAATCACCCTGGGGCACGGTCCTGGTGTGGGAGCCTCCCCGAAGAGTGGTGTTGAATTGGAAGGTGGGACCAGACTGGCGCTACGATCCCGCCCTCCGAACTGAGGTGGAGGTCACTTTCACCCCTGAGGGCCTCAGCTCCTGCCAGGTCCAGGTGGAGCACCGGAGCCTGGAGCAGGTCGGCCCCCAGGCGGCGCGGTTACAAGCGACCTTCGCCGCAGATGATGGCTGGACCGAGCTCCTGCAGCGGTTCGCCGAGGTCGGCTAGAACCCGGCCAGCCACGGCCAGAAGGACCCCTCTCGGCGCCAGTGCTCAGTCCCCTGGGAGCACCTCGTCGATGCGCTGGAGAACAGAGTCAGTGAGCTTGGGCAGGGCCGCAAGCGAGTGCAGGTTCTCGTTTACTTGCTCTACGCTGGTCGCCCCGGTGATGACTGTGGAGACGTGGGGATTGTGAGTGCACCACGCAATCGCTAGCTGGGGCAGCGAGCATTGCAGCTGCTCGGCAACCGCCATCAGCTTGGCAACTCCTGCGTTCACTTGGGGATCGGTCACTTCCTCACGCAGCCACTCGTAGCCGGGCAGGGCGGCGCGACTGCCCTTGGGAATGCCGTTGAGATACTTGCCGGTCAGCACGCCGGAGGCGAGTGGACTCCACGTGGTCATTCCCAGGCCCAAGTCTTCGTAGAGCCGTGCGTACTCACGCTCCACCCGCACCCGGTGGAGCAGGTTGTACTGCGCCTGCTCCATCAAGGGCTTGTGCAGGTGGTGGCGTTCTGCGATGTCGTAGGCAGCGCGGATTTCGTCTGCGGACCACTCGGACGTGCCCCAGTAGAGGGCCTGTCCCCGCGCGACCATGTCGTGCATGGCCCAGACTGTCTCCTCGATGGGAGTCTCCGGATCCGACCGGTGGCAGAAGACCAGGTCAACGAAGTCAAGTCCAAATCGGTCCAACGAACCCTCAATCCCCTGCTGCAGGTACTTTCGGTTCAGCGTATTGGAGGTGTTGACGCCCTCGTCCAGGCCCCAGAAGAGTTTGGTGGAGACGATGTAGCTCTTGCGCGGCCAGTCGGTCCGGGCTAGGACGCGGCCCATGATTCGCTCCGACTCGCCGCTGGCGTAGGACTCGGCGTTGTCGAAGAAATTGACTCCCTGATCATGGGCTGCGCTCATGCAATCAAGCGCCAAGTCTTCATCCACCTGCTCGCCAAAACTCACCCAGGAGCCGAACGAAAGCAGGCTCACCCTAAGGCCGGATCGCCCCAGACGGCGATATGGCATTTTCATCGGTGATTGTCCCTGTTATGAGCCAAGCCGGATTTCCTCCCGATTTTCTTGATTACTGTCGGTGCAGATCGGACTGGGATGCGCTGCTATCGCTGGCGTCTCACTCGCCGGTCGTGCCGTCCAAGAGCTCGCGTGTGGCGTCTGCATGGCCGGCGTGGCGCGCGGTTTCGTTGATCAGGTGCAACAAAACCCAGCGCAGGTCGGTTCCATCGCCACGTTTGGTGGGCTCGGCCAGCGACGGCATCGCCCGCGCCACCTCGTTAGTGATCGCTGCCCTCTCGCGGTATGCCGCCAACGCAACTCCGACCGTGAGCTCGGGACCGGGGTGGAACTCTTCCTCACTCCGGCTCACATCTCGACCGAGCATGGCGCCCTCTATCCAGCGCCACTCCACATGCGCTAGATGGTTGACGATCCCGAGCAGTGAAATGAGCGCACCATCCGGGCGCCACCGCGCGTTCTCTTCGCTCAGCCCCTCCACCTTGCGCACCACCGCGCCCCGCAGGAAGCGAAGCCAACTCAGCAAGAGCTCCCGCTCGTCCTGGTTCCCTGCGGGAAAGTCCAATCGAGCATCCTTGGGCACCAACCGATGATAGGCGAGGATAGGCGAGGCACGCGATCGGCGACCACCAGCTTCTCGCGAACCTGGCACCCGCAGCGCGGTAGGCTCAGTCCTCGAGCCAGTGCCGTGTGACGTACAACCAGAAGGCAAGCCCCTGGTATTTTCCGTACCTGCGAAAACGGCGATGGATCGCCCGGTCTGAAGCTTTGTGACCGCTGAGTCGTGCGAAAGTGGGACGGGTCCAGGAATCGAGAACCAGCAACCCATACCGGCCCAGCCCGGTGAGCATGATGTGCGCGGCCGAGTACGGCCCCACCCCCGGCAGGGCGCGGAGACGGGCTTCGGCCTCGGCATCGGGAAGCTCGGGGTCGTTCAGCGCCTCAAGATCGATCTCCCCATCGGCCACCTGCGTGGCGAGCGCCTTCAAGTAGGCACCGCGGTAGCCGGCGCGGACCTGCAGCCGATAGAAGGCGTCGTCGGCTTCGGCCATCGACTGAGCACTGGGGAAGGCATGACGACCACCGGGATCGGCACTACCTAAATGCTGAACGAGTGCCCCTACCATCCGCTCGGTGGCAGACCAGGCACAGTTAGTGGTGCAAACGGTCTTGACCACATCTTCGAACACCGTCGGGCTACGGAGCATCCTGCCCCCTCCCTCCGTCACCCAAGCAAGGTCCGGATCTGTCGCCGCCTGCTCGTAGAAGCGGGAAAGATCCTCGTCAAGTCGCAATACCCGCCGAAACGTCGAGATGAGGAAGCCACTCTCCACCGAGCCGACCCTCCCGCCCACGGACGCCGCCGCGACGCCGGGACGAACCTGGCTCAAGCGTGCGCTGCGCGCGCGGAAACCCTCAGTTACTAGCGTCGTCTCTAGAGTCCATGCGGTTGTGTCAACCTGGTTGGGAGGTAAAGTTGCGACCCCGTGCGATGAGAGAGTGCGTCTCCAATCGACCGGCTCTCCTCCGCCGCCCCGGAGCTTGAACTCACCGAGAATGCCCATCTAGGTGGCCCGTCTCTCCAGGGCATCAGGCGACCCGCAGCAAATCGTTGGCAATCGTTTTCCTCCCTCATCGCCGACTTTTGCCGACCCGCACGCCTCGGATAGCCCCATGCCCCAGGCTGGCTCTCACGCTCAGGCGCCGGCAGTGTCCGATTCTTGCACTCCTCTGCCCAAACGCGGCGCCACCGTCGACTTTGGTCCTCTACCCGCAGTGGTGACTCACCTTGCGTTGGCCCGGTCTGGAGCGCTGCGGTGCACTCACGCGAGCCGCGGATTGGGTCCGCGGCGCAAAGAAAGCCCCGGAGCAGGATTAGCCACTCCGGGGTTCGGAAAGCCTAGAGCACTCAGCTCTGGGCTGCCAGCGCTGCTGGCTCGGTCGGCGTCACCGATGCCTCTAGCCCTGGCTTGGCGGCACTGATCCCCACTGGGATCTTCTTCGGCGCAGGAGCCGCTACCCGGGGGATACGGATGGTCAGTACACCGTTGGTGAAGACGGCGCTGATCTGATCGTACTTGACTTCGTGAGGGAGTGTCAGCTGACGCCAGAACGACTGCTGCCTGCGCTCGCGGCGTAGGTAGCGACCCTCATATTCAGTCTCGGTCTTCTTCTCGCCTCTAATGGTGAGGATGCCCTCGTCCCATGTCAGCTCGACCTCTTGGGGAGAGAAACCTGGAACCGAAGCCTCGAGCACGAACTCACCTTCGGTCTGGCGGATGTCTAGAGGGAGGAGAGCCGGCAAAGCGCCGCGGCCATATGCGACCTCTGGGCCGTAACTTTCGTTGACGAGGCGCGTCAACTCACCCTCCAGATTGAACATGTCACTCCACGGGTCCCAACGTGTCATAAACCTACCTCCTTGAAACGCTCGCTCCACCTACTTTTGAGCCTTGATCAAGTGCCTAGCTACATGTTCGGACGGCCCGTACTGCCCTGCTACGAGCGTTCCTCTCAAGAGGACAGGGGTGATTCCACCCAGCTACTGGGGGGGCAATTCCACGCGAGGGTCTGGTCAGACTCCTCCGCCCGAGTGGTTCCACGGTCGCGCAGCGAGCGATTTCACGGTGTTCGCGCGTCCAACCACCTCCTAGGCTGAGGCCCAGGGTGGTCCCCCACCCGATGTGATGGTCGCCTAGGAGGATAGGTTGTGAGCGCAAGCCCAACCAGGTCACCAAGGGTTTGGGCGATGATGAGCCACGACGTGGTCGCTGTCAACGCTTCGGCCAGCGCACTGAGTGCCGCAAGTGAGTTGCGGCGGGACCACCTCACCAATCTTCCAGTTGTCAACAACTACATGGAAGTGGTGGGAAGTGTGGGTGAGGCCAGCTTGCGCGGCCAGCGCGGCCGCACCGTGGCAGAGGTCATGACAGGCCCAACGCGGACGATCGACGAAGGGCGTCCCATTTCGGAGGCGGCGGAGCTGTTGTTCAAGCAGCGCCTGTCGTCGCTTCTGGTAGTCTGCCACGGCAAACTGGTGGGCCGGGTCTCGCGAAGAAGGCTAGTTACATACCTCTGTCAGCACCAGTGGGTGTGCGGCCGGTGCGGTATTGCGGAGCGGGGCACCTATCCACCGGTGGCTTGCGCTTGGTGCGGAGGTCCAGACTGGGGCTTCCAGTTCCAGGAGGCCGTACCCGGCGACTGACGCAACCCCCTGCGCCGGCAGTATTCACCGGATGAAACCCGCTGGCGCGCCGAGAGAGTCGGAGATCTCTTTGAGCTGAGGGCGCCGGAACGTACCAACCGCTCACCGACAGCTAGAGCGGAAGGTCGGCGGCCTCACCAGGGCCCATACGGGGCCGCGTTGGCTGCACGCAGGGCCGCAACATAACCAGCTCGGGCCTGCGCTGCCTGATCCCCTTGGGACCCGACCGCAAGCTTTCCGCGCAGGGCACCGACGTTTGCGAAGCCTTTGCGGTTCATCCAAGCGGACAGGCCGCCGAGCAGCACCTTGGCATGCTCGGGTCCGTGGCGGAGCAGCGCGGAGGTGGTCATGACCACGTCGGCACCGGCAAGCAGGTAACTGGCGACGTCCTCCGGAGCTTCCACACCCGTGGTGGCAGCCAGGGCGCAACTGACTCGCCCGTGGAGGAGCGCGATCCAGGCACGGGGCAGTCTGGCCTCCGACGACCTGGAGAGTCCTAAGCCAGGAGCCAGGCCCAGGGACTCTGAATCGATATCGGGATAGAGAAATCGGTTGAAGAGCACCAAGGCGTTGGCGCCGGCGTCGTCCAGCTTCCGAGCCATCTCTCCCATCGAGCTGAAGTAGGGGCTGAGCTTGACTGCAACCGGGATGCTCACCGACGCCTTGACCAGCTGAAGAACCTCAAGATGGCGCTGCTCGACATCGCTGCCTGAGACTCTGTTGTCGGCCGGAAGATAGGTGATGTTGAGTTCGATCGCGGCGGCCCCGGCATCCTGCATGGCCCGGGCATATCCGGTCCAGCCGCTGGGGGTGGCTCCATTGAGACTGGCTATGACCGGGACTTCGAGTGCGGCCGCCGAACGCTCCACCAGACTGAGGTAGTTGCGCGGGCCGAACTGAGCGTTCGCCACGCCCGGGAAATAGGACAGCGATTCGGCAAAGCTCTCGCTGCCAACCTCCACCAGACGTTCTTGACGTTCTGCCTCCTCGGCCAACTCCTCTTCAAAGAGAGAGTGGAGCACCACTGCCCCGACACCACCCTCGGCGAGCCGACGTACCCCCTCCACGGTGTGGGAGATGGGAGAAGCTGAGGCAACCAGGGGGTTACGGAGCGCCAGTCCCATGTAATCGGTCGCAAGATCCATCAGCGCTCTCGGCGAGCATCGCTCGCGAAGCGCTGGGCGGGCCAGGTCGCCATATCCTCATACGTCGCCCAGCGCAGACGGACCGAGGACTGGGCGAGGCCAGCGAGACGCTCAGCCTCGGCGGGATCGGTGTGTGCCAGCGTGCTGTAGCGCAGTTCCTGTTGTGTATAGCTGGTGAGTGGAATGTGGGGCCGGGGTGAGTCAAGCAAGAACGGGTTGCCGCCTGCGGCACGAATCGTCGGGTCGTAGCGTAGTAGCGGCCAGATCCCACTGGCCACGGCCCGGTACTGCTGGTCAAGCCCGCGGCGGATCTCGATGCCGTGGGCGATGCAGTGGCTGTAGGCGATCAGAAGCGATGGACCCTCGTAGGCCTCAGCCTCCCGAAAAGCCTGCAGGGTCTGCTGGGGGTCCGCACCCATCGCGACCCGGGCCACGTAGACGGTACCGTACGCGATCGCCTGCAGCGCAAGGTCTTTTTTCTCTGCAGTCTTACCTGCGGAAGCAAACTTGGCGACCGCCCCCAGCGGCGTCGCCTTGGACATCTGGCCTCCGGTGTTCGAATAGACCTCGGTGTCCAGCACCAGCACATTCACGTCCTGACCGCTGGCCAGGACGTGATCAAGTCCACCGGAGCCAATGTCGTATGCCCAGCCGTCTCCGCCGACGATCCACACGCTGCGGCGAACCAGCTGGTCAACGACACTGGTTAGGTCTTGCGCCGCGGGCCCGGTCAAGTGTTCTAGCCTGCGTCTCAACTCGGCAACCCGGTCACGCTGGGACTGGTATTCCGACTCCGAACGCTGCGGTGCCTCGAGGATGGCATCGACTAGCTCCGCGCCGAGTTCCTTTCGCAGTTGGCCAAGGCGTCGGCGGGCCAGCGCGACGTGGCGGTCGGCCGCCAGACGCAAGCCCAGTCCAAACTCGGCGTTGTCCTCAAAGAGAGAGTTCGACCAGGCGGGACCACGGCCTTCGCGGTTGGTGGTCCAGGGTGTGGTTGGCAGATTCCCACCGTAGATTGATGAGCAACCGGTGGCGTTGGCGATCGTTGCCCGGTCGCCGAATAGTTGGGATAGCAGCTTCAGGTACGGGGTCTCACCGCAGCCGGCACAGGCACCAGAGAATTCAAAGAGAGGCTGAAGGAATTGAGTCCCGCGAACTGTTCCGAAGTCCACACGCGCTCGGTCCACGACCGGCAGGGTTTCGAAGAATGCGATGTTCTCCCGCTCGATGGTCGCCAATGGCTCGCGCGGTGCCAGGTTGATGGCCTTGTGCGCTGGGTCATCAGGGGCCGAGACCGGGCAGGCTTCGACGCACAATGCGCACCCGGTGCAGTCCTCTGCGTACACCTGCAAGGTGAAGGCGGTGTCGGGCAGCCCTCGCGCCGAAAGCGGTGCCGAGCGAAAGGTCTCCGGTGTCTCCATCAGGAGGGACTTGGGATAGTACTTGGACCTGATAACGCTATGCGGGCAGACAAAGCTGCATTTGCCGCACTGGATGCATAAATCAGGATCCCAAAGTGCCACCAGATCGGAGACATTGCGTTTCTCGAACGCCGCCGTCCCACTGGGCCAAGTTCCGTCTGGCGGAAGCGCACTGACCGGCAGTTCGTCGCCATGCCCGGCCATCATCTTGGCGGTCACCGTGCGGACGAACTCGGGTGCATTGTCGGGTACCAGAGATGGCATCTCGGCCGTAGCAGTCGCCGCGGCGGGAACCTGGACGCGCTCCAGACCTTCGATGGCGACATCCACCGCTTGAAGGTTGGCCTCGACCACCTTTGCCCCACGTGACCCGTAGGATTTGGTAATGGCCGCCTTGATGCGGGAGATCGCTATGTCCGGCTCCAGTACCCCGGAGATGGCAAAGAAGCAAGTCTGTAGCACCGTGTTGATGCGTTCACCGAGTCCGAACTTGCGCGCGATTCGTCCGGCATCGATTACGTAGAGTTGGATCGAGTTGCTGATTATCTGCTCTTGGATCGGACGGGCTAGCAGGTCCCAGACTTCGTCAGCAGGATGGGGACAGTTCAGCAAGAGGGTCGAGCCGGGCGCGGCGCACTCCAGGATGTCGACCCGCTTGAGCAGTTCGAAATGGTGGCAGCCAATGAAACTGGCCTGATTCACAAGATATGGTGCTCGGATCGGATGGGGGCCGAAGCGCAGGTGCGACACAGTCTGAGAGCCCGATTTCTTCGAGTCATATACGAAGTAGCCCTGTGCGTACAGCTCTCCCTCGGTGCCAAGAATCTTGATCGTGTTCTTGTTGGCGCTGACGGTCCCATCCGAACCGAGACCGAAGAAGACCGCCCGCAGAGTCTCTGGCGGCTCGATGTCAAGTGACGCCTGATAGGCAATGCTGGTGCCTGAGACGTCGTCGTTGATCCCAACCGTGAATCGGCTTCGTGGTCGCTCGAACCCGAGCTCTTCGAACACTCCGGCCACCATCCCCGGAGTGAACTCTTTGGAAGAGAGCCCGTAGCGACCGCCGGTCACGAGCGGCATAAATCCTCGCTCAGCCTGCGACTCAGCCAAAGCGGCCAGAACATCCAGGAACAGTGGCTCACCGAACGAGCCGGGCTCCTTGGTTCGGTCCAGGACCGCGATCCGTGCCGCGGTGGGAGGCAGTGCTCGAAGCAGCGCCTGGGCCGGGAATGGCCGGTAGAGCCGGACCGTAACTACCCCCACCCGCTCGCCCCTTCCGGCGAGGTGGGCTACGGTCTCGCGCGCAGTTTCGGCGCCGGAGCCCATCACCACGAGGACGCGCTCCGCTTCCGGATGCCCGGAGTAGTCGACGAGATGGTAGGGCCGCCCGGTGAGCTCTTCCAGGTGGCCCATGGCGTCCTGCACCATCCCGGGCGTGCGCTCGTAGAAAGGATTCACCGTCTCGCGCGCCTGGAAGTAGACATCGGGATTCTGGGAGGTGCCGCGAATGAATGGATGTTCTGGCGAGAGGGCCCGCCCGCGGTGCGCCTGCACCAGCTCGTCGGGCACCAGCGCGGCCAGGTCTTCATCAGAAAGCAGCTCTACTGTGTTGAGCTCATGTGAGGTCCGGAAGCCGTCGAAGAAGTGGACGAAGGGGATCCGTGCCCTGAGCGTGGCAGCCTGGGCCACGGCCGCCATATCGTGGGTCTCCTGGACTGATGAGGAAGCGAGCATGGCGAAGCCGGTCTGGCGAACCGCCATCACATCAGAGTGATCGCCGAAGATCGAAAGCGCCTGCGCGGCCAGTGAACGGGCCGCGACGTGGAACACGGTGGGCGTCAACTCGCCGGCGATCTTGTACATGTTGGGGATCATCAGCAAGAGTCCCTGGGAGGCCGTAAAGGTCGTCGACAGAGCCCCTCCCTGTAGAGCTCCGTGCAGGGCACCAGCGGCGCCTCCCTCACTCTGCATCTCGATCACTGCGGGCACGCTGCCCCAGATGTTGGTTCGGCCCTGACTCGACCACTCGTCGGCCAGCTCGGCCATCGGCGACGATGGTGTGATTGGGAAGATGCAGCAGACCTCGTTGAGCCGGTAGGCGACGGAGGCTGTCGCCTCGTTCCCGTCTAGCGTCGCGGCCATCAGCCTTCTTCCGCCACCATCTCGATGGCATGCACCGGACACTGCTCGAAGCAAACGCCACAACCCGTGCAGCGGTCGTAGTCGAACCGATAGCGATTGCCGATGCCGAGCTTGATCACCGCGTCCTCGGGGCAGGCTCCGAGGCAGCCGTCGCACTCGAAGCAATTCCCGCACGAAAGGCAGCGGGCCGACTCGTAGCTAGCCGCCTCGGCCGTCAGGCCGCCGGCCACTTCGGCGAAGGTATCGATCCGCTCCTCGGGTGCCAGCTCCGGTTGGCGGCGCTGGGCCGCGTCGCCGAAATACCAGAGATGCAGCTGGTCGAAGCTCGCCAGTTCGTGCTTGGTGACGACCGAACTGTCGGCGCCACGGAGCCAGGCATCGATGTTCCGAGCGGCCTTCTTGCCATGACCAACGCCGACCGTCACGGTGCGCTCGGCTGGCACCATGTCGCCTCCGGCGAACAACCCCGGGCAGCCGGTCATCATCGAGGCCGACACCACCACCGTACCGTCCCGGGTGAACTCCACCCCGGGCACCGACCTCAAAAAGGCGGTGTCGGCGTCCTGGCCAACGGCCAGAATCACTGTGTCCGCGGCGAGACTTTCGAAGCGCCCGGTGGGTTGGGGGAAGCCTTTTTCGTCGAGTTCCATCGCCTCTACCGTTAGCTCCGGTCCCTGAACCTCCGTGATCGTTCTAAGCCAGTTGATCTTCACGCCCTCGCGCTCGGCCTCCTGAGCCTCCTCCTCGTGAGCGGGCATCTGAGCTCTGGTCCGGCGATAGATGATGACCGCTTCGTCGGCACCCAGGCGTCGAGCCGTGCGAGCGGCGTCCATTGCAGTGTTGCCCCCGCCGTAGACGGCCACGCGGCGTCCGATGACCGGCGGCGCCCCGGATGCGACGCTGCGCAGAAACGCAAGCGCATCTAACAGTCGCCCAGCGTCGCGGGCCGGTATGTCAACGTGCTTGGAAAGATGCGCCCCGACTGCCACAAAGACGGCGTCGAAGTTGCCCTCGCGCCGCTCCTCGTCGAGGTTGGTGACACGGTGTCCGGAGGTCATCCGCACGCCCAACGCGGCGATCCGCTGCAACTCCCCGGCCAGCACCGTACGAGGCAGCCGGTAGGCGGGGATGCCATAGCGCATCATCCCGCCTGACTCGGGACTGGCGTCGCGAATCTCGACCTCGTGACCAAGGCGCGCCAGGTGGTAGGCGGCCGACAGCCCGCTGGGCCCAGCACCGATCACCAGAACCCGCTTGTGACTGCGCAGCGATGGCGGGTCGAGGATCCATCCCTTCTCCAGAGCGAGATCACCCAAGAACCGTTCCACGGAATGGATCGAGACTGCACTGTCGAGCTCGGCTCGGTTGCAGACGGTCTCGCAGGGGTGATAACAGACCCGACCATGAATGGCGGGCATGGGGTTGTCGGTGACTAGCTGACGCCACGCCTGCTCGTGGTTCCCAGCCTCGACGCTGGCGAGCCAGGACTGGATATTCTCGCCCGCCGGGCAACCCGCATTGCAGGGCGGCATCAGGTCGACGTAGGCAGGTCGGCGACTGCGCACCGGTCCGGCGCTGGCGCGGGGGTGAAGCAGGTTAGGCAGCGCCGTGAGGTCCCGAGGGATCATGTTGGTGTCGAGGACTCGCCTCCGCGCCGGCCGAGCTCTCCCTCCACAGCGATCGAGCCGGCGGCCAACTCTCTATGACAGGTGGCTAGTGCGGCGTCCACCAGGCCCTTAGCGGGTGAACTTCGCATCACCCAGATCATAGTTCGGCCTACCTGCTGCGCTTCTAGGCGCACTGAGGCATACAGTCGCACTGACTGGAGAGACCAGCACTTCCCGACGCTGATGCGGGGTCCCGGCGCGGGCGCCGCTGCAGGAGTCGCGTTGGTGCCGCCAGCAGGATTCGAACCTGCGACCCTGGGCTTAAAAGGCCCCTGCGCTACCACTGCGCCATGGCGGCTCGAAAGCAGCCTAACGCACTCCCAACACGGGGGCGGCCGATCCACGAGCGTCGACGGCACTGCTTCTTTAGCGACCTGCCGCACCGGGTCGATAGAGATTACGTTCCGGCGGCCTTGGCACGGGCTCGTATGTGACGACGCTCGGCAGGATTTAGTGTGAGCGTCAGAGCAAGGATCCATGCCGCTTGCGCTTCGTTTTCCCGGCCAAGTTCTCGCAACAATTCAGCGCGTGTGCTGTGCAGCAGATGGTAGCGCTGAAGATCTGGAATGAGCGCCTCAGTCTCGCTCAGCGCCACCTCTGCACCAGCAACGTGCCACAGCGCGACCGCTCGGTTGAGCCTGACCACCGGAGATGGCTGGAGCTGGACTAGGCGATCGTAGAGCCGGACCAAAAGCCGCCAGTCAGTGGCCGACCACGACGCTGCAGTCGCGTGGCAGGAGGCGATTGCCGCCTGCAGTTGATAGGGGCCGGGTCGGTCTAACGACGCCGCCCGCTCCAATAGATTGGTCGCCTCGCGGATGGCATCGTGGTCCCACTGCGACCGCTCCTGGTCCGCCAGCATCACCATCGAGCCATCGTCGGTGAACCGACTCCCCATTCTGGCCAGCTGGAGCTTGAACAGAGCCAGCAGCCCCAGCACTTCCGCCTGTGCGGGAAGCACCTGCGCCACCAGGCCCGCCAGCCAGGTGGCGTCCTCCGCCAGTGACCGATCCCGCGACGTCTCCCAGCCGCTGGCCAGGTATCCCTCGTTGAACATCAGATAGAGGACGGAGAGGACCTCGGCAACCCGCTCCTCAAGGTCGGCGGGCGCTGGCATCCGGAAGGGGATGGCAGCGTCGACTATCTTGCGCTTGGCCCGTGTGATCCGCTGGGCGACGCTGGCCTCTGAGCTGAGGAAGGCGCGGGCGATTTGAGCGGTGGTGAGGCCGGCGACCGTGCGCAGGGTAAGCGCCACCTGGGCGTCGCGCGATAGCGCGGGGTGGCAGCAGGCGAACATGAGGCTGAGGCGGTCATCGCCGGACTCGGGTCCGGTGAAGGGCAACCCACCGACCTTGGCGGCGAAGCGCTGGTCCCGGCGCAGACGGTCCAGAGCCCGACGCTCGGCCACCGTTCGCAACCAGGCCCCAGGGCGAGAGGGAATTCCCTTCGCCGGCCATGACCTCAGCGCTTCGACGCAGGCCTCCTGGGTGCTGTCCTCGGCCAGTTCGAAGTTGCCATAGCGACGCATCAGCGAGGCTGTCACTCGGCCGGCCTCCTCTCGGAAGACCTCGCCGAGGACGGCCTCGATCGCTGCGCCGGGCCCGAGCTTCAGTCCACCCAGACCGGTCTGATCTCTACCGCAGCGCTGGCGGGCCAGGTCTTCGCCATCTCCAGGGCGGCATCGAGGTCAGGTACCTCGACGATCGCGTAGCCTCCGATGATCTCCTTGGTCTCGGCGAAGGGGCCGTCGACGATGCTCGGTGCGCCGCCGTCAAAACGGACGGTGGTGGCGCGGGAAGCGGGTTGCAACCGCTCACCGCCCACGATCGCACCGGACTGGCTGTATTTACCCCACCAAGCTCCCACTCCCTCCATCACCTTCTCGTCGTTGTTGTCGCCGTCACCCGCGAAGATCAGCATGTACTTCAAGCCCGCTCCTCAATGGCGCTTTGGGGGTAGCTGACCCCTTCTCTATATACGACGAATGAGGAGGCTCCAACATCGACAGTCCAATCAAGAGGCGGGGCCTGCCAGCCCGCGCCTCTTGATATCCCCAGCAAGCAGAAGAAGACAAACCACTTTGGTCGCGGGGATCGCGACCTTGGCGGAGCGGCACTCAGCGGGGACTAGAATCGAACTGCGCTTGAGGATCGCTGAGAGCGAGCCCGGGCAATTCATACGCAGGTAAAGCAATGAGCCAGAACGGACATATCCAGACCGGAACCGCCCGGGTCAAGCGCGGTCTCGCGGAGATGCTCAAGGGCGGCGTGATCATGGACGTCGTCACTCCCGAGCACGCGGAGATCGCGCAGGAAGCGGGCGCCGTGGCGGTGATGGCGCTGGAGAGGGTTCCCGCCGACATTCGCGCGCAAGGCGGCGTGGCGCGTATGAGTGACCCCAAGCTGATCAAGGCGATCATGGCCTCGGTGTCGATCCCGGTGATGGCCAAATGTCGCATCGGCCACTTCGCCGAGGCGCAGATTCTGGAAGCCTTGGGAGTTGACTACATCGACGAGTCGGAGGTGCTAACCCCGGCTGACGAGGAACATCACGTCGACAAATGGCAATTCAAGGTGCCGTTCGTCTGCGGTGCCCGGGACCTCGGCGAAGCGCTCCGCCGCATCTCCGAGGGAGCGGCCATGATCCGCACCAAGGGCGAGGCAGGGACTGGGGATGTGGTCGAGGCAGTGCGCCATATGCGGGCAGTGAGCAAGGGAATTCGACGGTTGCAGTCGCTCCGTCCGGATGAGCTAGCAAGCGCCGCCAAGGAGCTGGGTGCCTCGTTGGAACTGGTGCGAGAAACAGCGGAGTTAGGGCGCCTTCCGGTCGTCAACTTCTCCGCAGGTGGACTGGCCACCCCGGCGGATGCTGCCCTGATGATGCAGCTCGGGTGCGACGGCAACTTCGTGGGCAGCGGCATCTTTAAGAGCGGCGATCCGCTGCGTCGGGCCAAGGCGATCGTGGCGGCCACCACCTACTTCGACAAGCCCGACATCCTCGCCGAGGTCAGCGAGGATTTGGGGGAGCCGATGGTGGGGATCGGAGTGTCGAGCCTGCGCCAAGAAGAGCTCCTGGCCGCCAGAGGCATCTGACCCCAAGCCGAGCTGCGATGGCATCTCCAAAAGTCGGGGTCCTGGCCCTTCAGGGCGACGTACGCGAGCACCTGCGCCTGCTCGAATCCTGCGGCGCCGACGCCCGTCCAGTCCGATTGCCAGACGAGATCCAAGGCCTGCAGGGGCTGGTGATTCCCGGTGGCGAGAGCACGACCATGAGCAGCCTCATGGAGCGCTTCCACCTGCTCGAGCCCCTCCGAGAGGCCCTTGAGAATGGGACCGCCTCGCTGACAACTTGCGCCGGCACCATCCTGGTCGCCAGAACGATCAGGGACGGTCTGCCGGGCCAGGTTTCTCTAGGGATCCTGGATATCGTGGTGCGGCGCAACGCGTTCGGTCGTCAACTGAGATCGGGCGAGATAGAGCTCGACGTGCCTGCCATCGGACCCGAGCCGATTCTGGTGGCACTGATCCGCGCCCCTGCCATCGAGGAGGTGGGCGAGGAGGTCGAGGTGCTGGCAACGTACGAGGGTCAGCCCGCGGCGGTCCGGCAGGGTCGTCACCTCAGCCTGATCTTTCACCCCGAGATCACCGGAGATCCTCGCCTGCACCAGCTCTTCCTGGCCGGCCTTTGACCGTACCCGGTCAGCTCGGCGGGAGCTCCGTCTGGGGCGCCAACCGGTCGACCAGGGGAACGAAGCGGAGATAGAAAGAGGGGTTGCCGCCCTGGAAGGCGCCGATCCTTCCGTTGTCCAGGGTCTGGCAGCCGCTGTCGTAGTACCAGAGGTCCGCGTCGGTCCGGCTCCGATAGGAGAAAGCGATCACGGTGGCCGTATCCCATCCGGCGGGGCAGTGGAAGACGCCTACCGGGGCCTTGGTGCTGACCTCACCTATGACGCCGGCCAGTTTGGAGGCCTCGGCTGCAGCGAGTCGAACCTGGCGATAAAGCGATGGCCATGCGGCTGGCACCACGCTGCCGCTCCCTGGCGTGGCATATGCGTACCGGCAGATCAGGCCGGCTATAGGCGACGCAGGAACCAGCTCGCTGAGGCGCCAGGCTCCGAGATTGCGTACGTCGCGCGCCGGCCCCAGCGAGCTCGGGCAGCTCCCGCTCGCAAGGACTCGAATGTATGGCCCGCCGCGGGAGAGATGCCAGGGGTCCGACGACCCCCCACATGCGGAGCAGATCAGAGCCAGGATGGACAGTGCGACCACAGCCAATGCGAGGCGCTGAAATCGGCGGTTGTAGTCGGGACGCACCATCGCAACTAGACGACGCAAGGTAACGGGGTCCGGTTCCCCGCCGCTTGCCCGCGTCTCCCGGTGACGATCTCAACGCGTGCCGGCTGCAGCAATCGGTCGAGCGAGTCAAACTGAAGTCATGCAGGTCAGATCGGCCAGTTATCGCGACCTAAGCCAGGTGGACGAGCTCTATCGCGCCAGCATGGTCATGGAGCAGGAGATCGACCAGCGGCTGCAGAGCGCCGGGCCTCAGAGCCCCGTGCCCGGTCCGGCACTGGCCCGGGCCTGGTCGATCCTGACCCGAAGCCTCTCGGCCCTGATGCCGCTGGCGGACGTCGGCGACCAGCTGTACGTGGCAGAGGAGCAGGGACGGATCGTCGGCTTCATCCAGGCCGAGACAGCCCCAGGCAAGCGTGCCTGGCGAATCCTCAACCTCTGCCTGGCCCACACCGCCGAAGGTCACTTTGCCGGCGTGCCCCTGCTCCAGCATCTGGTCAACGAGGGCTTGGAGCGCAAGGTCACCCGATTCCTGGTCAGGATTCCGGAGGATCACCCGCTCCAGGCGATGTTCCGCGAGCAGGGTTTCCAGCCCTACGCCACCGAACAGATCCGGTTTCGGGAGCTCCCCAAGCCGGCCGACAACCACTCCGAGCCCTGGGTTCCAGCAAGCCCAGACGATCTGGCTGGGATCCATCTGCTCTACCTGCGCACCGCTCCGCACGCCGTGGCGGCGGTCGAGGCGCCCAATTTCACACAGTGGAAGGCGACCTTTCAGCTGGGCTGGCTGGGTCGGCTTGATGGACGGACCGGCGACTCTCGCCACTATGTGATCCGCCAGAGCGGCGGCATCGTGGCCTGGGCAGGGATCAGACTCCCCTCGCGGGCCAGGCCGAGTCTGATCAGCCTCATGCTCGATCCCCAAGAGGGTGGGCTGGCGGTCGAGGCTCTGCATGGCCTGCTGGGACAGGTGCCGCCGGGACCGACGCTGTGCCTGCTGCGCCACTACGACGCCGAGCTGCATCGGGCCGCCGCAGCGCGCGGATTCGAGCCGGTGGCGACCCAGATCCTGATGGCTCGCGATCTTCCGCTCAAGCTCTGGGCTCGTCATCTGGCGGAGCAGAAGAAGGCAGTCCTGGCCGGCGTGGTCCCCGTAGTCCAGGCCCGCGGCGCTTCGGACACCGGGTCCTGAGTGCGAAGGGCCGAAGTGGCATCGGCTTGCGCTATATTCCAGCTGTGATTTCAGGCGGGCTTGGAGTTGCTTACTACCGAGCCGCTGCGCCTGCCGCCGGAGGGCATGAGCGCTAAAGCGACTCTCAACCAGGCCCAGGGCACACCGCTCACCGTGACCCACTGGAGGCCGCACTCTGACGGCATCTGACCCCGCTTTCGGCCCCTCGTTTCCCGAGGAGCTGGAACTTCTGATCAGTACGCTTCCGCGCCACCTCTACCAGGCGGTGCGCAAGCTCCCCGAGGAGTCGGGTGACCTGCTGGAGATCGTGCTCGACCTGGGGCGTGAGCCGGAGGCCCGTTTCGAAGGCAGCGAGGTGATCCTCAGTCCCACTCCGGTCAGCCTGGAGGACATCGCCTACGTGGCCGACCGGGTGGGCGACTTCGGTGGGGATAACCGCGCCGGGATCGCGCGAACCCTGCATCGGATCAGTGCCATCCGCAACCGCGCCGGCGAAATCGTGGGCCTGACCTGCCGGGTAGGTCGCGCTGTCACCGGTCGGGTCGAGATCATCCGCGACATCGTGATCAGCGGCCAGAGCCTCTTGCTGCTGGGCAAGCCCGGAGTCGGCAAGACGACCATGCTGCGCGAGGTAGCTCGCATCCTCGCCGACGAGAGCCGAAAGCGGGTGGTGGTGGTGGATACCAGCAACGAGATCGCCGGCGATGGCGACATTCCCCACCCCGGGATCGGGCGCTCGCGGCGGATGCAGGTGGCCCGGCCCGAGCTCCAGCACGCGGTGATGATCGAGGCAGTGGAGAACCACATGCCCGAGGTGATCGTCATCGACGAGATCGGCACCGAGCTGGAGGCGGCGGCGGCTCGGACCATCGCCGAACGCGGCGTGCAACTGGTGGGCACCGCCCACGGCAACACCCTCGACAACCTTCTGGTCAACCCCACCCTCAACGACCTCCTGGGTGGGATTCAATCCGTCACCCTCTCAGACGAGGAGGCCAGACGTCGGGGGACCCAGAAGTCGGTTCTGGAGCGCAAGGCCCCGCCCACCTTCGACGCCTTGGTGGAAATCGTCGATCGCCACCGGGTCACCGTCCACATGCCCCTGGCCGACGTCGTCGACGACGCCCTGCGCGGGCGGCCCCGGCCGGCTCAGCTGCGCGAGTCTCACCCCGGGCGAGGAGTCACCACCAGACTGGTGGAGCCTTCGCCATTCGACGATCGCGGCTCGCGTGAGCTCTTTGGAGAGGAGTTCGCGTTCGCCAAGCCTAGGCGGCCGGTGACGCTGGCCGATCTCTCAGAAGGTCACAACGGTCTGGCCGGAGCCGAGACCTCACTGTTCCCTTACGGCGTCTCCCGGGTCTACCTGGAGCAGGCGATCCGCGAACTCAAGGTGCCAGTGCGGATCCAGCACCATGTCGACGATGCCGACTTGGTGGTCACTCTCAAGAACTACTACCGCCGCCGCGACTCACCGCTTCGAGCCGCCGAGTCTGAGGGCATCCCCATCACCATCCTGCGGAGCAACTCGGTAGCGCAGGTCCGCAGCTTTCTGGCGCAGCTATACAACCTCGAGCCCTCCGACCCCACTGACGACGCTCTCCGTGAGGTCAGGGAGGGCATCGAGCGGGCGCGTCAGGGCACGGTGGTGGAGCTCTCGCCCCAGAACGCCTACGTGCGGCGCCTGCAGCACCAATTGGTCGAGCAGAGCGAGCTGGTGGCCCGGAGCACCGGCAAGGAGCCGCGACGACGGCTCCGGATCTACCCCTCCAGTCAGGCTTCCTAGGAACCTCAGGTGGGGGTGTCGGGACGGAGTTTCTTCATCAGCGTGGAAGGCGTCGACGGCTCCGGCAAGACCACCCAGGCGGGACTGCTCGCTGAGCGACTAAGGGGCCAGGGTGAGCTGGTCACGCTGGTGCGCGACCCCGGCACCACCCGGGTGGGAGAGCAGGTCAGGACCATGCTTCTTGAGCAGTCGCAGAGCACCCCCCCCCATCCTTTGGCCGAGGCTGCGCTCTTTCTGGCTGCCCGGGTGCAGTTGCTCCGCGAGGTGATCGAACCAGCGCTGGCCGAGGGTGCAGTAGTGGTCTCCGACCGTTACCTCGACTCCACCCTGGTCTACCAAGGCGCGGGCCGAGGTCTAGACCAGGCGCTACTGCTGGATCTCCACAGACTGGCTGGGGCTGACCGGATGCCCGACTTGACCCTGGTCCTGGACCTCCCCGTTGGCAGCGCCCAGGCACGCTCGGACCCCGCCCTGCCCCTGGACCGGATGGAGGCTGAGCCAACCACCTACCATGAGAGGGTCCGCCAGGGGTACCTAGCACTGGCCACAAAATTCCCCGAGCGGATCGTGGTGCTCCCGGCCGACCTTCCGCTTGAGGAGCTCGCCGAGTCCTCCTGGAAGGTCACTCGAGAGCGGCTGGCAGCAAGGAGGGCTACTTGAAACTGGCGGTCGCGGTAGTTCACGAGCAGGACGCCACCAGAGCGGTCGAGGTGCTGGGAGGACGAGGATTCGGAGTCACCCGTCTCAACAGCGAGGGCGGCTTCCTGCAGCGCCGCAACTCGCTTCTGCTGATGGGCATCGACGACAACCTGGTCGAGGAGGTTATCTCCACCCTGCGATCGGTCTGCAAACCCCGCCACGAGCAGCTGGGCGGCCACGGCGAGCAGGGAGCAACTGAGGTAGACGTCGAGGTGGAGGTGGGACGGGCGACCGTGTTCGTTCTGGACCTCGGCCGGGTCGAACGGCTCTAAGCAGGCCGCGACTGAGACCCGATCTTCGACCTCACCCCCGCGGGCGTGAGTTGTCGGGCCGTCGCGGCTGGCTGCTGGCGCTGTTGGCAATAGCAGGCGGCCTAGCCTATCTAGACAACCTTCTTTGGGCCTTCGTTCTGATCTACTCGGCGGTGCTGGTGGCACTCCTCGCGGCGATCTGGAGTTGGTGGTGCGGTCGCCATTTGCGGTTATTTCGAGAATCGCCGGAAGGGGGCCGCATCGCCGGCCAGCAGTTAGTCGAGCGCTTCACCCTGGAGAACCGGTCCGGCCTGCCGATTCGGCTGGTGGAGGTACGCGACCTCTCCCGACTCCCCGGTGCGGCAGCCCCTAGGGTGGTATCGCTGGCGCCGCGCCAGATCGTGACCTGGGACTCCATTCGTCGCCTCCACTCCCGAGGGCGGTACGAGCTAGGGCCGACCGAACTACGGGTGGCCGACCCCTTCGGACTCTTCCCCAGGCGAGTGACCTTGCCGGGGACCGACACCCTGGTGGTCTACCCCAGCCTGGTCTCGGTGCCCTGTCGAAGCCTCCCCGCGGCTCCGTCCAGTCCTCCTCTTGGCAGGCCTCACATCAAGGCCCCTCGAGGGCCGCAACGACTGCGCCCGGTGCCCAAAGCCAGGACCCAGCGGCCGCCCCAGGCCGCTCTCAGCCAACCCGCCAGTGACCTGCTGATACTGCTCGACCTGGGCCACGCCAGCCTCCACGGGGATGGTCCCGAGAGCTCTCTCGACTATCTGCTCACCCTCGCGGCGTCGGTAGCTCACGCCGCGGCCGGCCATGGACGGGCGGTGGCTCTGGCGGCTTCGGACGGAAGGATGAGCCGGATCCCCGCAGGCCGGGGGGAACTCCAAGATCGAACTCTGCTGGAGTATCTGGCGACGGCTCGGAGCGATGGATTGATCCCGTTCTCGGAGCTGGTCCGACGCGAGATGCCCGGTTGGCGGCAGCGGGGCGGAGTCGTGCTGATCACCCCCGATGCCGGCCAGGAGTGGGTGGCAACGGTTGCCGCCGCTTCCGCGCCCGGGACTAGATCGCTGGCGATATTTGTCGACCCCTCGGGCTTCCTCGCCAGGCCGGCAACCCAGATTCCGGCTCAATGGCGACTGGTGATGGACCTGTGGGTGGTCCATCGAGGTGACGACCTCTCCCGCCTGGACGCGCTGCACGGCCAAGCGGTGGTCTGAAGCGGTACTCGGGACGCCACCGGTAACAGAGACCGAAGGCGGCGGGACGGCCGGCCGCGCCCTGGAGCTGGCTATTCTCGGCAGCGGTTCGGCGTTTGCCAGCATCGGCCACAACGCCGCCTACCTGGTCGATGGCGAGCTGCTCTTGGATTGCGGGGCTCCGGTGATCAGCCTGGTGGGTCAGCTCGGGTATGGCCTCCGAGATCTCCGATCGGTGGCGATCTCCCACCTACATGCGGACCACGTCTTTCACCTGCCAACCCTGGTTGCGGCTCGCGCCCTCCACTGCCCGGACTCCGATCCCCTCCGGATCGTCGGCCCCCGGGGCACTGTTGAAATGTTGGATCGGTTGGGCAGGACCGGCTTTGGCGATGGGTTCTGGGAGGAGGTGATGGGGCTGGGTACGCCCATCATGGAGGAGTGGGAGGGCGGGCAGTCGGGACAACTAGGGGCGTTCAGGGCCAAGGCTTTCCGGGTCGAGCACTCGACCCAGCTCAGCTGCCTGGGCTTCAGCCTCGAGCGCGAGGGCATCACCCTGGGCTACTCCGGCGACACGACCCTCTGTCCGGGGATACGCGACCTGGCCGGCTCGGTCGAGTACCTGCTGTGTGAGTGCACCAGCATGTCTGGTCCGGCACCGATCCACCTCTGGCGGGAGGAGGTGGAGCAGCTGATCCGCGAATTCCCCGCCGCTAGCTTCATCCTGACCCACCTCTCGGAGCGCGCCCCGGTCAAGGGCGCCATCCTGGCATCGGACGGCCTCGTGCTACGGCTCAGGCCAATCGCTGGGGGCTGAACGCCGCCAGGGCGGGCGGATCCTCGCCCTCCCGTACGGCTTGGGCGATGAGCTCTCCCGTGATTGGGGCCAGCAACACCCCGTTGCGATAGTGGGCGGTGGCCACCAGTACCCGTCCGCCAGGCTCCAGCCGGCCCAGCAGCGGCAAACCGTCCGCCACATGAGGTCGCAGCCCGGCCCACGCGTAGGCAAAGCGGGCGTCGGCTAAGGCCGGCAATAGCTGGCAGGCTATTCCGGTCAGCAGCTCGACGCCCTCGGCCGTGGGCCAGGCCTGGTAGCCCACCTGCTCCTCGGTGGTGCCAACCAGAACTAGGCCTGAGCGCTTCTGGAGCAGGTAGCCATCGTCTCCAAACAGGATCAGGCGCAGCACCGGCCGCCCCGGGTCGAGCGCCACGATCTGACCCCGTACCGGCTCGACTGGACACTCCTTCTTCAGTGCGTCACTCAGGATTCCACCGCTCCAACTCCCGGCGCAGATGACGACGTAGTCGGCCTCGATCTCCCCGCCGGAATGGAGCCTGAGGCGGGGCCGGACGGGCCCAGGCTCCAGACCAGTGGCCTTGGTATCGGTCTCGATCTCCACCCCGCGAACGCGGCAGGCCGCGACCAGGGCGTCCACGACCCGGTGACTGTGAACGTGCCAATCTCCGGGGTAACGCAACCCAGCCACGACCGAGCCTCCGAGTCCGGGCACCACTTGCCTGAGCTCTGCTAGGTTCAGAAGCTCCGATACCTCGACCCCATGGCTCAGCTGCCAATCCCGGCCGGACGCAAGCCGCCGGGACACCTCCTCGGAGCCGGTCACCCGGAGCAGTCCGCTGCGTTCGAGCTCACAGTCAACGCCGGTTTCGGCGAGGAGCTCTGCAGCCCAATTGGGCCAGAGTGCACTGCTCTGGCGACACAGATTTTGAAACGGCCCCTCGGCGTTGACCTCCGCGCCCTCGGCAAGCATCCCCGCTGCCGCCGCCGAGGCCGCCTGACCGCACTTGCGCTCGCGCTCGAGAATCCTGACTCTAGCCCCACCCCTAGCCAGGCTGAGAGCCACCGATAGCCCTACCACGCCAGCCCCGACGACCAGACACTCCGGTGGTTCCTGCGAGCTCATCGAGTCGAGGATACGGTCACCGTCGGAGGCTTCAGCCCGAGGGAACGCCCAGTGCACCACCCAGGCAGGCGGCCTGGGCCGCCGACCACCAGTTCGCCTCGTCCAGACGGCCCAGCTCGCTCTCGGCTCCCTCGTTGGCCACCTGCTGCTCGAGACCTACTCGCATGGTCAGGCGTCTGAGGGCCGGACGGAGCTCGTGCCGGAGCGCCCGGGACGAGCCGTCGATCCAGGCGGAGAGCACCACCAGATCGTGGAATCGGCCCAGCAAACTCTGGACCTGGCGGAGCTCCTGGAGGACCGTCTGGTGGCCGGGGCCGAGCACAGGTGCGAAGAGCTCCAAGCGGTAGCGCAGTTTGCGGATGTGGATCCGCCTCCGGTGCAGATCAACATCGACGTGGGCGCCGCGTCCGGCTCGCTTGAACAGCCGAGGCAGCTGCTGCTCCGCGAGCAGGATCGCCGGCGTCACCCCCTTGTGACCCCGGCGAATTCGCGGCGTCTTAGCCAAGGATTGGTAGCGCAGCATGGCATCTTCGGTGAGGGCCAGCTCGCGGTACTTCGCGATCTCGGCTGCGGTGCTGTCGGCCAGCGCCCGCCGAGCCTCCATCTCCAGACCGCGTAGTCCAGGCCGAATCGGGCTGGTCCGATCCATCACGATCGGGCCACCCAGTTCGGCAGCGATGCGGGGGTCGTCGCTGCGGTCCCGCGAGACCGCCACCGGTCCCAGGACTTCCTCGAGCAGCTCTAGCCTCACCTCGGCGTCCCTCAAGCCGCCGAGGGCCTTCTCTGCCCACCGCAGCCGCCGAGTCCAAGACTTTTCGGGCGCCAGGCAATCGGAGAACCCGATCGAAGCCGATCGCAGTCTGCGCAACGCGACCCGAGCGTCATGGGACGCCTCGGCATCGCTGGCCAGAGGCAGCCGGGCCAGTGCCCAACGCAGGCTCTGAGACCGATCCTCGAGGCAGCTGGCCGCAAGGTCGCAGCAGAGCAGGAGCTCAGCCAGCTCCGGTCGCGAGCAACGCTCGCGCCTCATCCACCTGACCAGCCAGGGCCGCCTCCCGCAGCTGCCACCAGTTCTCGCCGTGATCCAGCAGCGACGCGATCATCCCGTCTCGAAGCCCGCGCTCGGAGCTCCGGATCGAACGCAGGTGGAGCAAATCCATCATCTGGGCCAGGATCAAGGCGCCGCCGCGGCAGAGCCGGGTTCGCTCCAGATCCACTCCCGACCGCTGGGCCAGCTCCTCCGCCGAGAGGTCTCGAAAGGTCTCGATGACCACCTCCACATCCCGGAGCCGTAGCACAACCCCCCTTCCCCTTCCCAGCAGCCTGGGCAGGTTGGTGATGGTTCCACCGGTCCCCAGCGCAACCATGTTGGCGGGAAGCGGGATCAGGTCAGGGATCAGCTGCCCCACCCGCCTCTCCATAGCCTTCCACTCCTGCTCGGTGGGCGGGTCCGAGCTGGCCAGCATCGCTACCGAGCCGGAGCCGAGCGGTAACCAACTGTGAAGGCAAGATCCCCCAGCGGCTCCCCAGGCGATCTGCGCCGAGGCCCCACCGATGTCCAGGACCACGGTCGCCCGCCCCGGAGAGAGGGTCATCGTGGCCCCATCGAAGGCCAGCTGGGCCTCCACCTGGGTGGGCAGGATTCTGACCGGGCCACCCCCAGCCTCGGCGGCCAGGCGCTCCGCCACCTCGGGCCCGTTACCTGCCGAGCGCAGCGCCTGGGTGGCGCCGATCGCGATCTCCATGGCGCCTGCGTGCCGGGCGTCCTCAACCTGACGACGCAGAGCCCGGCTGGCGAGTTCCAGCCTCTCCGGGCCGATGACTCCGGCGGCGGTGACGTCCTGCCCGAGCTGAACAAAGTCCCGGCGCCGGAGCACCGGTATTGGGAGTCGGTTGGGCGGGCAGCTGGCCACCAGCAGGTGGACGGTGTTGCTGCCGACGTCGATGGCGGCAAAACGGGGCGCTGGAGCCGCCCGGGGACCGGTCACCGACCGCCGCAGCTCAATTCGATGGCCACTCCACGCGCACCGTCATAGTTTGCGCCGTTGGGACGGCCGCCAGCCGTCCCTATACTTCCGAGATCGCGGTGCGCAGTCTCTACCTGGTTCGTCACGCGGTCGCCCGTGAGCGGGATGGCTGGCAAAAGCCGGATCAACTCCGTCCTCTCAACGAGGTCGGCTGGCGCCAAGCCGTGGTCCTGGCCGACCTCCTGGCAGATGCCGGGATCGACCGCCACTTGAGCAGTCCCGCCACCAGGTGCCGCGACACCCTGCTGCCGCTGGCCCACGTCACCGGCCTCGAGGTCGAGGACGACGCCCGGCTCTTCGAGGGAGCCCTGGGACAGGACCTGGCCGGGGCCGGTGCCGCACTCCGATCCCTGCTCAAGGCCTACTTCGTCGACGGGATGCGGCGGGTCGCCGCCTGCAGCCATGGGGACCTTCTGCCCCCCCTGCTAGAAGCGGCCGGAGCGGCCGGGGCCCGCTGCCCCAAAGGCGGAGTCTGGCGACTCGATCTCCCCGACGACAAGGACCGAGTCTCGCAGGCTGTCTACCTGGGGCGTCCCGATCTAGGTGGCGGCTGGGACCAGAGGTGAGCGGGAGCAAGACTCCCGACTCCCTACCTACCGGCACCGACCAGCTCCTCCGGGGACTGACGACCTTCGGGTCTGACGCCGTACTACTGCTGGACCCAGCCCGGAACCTGCTCTGGGCCAGCCCAAACACCGTGAACCTGCTAGAAGGCCCGTATTCCCGGGAAGTTCAGCGGCCGGGGCTGGCTGCCGGCACCCCCTTAGCGCAGATTCTCGACGACCCCCGGGCGGCCGACGTGGTGGGCAGGGTGCTGGTGACCGGTGAGACCGCCAGCGCCGAGCTCCGACAGAACGACTGGCGCCGGGTCTTGAAGGCTGTCGGTGCTCGCGCCGATCTCCCCGACGGCAGCCGCCGCGTTCTCATGATCCTGACCGACATCACGGCGGAACGGAGGTTGACCCGGGCCCATCAGGAACTCATCTCCAACCTATCCCACGACCTGCGCACGCCGCTTGCTGGCCTCCGGCTCATGGCTGAGACCCTCACCGGTGAGGCCCGGGATGACCCCGAGGCAACCCAAGCCTTCGCCACCAGAATCGCCGCCGAGGCCGAGCGTCTCTACACCCTGGTGGCGGGAATCCTCGATCTGGGTCGGCTGGAGGCCGGCGTGGAGCGGACGCGGAGTGATCCGGTCGACCTCTGGGAGGTTGCCCGCAAGGCGGTGGAGCACCTCCGCCCGCAGGCCGGAGAGCGTCAGATCAGCCTCTCACTTCGCGGCAGACCCACGATCGCCCTGGCTGACCCCGCCCGCCTGGAGGGAGCGCTGAGCAACATCCTCGACAACGCCCTCAAGTTCACCTCCCCGCCGGGGTCGGTGAGGGTGACAGTAGGCGCATCAACCGGCCGTCCCACCGTTTCGGTTCGGGACACGGGCTCCGGCATCCCCGCCAGCCAGCTCCCGCGTATCTTCGACCGCTTCTACACCGGGGACAGGTCCCGCTCGGATCGAAGCAGCGGCCTGGGACTGACCATCGCCAAGCAGACGGTGGAGCTCCAGGGTGGCGAAATCAAGGTCCGGAGCATTCCCGGACATGGGACTCTGGTGAGGATCGTCCTCCCCCGAGCGTGATCGCTTCGCCGTAATCCGGGTCGACTACTATCGCTCTGTGGCGGCATCCCTCGCTCTTGACTTCGAAGCTGACCTGGCAGCCCTGCGCGACGGGGTCCGGATTCTCGGCCGGATGGTCGCCGAGGGGGTCGCTGCGGCCATGTCGGGCCTGGAGATACGGGACGGCGATCGCCTGCGTGCGGTGGTGGTTGGCGACGCGGTGCTCAACGAGCGCCACCGGCAGGAACGGGAGCGGGGCCTGGCGGTGCTGGCCGCCCGGCACCCCACCGGGCATGAGCTAAATGAAGTCTTCGGCCTGATGTTGATGTCGGCGGAGCTGGAGCGGATGGGCGACCACGCCAAGAGCTGCGCCCGCTACGCCCTCCCTCTCATCGAGCTTAGCTCCCGGCCGCGCTTGGAGATCATCCTCAGCATGGGGCGCTATGTTGAAGAGCAGGTCCGCGACATCCTGGAGGCGGTCACCGCTCACGACCACCGCCGGGCCCAGGACATCGCCGCCCGCGACGACCGGATTGACCGCATCTATCACCGGGTCTTCGACGACATGCTGGAGACCATGCGGGAGCAACCGGAGTGGGTCTACCCCGCCACCAACCTGATCTTCATCGCCCACAACTTGGAGCGGATCGCGGATCGAGTCACCAACATCGCCGAGGACGTGGTCTTCCTGGAGACCGGCGAGCTGGCAGAGCTGGGCTAGGTGACGGCTCAACCGCCGCCCAGCACTGGCCGGGGCCGCAAGGTGCTACTGGTCGAGGACGACGAGGCGGTCCGGATGACGCTGCGCTACAACCTGGCGGCCACCGGCTACGTGGTCCTGGAGGCCAACAGCGGGACCCGCGGGCTGGAGATCGCGCGTGATCGAACCCCCGACCTGGTGGTGCTCGACCTCATGCTCCCCGAGCTGACCGGCGAGGAACTTTGCCGGATCATCCGCCAGGAGTCCGACGTACCCATCCTGATGCTGACGGCGCGGGGATCGGAACCGGACAAGGTCCAGGGGCTGGCGCTGGGGGCCGACGACTACATGACCAAGCCCTTCGGGATCTCTGAGTTCCTAGCCCGCGTGGAGGCCCTGATCCGTCGCGCCGAGCGCCCGCCCAGGGCCACCCCGACCCCCGACCACATCAAGCTCGCCGACTTCGTGCTAGACGCCGCGGCCCGACGGGTGATGCTCGGCGATCGAGAGGTCAAGATGAGTCCCCGCGAATTCAACCTGCTCTTCTTCTTGCTCCGGAACCCCGGCAAAGTGCAGAGTCGGGAGGCGTTGCTTCGGGACGTGTGGGGCAGCGACTTCCACGGTGACGGTAAGACCGTGGCGGTCCACATCCGCTGGCTACGGGAGAAGTTCGAGGCATTCCCCACCATGCCATTCCGGATCAACACCGTCTTCGGGGTGGGCTACCGGATCGACCTGGCCCCAGGTATCCAAGTCGAGCGCTGACCCGACCAGGGCACGGGATGACGCCGGGACGAGGCCGCAGCCAGGCCCCGGTTCCTATGGAGTGATCGGGTTCGAATTGGGGAATGTTTAAGCGGAGTCTCTAAGTCCCCGGTGGTACGGTTTAGCTCCATTCAGCAGAGGTGGCAGGTCATGAGTTTCTTTGGTCCCAAAACAACGATGCCGGATCCCGCTCGAGCGCTGCCGGGACGCACCGCCGAGATGCGGGTCGGGGGCCAGCACACGGTCCTGGGCACATCGCTCAAGCCACCGTTCCCCGGGGGGAGTGAGCAGGCTATCTTCGGCTTGGGTTGCTTCTGGGGCGCCGAGCGAGACTTCTGGCAGCTGGATGGGATCTACACCACCGCGGTCGGCTACAGCGGCGGCCTCACCCCCAACCCCACCTACCAGGAAGTCTGCAGCGGCCGCACCGGTCACGCCGAGGTGGTGCTGGTGGTCTTCGACCCCGGCAAGACCTCCTACCAGCGCTTGCTACAGACGTTCTGGGAGAGCCACGACCCCACCCAGGGCATGCGTCAAGGCAACGACGTGGGAACCCAGTACCGCTCTGCCATCTATGTCCTGAACGAGGAGCAGAGGAGGATCGCAGAGGCCTCCCGCGACCAATATCAGCAGGCCCTCACCAAGGCTGGCTTCGGGCGCATCACCACCGAGATCGTTGACGCCGGCCCGTTCTTCTACGCCGAGGACTACCACCAGCAGTACCTTGACAAGAACAAGGGCGGGTACTGCGGGATCGGGGGCACCGGGGTCAGCTGCCCGGTTGGGGTTCTCTCAGCCTCCTGATCGTGGCGCGGCTGGAGCCCTGCAAGCTGGTCGAGTCACCCAATGGGAGGTAGATGTGGAGCGAAGGAACCTCGGTAGCCAGGGACTGGTGGTCAGCGCCCTGGGCCTGGGGTGCATGGGGATGTCGGAGTTCTATGGCCCCAGCAACGATGAGTTATCGGTGGCCACGATTCATCGGGCCTTGGAGCTGGGCCTCGACTTGCTCGACACCGCCGACATGTACGGTCCATTCACCAACGAGAGGCTGGTGGGCGGTGCCATCGCTGGGCGCCGCGACCAGGTGGTGATCGCGACCAAGTTCGGCAACCAGCGCCGGGAGGACGGCTCGTGGGTTGGAATCAACGGCCGACCTGAGTACGTGCGCGAGGCCTGCGACGCGTCGCTGACCCGGCTTCAGATCGATTACATCGACCTCTACTACCAGCACCGGGTGGACACGCACGTCCCCATCGAGGAGACAGTTGGGGCCATGTCCGAGCTGGTCGACCAGGGCAAAGTGCGGTACCTCGGGCTCTCGGAAGCGGGCGCCTCGACCATCCGCCGTGCTCAGGCCGTCCACCCCATAACCGCGCTGCAAACTGAGTACTCACTCTTCAGCCGCGAGCCCGAGGCGGAGCTCCTGCCCACCGTCAGAGAGCTGGGAATTGGGTTCGTCGCTTACAGCCCCCTAGGACGGGGCTTCCTGGCCGCCCAACCTACCTCCCTGGAGCATCTCTCCGAGGGCGATACCCGCGGCGCTCGCTTCCCTCGCTTCAAGGGCGAGAACCGCGAGTACAACCTGAAGCTGGCGGAGCACGTCCGCGAGATCGCCGCGGCCAAGGATGTGACCCCGGCACAACTGGCCCTGGCCTGGCTCCTTCACCAAGGCCGGGACATCGTGCCCATCCCTGGTACCAGGCACCCAGGCCGGCTCGAGGAGAACGTGGCGGCTGCGGAGCTGGAGCTGGATCCGGCAACCCTCCAGGAGCTCGACGACGCCTTGCCAGTGGGAGCGGTCAAAGGCGATCGCTACCTCGACATGAGTCGAGTCAACGTCTGACCCAATCGGGTCCAACTACCGACCTCCGCGGCAATCGCGATCGAGCACCGCCGCCAACCGGTTGGGGTTGCCGTGGGGCAGTTTCCGAAGGGGCGAAGCGCGGAGGTCAACGGCGAGGGCACAAGCGAACCCGATCTTTGGCGCTGGCCACAAGATGAGGTATTACAATGCGGACACGACCCCTATATTTCGGGGTCAATCTCATCTCTGAACTGGAGCCTCCGTGCGCTGCCCTTACTGCAACCACAACGACCTCCGGGTGGTCGACTCCCGGGATTCGGAGACGGGCGAGGCCATCAGGCGGCGCCGCGCCTGCAACAGTTGCGGCAAGCGCTTCACCACCTATGAGCGGATCGAGTCGATTCCCTTCTACATCGTCAAGAAGGACGGCCGACGGGAGGACTTTGATCGAGCCAAGCTCTTCCAGGGCCTGATGAATGCCTGCAAGAAGCGCGACATCTCGCCCACCGTCATATCTCAGATGGTTGAGGAGATAGAGGCCGAGCTGCGGGGCCGGGGGCAGTCAGAGCTTCCCAGCGTCGAGGTGGGTGAGCTGGTGATGGAGCATCTGCGGCGGCTCGACGACGTCGCCTACGTCCGCTTTGCCTCGGTCTATCGCTCATTCCGCGACGTGTCAGAGGTCCGCAACGAGATCGATCACCTGCTATCCGGAGCGCCCGAAGCTGCTCCTGTGAAGCGAAACCGACGGCCACTGCCCCGCTGACCGAGGCGATCCTGCGCCAGCGCCTGGAGCAGGTTTGGAAGGAGATCCGCGAGGCCGAGGACAAGTCTGGCAGACCAGCCGGAAGTGTCCATCTCTTGCCGGTGACCAAGGGCCACCCGGCGGAGACAGCCGAGCTGGCGACCATGGTCGGGCTTACCCGCCTAGGCGAGAACTACGTGCAGGAATGTCAAGAGAAGGACCGCTTCCTGAGAGCCACCGGCGCACCCGCGGTCAGCTGGCATCTCCTGGGCCACCTGCAGCGCAACAAGGTAGCCCGCGCCGCCCAGCTCTTCCAGTCGGTGGCAAGCGTCGACAGCTTGGAGCTGGCCCGCAAGCTCTCAGCGGCGAGGTCAGGGCAGCCGCCGCTCCCAGTGCTTTGCGAGGTAGAGCTCACCGGTTTGCCGAATCGGACCGGCTTCCAGCCGGCTCAACTGCAGGAGGCTATGCCACAGCTGGTGGAGCTGGCTGGGATCGCGGTGGACGGGTTGATGACGGTGGCAGCGCCCCACACTCCACGCGCGACCTTCTCAGCCTGCCGCAAGCTGGCGGAGGGGATGAGAGAGCTGTCTGGACTTGCCCTGTCCACCCTGAGCATGGGGATGACTGGGGATTTTCAGGCGGCGATCGCCGAGGGCAGCACCGAGGTGAGGATCGGGACACTCCTGTTCGGGGATCGACAGGCACCGCGGCACTGAGCCAGGTAGGGATCGCTTAGCGGATTAGCAGCGTCAGCTCCTGGTAGGCACTGGCGCCGCTGGGGTAACTCGAGGTCTGGTTGGCGGGCTGGTAGTGACCGAGGCCATCGCGGGCGCGCAGCCTGACAGTGTAGAAACCCTCCGGGGGAGTCCAAGGGTAGCTCCACAGAGTCCAGGTGTAAGGCGATAGCGGCGGGATCAGCTTGGCTTTGGTCCAGTTTCGGCTCCCGTCGAAGCTGAGCTCCACTGCTGAGATCCCCCTGGTCCCCGCCCAGGCGACCCCGGTCAGAAGGTAGCTGCGGCCAGCACTGAGCGAGCTGTTCCCCGCGGGAAAGTCGAACCTGGAAAAGGTCTTGGGGTAGGCGCCGGCATTCCACCCCTGCTGCTCCCAGTAGCCGAAGTAGGGATGGGCGGAGGGACCGACACTGGTCAGCCACTTGGGGTTCTTCATGCCGTAGTGGTCGACCACCAGAATCCGTGCCGGGTATCCGTGCTCCGCATTGAGCGGCCGGCCGTTCAGGTGGTCGGCCACTAGGGTGGTGGGGGCCATAGCCTGCGCCAGAGGCAGACTCTCGGTATAGCCGTCGGCGCAGCCGAAGACTATCTGCACGGTTGAAGAGGGCACCCCCGCGCGCTCCAGTAAGCGGCTCAGCTGCACTCCCCGCCAGACCCCGGTGCTGATCAGGGTTCCTGCGACCGGATTGGAGATGCACTCCAGGGTCTGGGTCTGATTCAGGTGCGGTTCAGACAGCAACTCCTGATAGCTCAGCGAATAGGGGTTTAGGCCGTCCACCCGGAGCTGCCAGGTCGCGGCATCCACCGCTGGCGGTCCGAATAGGTCCTTGGAGACCACGTAGAAGTCGGGCGTGGGGGTGATGCCCTCTGGCAACCTGTCCCCGGGTCCCCCCGTCGGCCGACCCAGGTTGAGCCGCGGCACCGGTGGGGAGGCGGCGCGCAGAACGTTCACCCCGAGGTATCCCAGGGTGATGGCGCCGAACACGGCCCCCGCTCCCGCCAGGAAGGTGCGCCGCGTATGGGCCCCCTCCTGGGTTTGTCGCACGGCCCCGGGCTGGCTGCCTCCCGCTTCGGGCATGGTCAGGAGTACTTCGATGAGACCGGACAGAACCAGCCAATCCAGGAGCGCGAGCCAGGTGGCCGAGACAGAGATTGAGCCCTCCCCGATCACGACCAGTGGCAGGGTGAGGATCCAAAGGCCGATCGCGGGCACCAGCCAGCGCAGCAGCGCTTTGCCTCTCCGGGTAGCGGGAGCGGCCGGATAGGGGGCTACCGAGGCCCAGCTCCAGCGTGCCAACCACCTCCCTATTACCGCGCCCACGAACACGATCAGCACCGAGGCCCCCAGCAGCAGCAGAGGCCTCCCCCTCTCCTGGAGGGTGTCGATCAAGGTGCCGAAGATGTTGCCGGGCAGCAGCAGGGCCAGGCCGTTCCCGAGAATCTCGCTCAGCGAGGGCAAGCCGGTGATTACCCGGAGCAGGAGCGAGGCCGCCACGATCAGACCCCCGGCGCACGCCCCCAGGAGTGCGCCGTTCGGTCCTCGGGAGCCCACCATCTATGCGCCGCCGCGCCGATCTGCGATTGGGCCGGAGACTGGCGCGAGCGTCGCGGTCACCCCGTCAGATTTTGGCGAAGGAATTCGAGGGTTCGCTGCCAAGAAAGGGCATCAGCTTGGGGGTGGTAAACCTCAGGCCGATCCTCGTTGGCAAAGGCATGGTGGCCTCCACGGTACGTATAAAAGCTGTGAGGAACCTGGGCCGCCTGGAGTGCTTCGTCCAACTTGGCTACCGCCTCGGGTGAGGCAAAGTCATCGTGGTCTCCGAAGTGGCCCAGCACCGACCCGGCGATCCTTTTGAAGTCGGTGTCGGGGCCCGGGACACCGTAGAAGCTAACCGCGGCTTTCACCCTGTCGTGAGTCGCGGCCAGGGACAGGGCCAGTGCTCCGCCCATGCAGTAGCCCACCGCCCCCACGAACTCACCCTTCGCCTCCCCGGAGCTCAACAGGTATTCCACTGCTCCCCGCAGTTCCTTGGCCGCCCTGGCCTCGTCCATCGCCATCATGGCCTTGCCCGCCTCATCGGGCTCGTGGAACCCGATCACCCGTCCGTGGTAAAGGTCGGGAACCAGCGCGGTGAACCCCTCGCCAGCGAACCGATCGGCGGTGCGTTTGATCTGATCGTTGAGCCCCCACCACTCCTGAATCACAACCAGTCCGGGACCAGCCCCCGACTTCGGTGCGCTGAGGTACCCGCTTGCGGTGGTGCCGTTACTGGGGAACTCGACCATGCGACCGGCCATCTGGCTCCCTCCTACTCTGGACTCCGTCGAGTCTGTCGCGCGACCGGTTCCAACAATAGATCACAGCGGCGGCCGCAGCGATCGCCAGAGGCGGTCAGTGCCGGGCCGGTCGCAGATCCCGGAGCATCAGCCGCGGCTTCCGCCGTCCTCCCCAGCAATCGACCTCCAGCTCGAAGAGGGCGTCGACCTTGCGTCCGGACGGGAGGTGAACTCGGAGGTGCGGTCGGTTGAAGCTGATCGACTGGGCACTACCAGTCGCGTCCTTGAGGATGACCTTGAGGTGACCGCCGGACTTCCCCAAGGCTTCGGTCCGGACCACGGTGCAACCACTGGCGCAGAGGAGGACCGCTGGATTGCCCGTACCGCAGGGCTGGAGCAAGCAGAGTTCCTCGGCCAACTGCAGGCCGCACTCTCCTAGGTTGACCTCGGCGTCAATATTGAAAGTGCGGCACGGCTCCCGATCTCCTAGCTGGGCCTTAACCGCCGCCATCATCGCCTCCGCGAAGGCATCGGCCGCCGCTTGATCCGCGGGCAGGCTGAAGCCTCCGGCAGAGAGGTGGCCCCCGTAGGCCAGGAGATGATCGCTGCAGCGGCGGAGCGTCTCCACCACATTGAGGCCGGTCACCCCGCGCGCAGAGCCCCGCCACTCCTGGCCGGTTTGGCTGTAAACGAAGGCCGGCCGACTGTACTCGTCAGCCAAGCGTCCTGCGACCAACCCGACCACCCCGGGGATGATCTCGGCAGATCCAAATACGATCGCCGGCAGATCTTCGGCCATTTGAGCGACTGCTGCGCGAGCCCTGGTCAGCGCCAGCACCAGAGCCGAACGCCGGCTCTGGTTGAGTAACTCCAGCTTGGCGGCCGACTCCTTCGCTTCCTCTTCGTTAGCCGCCAGGCAGCAACGCAGGGCCAGGTAGGCGTCCTCCATCCGGCCCGCGGCATTGATTCGCGGCGCCAGCCCGAAGCTCAAATTGGCGCTGCTGGGTGTGCCTTCGACCCCCGCTCGCCTCGCCAGCTCAACCAGTCCACGTGGGGCCCGGTCGGACCAGGCGAGCAGCCCCTGTCGGACCAGCCAGCGGTTCTCCTCTTGGAGGGGCATCATGTCGGCCACTGTGCCCAGGGCCACCAGGGGCAATTGGGCCGCGGCCGTTCCAGGCGGCACCAGACCCGACAACTCCATCGCCACCACCAACTTGTAGGCCACCCCGACCCCAGCCAGGCCCTTCGAGGGGTACCTGTCATCGGGGCGCTGGGGATTCACCAACGCATCCGCAGGGGCCAGGTCGGGCCCACCGTCGCCCGGCTCGGCATGGGAGAGGTGGTGGTCTGTGATGATGAGCCGCAGTCCTTCGGGGCGATCCCGGACCACGTCCACCGCCGTGGTTCCACAGTCCACCGTGATCACCAGAGAGACGCCTTTGCGGCGGAGCTCAACCAACGCGTCCCGATTGAGGCCGTAGCCCTCGCTCTGGCGCTGAGGGATGTAGGCAAGAGGTTCGCGTCCCGCCGCGCGGAAGGCCCGGACCAAGAGCGCGCAGGCGGTGACCCCGTCGGCGTCGTAGTCGCCGTAGATCGCGATCAACTCGTCGCGCGCCATGGCGGCGCGAATCAACTCGACTGCCCGGTCCATGTCCGCCAGCAGCAGAGGGTCGAACTCCTCACCTACTGACTTGGACGCCGCCAGGGCCAGCTCGGGCGTGGTCCCCCTCGCCTTTGTCACGCGCTCGAAGGCAGAACCATTGCTGTCACCGACGGGCGGCGGCAGCGTCCACTCCCGCGGCGCGCGCTTCAACTCATGCTGCGGAGATGCGTGGCGACCGCCCGCGGGAAAGCCTCACCGGCCTTCGATTCTAGCCGCCGGACCCAAGCCGGTCCCACAGAGCACACTTGCAGACGTGAGCACCACGGAGCCGGGTCCGCGCCCACGTCACCGAGTCCCCCTGACGTTGGCTGAGGCCCGCGCCAAAGAGGAGCGGCGGGTCCGGAGCCTCCAGGTCTCCACATTTTGTCTGCACTCGATGGCCTGGATTCTGGCCACCTTCTACGCCACCGACTACCTGCCCCCGCTGGCGATTCGCTTTACGGTGGGCGTGCGTCAGACTGCCCTCGCCCAGTACCTGGTTGGCTATCTGGTGTTGGGCCTGCTCTGCGTGCTGCTGGCGACCGGCTTTGGTGTCCTCTACGGCCCCCGGATCAAGAACAGTCGCTTCGCTTGGCGCTGGTTCGTCTTCCCGGTTGCGCTGGCGCTGCTGCTGATTCCGGCTCAAGGGTCGAACGAGCTGCTGACGCGGGGCGTAGAGGCGCTCTGTCTGGTGGCCGGGATCGCCGTCGGCGAGAGCCTCAGCCGCCGGCTGCGGCGCTGGCTACGCCGACCAGCCCGAGGTCGCCTGGCCGCACCTTGACCGGGCGGTAGAGGGTGTCACGCTCCCTCGGAGTCCGGCCGACACTGCGGATGGCGGCCTCGATCTCTTGACGGTCGAGGTTCTGGCCGTGGTCGGCGCCGCTCATCCGGGTGATCGATTCCTCCATCAAGGTTCCGCCAAAGTCGTTGGCTCCCCAGCGCAACGACTCGGCCACGCCCTCAGGCCCGAGTTTTACCCAGCTGGTCTGGATATTGGGAATGTCGCTCCCGAAGTAGAGGCGGCAGAACGCGGTGAAGCGGAGCGAGTCCTCGAGGGTCAGCGGCTCGCGAATACCGAAATACTTGCCCAGGGTGTTGTTCTGAACCTGGAAGGGCAGGAGCACAAATTCGCTGATTCCGCCGGTTTCCCGCTGCAGATTGCGGATCACCTCGAGATGCCTCAGTCGGTGCCAGGGAGTTTCGATGTGGCCGTACATGATGGTTGATGTGGTTCGAATGCCGACTCGATGCGCGGTCTTGACGATGTCGACCCACTCCTCACTGGTCAACTTCTCAGGACAGAGGATGCGTCGCACCTCTTCCACCAGGATTTCCGCAGCGGTCCCGGGGAGCGTTCCTAATCCAGCGTCGCGCAGCTGGCGGAGGACGTCCTCCACCGATCGCCGTGATTCCTGGGAGATATAGCGAATTTCCTCCGGTGACAGCGCATGCAGGTGGAGTGTGGGCCAGCGCTCTTTGATCTCTCGAAACAGCGCGTCGTAGAAACTGAGGTTTAGCTCCGGAGTCAGCCCGGATTGCATGCAAATTTCGGTGGCGCCCCGCTGCACCGCGTCTTCGATCTTGGCGAAGACGGTGTCGTGGTCGTGAAAATAGGCGCCCTTGACATTGATAGAACCGCGCCGGAAGCCGCAGAACTTGCAGGTTCCCACACAGACGTTGCTGATGTTGACGTTGCGGTTTACCACGTAGGTGACGGTGTCCCCGACCAACTCTTCTCGCAGCCTGTCAGCCGCCGGCTGCAACTGCGCTAGCGACTCCTGGTAGACGGGCAGGCGCTCTTGGAGTTGGTAGCCCAGGGTCCTCGCCTTGGCCGCCAGCTCTCCCTCATCGGGCCAGGCGTATTCGGGGCTGACCGAGTCACCGTCTGCGGAGATGCCGCCCAGATCAGTGGCCCCGGCCCTGACTAGCTCTGGCCAGCTGTCGAAGTTGAGGTTCGGTGGTACCTGGACCGCGACGTCGCTAGGAAGGATCGCTCGCGCCAGCTCGACCGCGGCCAGGAATGTCGCCTGATCGGGAGCCGGATGGTTGGCCATCGGAGTGCCCGGCTTCGGCACGAAGTTCTGGACGATGACCTCTTGGATGTGGTGATGCCGCTTGTGGCAGGCGGCGATCAATTCCAGGGCATGGCGCCGATCCGACTCGGTCTCACCAATCCCGACCAGGATCCCGGTGGTGAACGGTATGCCCAGCTCGCCGGCAGCTTCCAAATGCGCCAGCCGCTCCTGATAGCGCTTGCCCCCACCCATGGCATGGGCCCGGATGTCATCGGTACCGGTCTCCAGCATCAGGCCCATCGAGGCGTTCCAGGGTTGGAGACGGACCAGGCTGGAGCGGGACAGCAGCCCCACATTGGTGTGGGGCAGCAACCCTCGCCGCATCGCCCTCCGGCAGATCTCGACCACCAGGTCGACGAAGGCATCCTCGTCGCGGAGTCCGAGGTCGGGCAGTCGCCAGGGCTGTTCGCCGGCCATGATCAGGAGCTCGCGGCAGCGAAGCTGCCTAGCCTCCTCCAGGTGATTGTCGACCTCGGCCAAACTGATCAGGCCGCCCTCGTCCTTGCGGTACTCGCAGTAGCCGCAGCGGCGGAAGCATCGGTAGGTGACATCGACGGTGTAGCTGCGACTGAAAGTTAGGTAGTCGGCTTGGTACTCAGGGCGATGCCGAGTAGGCGCACCAGCGACCGATGATGTGCCAACAGGGGCGGGGACAATCGCCTCGTACGCCATAGCGACGATTATGAGACTGGCCGAGGTGGGCCGGTCTCAGACCCGAAGTGGGATCACCAGGTTGGGGAAGTTGACCCCGTACTTCTCGACGTAGGCGTCGAGGGCCCGCAGGAGCTCCTGCCGGAACGCCAGCCTTTCGACCAGGTCGGCTTGAGGGCTCGTGTTGGGCTCACCTGTGAGGTGACGCTGGATCCAGGGTGGGATCATGGAAACCAGGTGGGTGGTGCCGCCGGTGAGGATGACAGTCTCGGGACGGTTGTCCTCCACCCGCAGCCCCACCCGCAGCAGGATCCCGGTGCGGTTCGCCAGCGCCCAGACCCGCTCCCAGTGACCCGGCTGCATCCGCGCCTGCTCCGGCCGGGTGTAGCGGACCACTGGGTCGTTGATGATGCTCATGTCGGCGTCGCCCCAGCGCACCAGCCGCTCGATCACCGGCTCGTCGAGGTCTCGAGAGACCCACATCACCAGAGAGGCGCAGCGGTTGTCGAGGTCGGGGGGTAGCACCTGAGTGCCCTGGTCCAGAGCCATCGCCAGGACCTCGACAATGCTGGCGTGGCGGAAGCAGTAGGCCCTGCCAGCGACCATCTTCAGGTGCTCCTTGCACGCCGCCCAGGAGCAGTCGACCGCGCGCCGGTCCCGGTAAAGACAGCGAAAGGCTTCCTGGTTGTGGCAATCAGCCTGATCACAGCCACCGCCCTCAGGCTCGCCGTAGCGCTCCGGCGTCAGCCCTAGGGTCTTCATCTGGGCCTGATCAGGCATGGTGTGGCGCCTCCGTGCTCGAGTGTCTCGAAAATGACCCGGCGCCGGGCGGCATCTCCACCCTCAGCCGTAGTCGCGTTACCAAACTGAGATCGAACATAGCAGAGGCGTACGCGGCGAACAAGCTCTCTGACAGGGTATTGAGAGTTTGTGACAGCTCCGTGAGGCGAGAGCTCGCAACTAAGGCAAAAGTCGGTATGCGGGAACCGTCATGAACTCGACAAAGCCCTCCGCCAGTGCCACCTCGGTGAAGAGCCCGGCGGCCTCGCGGAAGGAGTCGCCGAGCTCCGATACGACTTCCGACTCCGTCTCCAGCACCTGCTCGCGGTCGATCCGGTGATGGTGAACCCACTGCCAGATCTGGGACCGCGAGATCTCGGCCGTGGCCGCGTCCTCCATCAGGTTGTTGATGGCCGCCGCCCCCACCCCCTGCAGCCAGGAGTGGAGGTACTGGATGCCGACTGACACGTTGAGCCGGACCCCAGCTTTGGTGATCTCCCCGGGGGTGGCAGCCACGTTGAGCAGGTCGGCAGCCGTCACCACTACCTCCTCACGCAGACGATCCACCTGATTGGGCCGGGCCCCTAGGACCTCGTCGAACGCCTTGCGGGCGACCGGGACTAGGTCCGGATGGGCCACCCAGGTGCCATCGAAGCCATCCCCGGCTTCTCTGACCTTGTCTTCGCGCACCCGCTCCAGCGCCAGCCGGTTGAGCTCGGGGTCGCGGCGGCTGGGAATGAAGGCGGCCATGCCGCCGATAGCGTGGGCGCCCCGGCGATGGCAGGTCTTGACCAGCAGCTCGGTGTAGGCCCGCATGAAGGGGACGGTCATCGCCACCGAGCCCCGGTCGGGCAGGACGAACGCGGGGTTATCGCAGAACTTCTTGATGATCGAGAACATGTAGTCCCAGCGCCCGGCGTTGAGGCCGGCGGAACGCTCGCGCAACTCGTAGAGGATCTCCTCCATCTCGAAGGCGGCGAGCACCGTCTCGACCAGGACGGTGGTACGGATGGATCCTCCGGGCAGCCCGAGCCGGTCCTCGGCCAGGCGGCAGGCCTCGTTCCAGAGCCGTGCCTCGATGTGGCTCTCCAACTTGGGCAGGTACAGATAGGGGCCCGAGCTCCTGTCCAGGAGGGACCGGGCACAGTGGAAGGCGAAGAGTCCGAAGTCAAAGAGGCTGGCCGACACCGGCTCTCCATCGACCAGGAGGTGCTTCTCGGGAAGATGCCAGCCCCTCGGTCGCACCATCAGGGTGGCGAGCCCCGAGTTCAGCCGGTAGCTCTTCCCGCCCGAGTCAAGTGAGATGGTCCTGTCAATGGCGTCCCGCAGGTTGACCTGGCCTTCCAGGCAGTTGCCCCAGGTCGGGGAGTTGGCGTCCTCGAAATCGGCCATGAAGACTTGCGCCCCGGAGTTGAGGGCGTTGATAACCATCTTGCGGTCGACGGGACCAGTGATCTCCACCCGGCGATCGTTGAGGTCCGATGGAGGTGGAGCCACCCGCCAGCTCGGGTCGTCGCGGACGGCTTTCGTCTCCGCCAGGAAGTCGGGGAGTCGTCCCTGGCTCAGCTGTTGCTGACGCTCGTAACGCGCCTGCAACAGAGCCGCCCGGACGGGACCCAACTCCCGTTGCAACAGCGCCACAAACCCGAGCGCGGCCGGGGTGAGTACCCGCTCACCCGCCGCTCCGCCGTCGCTCAGGACCTCAACGCCAGCTACTCCGGTTGGGCCGGGAGTCATGCCCGCGGGGTCGATTCGAACTGAGCCTCCTCGGTGGATCCCTGCAGGGCCAAAGTGGCGCTCGCACCCCCGGTCACCGTCTCCAGCACGGCGTCGAAGTAGCCGGCCCCAACCTCCGATTGATGACGGGTCGAGGTGTACCCTTTCTGCTCCAGCTCGAACTCTCGCTGCTGCAGCCTGACGTAGGCGCTCATCCCCTCTTCGGCGTAGCCCTTGGCCAACTCGAACATCGAGCTATTGGCGACGTGGAAGCCGGCCAGGGTGACGAATTGGAATTTGTAGCCCAGCTCCCCCAGGCGCCACTGGAATGCACTCACCTCTTCATCGCTTAGGTGGAGCTTCCAGTTGAACGACGGCGAGCAGTTGTAGGCCAGGATCTTGCCCGGGAACCGGCTGTGGATGGCCTCGGCAAACTGAGCCGCCTCGTCGATGTTGGGAGTCGAGGTTTCGAACCAGAGGGCATCCACCAAGGGAGCGAAGGCCAGCCCCCTGGCAATCACTGGCTCGATCCCCGGCTTCACCCTGAAGAACCCCTCGGACGTTCGATCTCCGAGCAGGAACTCCTGGTCGCGAGGGTCGATGTCGCTGGTGATCAAGGTGGCGCTCAGCGCATCGGTCCTGGCCACCAGCAGAGTGGGTACGTCGAGAACGTCGGCGGCCAACCGGGCCGCGGCCAGAGTGCGCTCGAACTGGCTGGTCGGCACCAGGACCTTGCCGCCCAGGTGGCCGCACTTCTTCTCGGAGGCCAGCTGGTCCTCGAAGTGCACGCCCGAGACCCCGGACTCAATCATCGCCTTCATCAACTCGAACGCGTGCAGCGGACCCCCGAAGCCAGCCTCAGCGTCAGCTACGATCGGAACCACCCATTCGCCGTCGCGGTGCCCTTCAGCCCAGGCGATCTGGTCAGCTCGGAGCATGGCGTTGTTTAGCCGGCGGGCGAGCGCGGGGGCACTGTTGACCGGGTAGAGGCTCTGGTCCGGATATGTCTCGCCAGAGAGGTTGGCGTCAGCGGCGACCTGCCAGCCAGAAAGGTAGATCGCTTTGAGGCCGGCCTTCACCATCTGGACCGCCTGCTGACCGGTCAGGGCTCCTAAAGCGGCGACGTAGCCCGAGTTGGTGAGCAGTTCAAAAAGTCGTTCCGCGCCTCGTCGCGCGATGGTGTGTTCGACGCGGATCGAACCGCGCAGCCTGACCACCTCCTCGGCGCTGTACGGCCGAGAGATACCCCGCCAGCGGCTGCTCTCCCAGCCTCGCTTCAGCTGTTCCGCCTGGGTGTCGACGCCGGTACGCCTATGACCGTTGGCCTGGCCATCTGCAGATTTCATGGTGTGCTGCCTCCCATCCGGGCGCACCCGGCGTTCCGCGTAAAGCAGGAGCGCGTCTCATTGCAAACGTTGCTCCCACAGCCTAAGAAGAAGTCGTCAGATTGGCGACATCCCCCGCTCGGGGCTAATCCGCCATTCCCTGATTGATCCCCGCGCCCATCACAAGATCCTAGGATCGATGCGGATTCCTGTCAAGACGCTTCGGTCCTAGGCGCTGAGCGCATGCGTTTTCACGTCAGCTGCGGTATGCCGCGGTCGATGCACGAGTTGGTGCGGCGCTTCGACTTGGATTGCGTCCGGCCGCAACTAACTGTACTGACCCGCAGAGATCACCGCGGCGGAGTGCGCGAATACCGTAGCGCTCTTCCCGAGCGTCCCGATGTTGGTTACCCAGGCGTTGCTTTACAACACGATCTTCTTTCCGTACGGGCTGGTGTTGGCGCCTATCACATCGTTACCGGGTCCGCTGAAACGATTTGGATGTGGGCGTGGCTCCTCGGCGGAACTCCTAGTTGCCGGCGCGCCTCATGCCATTCCGGTGATCGTGATCATTCGTGATCGCTCCCGCGATCTCTAGGCAGATCAGCGGCCCAGCAGTCCCTATTCATCCCCGCCTCCGAGAAGACCATGGAGAGCCCCGCCCAGTTGGTGCAGCGCCCCGGTAACCCCTCCCAGGTCTTGGTCTAGCGGTGTCGGAAGAGGTAGCGGTGGGGGAGTTAGCGAAGGGGTTGGCACGGGCAAGGTCACCGGCGAAGGCGTCGGGGTAGCACCCGGAAGGGGCGCAGTCGGCGAAGGATCGCTGGCGTCGGGTCGAGCCACCACGGGTGACCTGACTGTCGTTTTCAATCCTCGAGAGGGCTGAGACGCCCGGGGCGGTGAAGGCGGTGGCGTCCTCACCTCGGTTGGGTGGTTGATGCCCACGACCAGCAGCGCTCCCGCGGCTGCGGTGGCGGCGGTCGAGCCGCCCCAAGCGGGCATGGCGTTGCCCAACAGCCCGACCAACCTTGAGACGAGCGGCACCTGGCAGAGAATCGATCCGATCCCGACCACCGGCCACAGCTCTCCTACAGAGACGTTCAGGAACGCCCGTACCACGGCTGGATCCAGCTGGGTACCCGAAACCCTAACCAGCTCCTCGCGTGCTTTGGTCACCCCCACGGGACGGCTGTAGGGGCGGGGGGCGGTTATCACCTCGAAGATGTCGGCCACCGCGACGATCCGTGCCGCCCGTGAGATCTCCGACCCCTTCAGGCCGCGAGGGTACCCGCTGCCGTCGAACCACTCGTGGTGCTGCTCCACCGCCTTGCCCCACACCCCGAGCCAGGGCAGGATGGGCGCCACCAGCTTCGCTCCCTCGGCCGGATGGCGGCGGAGGATGGTCCATTCCCGAGGGTCGGGTTTGGCGGGCTTGTTGAGTATTCGAGCCGACACTCTGAGCTTGCCGATGTCGTGGAGCAGAGCCGCCCACCTGAGCCGGGCCCGGGCGGCCTCGCCCAGACGGAGCTCAACCGCGAGCATGTTGGTCAGCACCTGAACCCGCTCGGAATGACCCCTGGTGGCCCGGTCGTGGACACTGAGGGCCGCCGTCAGTTCCAACACTCTCTGAGCCACCTTGATGTCAGCGGTATCAGCGTCCTCGCCGAGCCGCTCGAGGTGGGCGAGGACCTGCTTGGGCCGGGCCGCCCGCCGAGCCAGGGCGAATCGCGCCGGGGCGTGATCGGGGAAAAGCAGCGAGAGCCGGAGAAGGGCCGCCAATGGCAGGAGCCGCCGTGTCGTCCGCTCGGTCAAGAACAGAGCCGCGAAGCCGGCTAGGGAGATCAGCAGCCACCAGCCCAACAGAGCGGGAAATTGCGCTGGCCGGCGAATCGCGTCGCTGAGCCCCAATACCAGCGCGAGTCCGAATGCAATCGGCGTCACGAAGACGAAGAATCGCAAGCCAAAACTGAGTAGAGGACGACTCCTCCACTCAGACGCGCGTGGCTTCCTCGCCCTGAAGTAACTCTTCATCGGTACCTTGCTCTGCACCGAGTTTCCGAGCCAGCGCCTCACTGTTTGATGACGCAATCGCAACGGAACCGTGCATCACTTCTGTACCGCAAGCGCCCGCCGCGTCGCAGCAGAGGCGCCCTTTTAGGGCATGAATTCTGTAGCGCCTGGGCGAGCCGTCAGCTGGTCGGAGGAGTGCGACGAGGGGCGCGACGACGAGGCGCCGGTGGACCCAGGCTGTGGCCACAGTTGGAACAGAACTTGGCTTCCGGGGGGTTGACCGCGCCGCAGGCAGGGCAGACCCCCGATGTGCTGGGCGGAGGCGGCGACTTGGGAGGAATCGTCACCGTCTCATTGGGTGACAGCGGCCCCGCCGGGAATCCCCGGGCAGGAGCCTGCTCCTCCCACAAGCGCCAGTGCACCACCCCAGCAAATCCAATCAGAACCGCTAGGGCCACAGCTATCCAGATGAACAAACCCCCGTAAATCAGCCCACCCGCTATCGGGTGCTCCCAGCTGAGACGGGCCACCACATCCACGGCGGTGAAGAGCACCACTCCGAACGCAAGTGCGGCGCTGATCAGGCTGCGATGACCGAACCCCATGGGCAGGGAAATCCGCGCCACCCGGGCAGCCTCCCAGAGAAACAGGAGCCCGGCCAGCACGGCAGCCACAACGCCCGCGCCTCTGAAGCCGTTGCTGCTGCTGGCGCAGAAGGCGGCGGTCGCGTGGGCAATGGCGGGAGAGAATCCACGGTTTCCGGGGAGGAAAGGGTGGAACAGGACCGAGCCAGCGCAGACCTGAGACCAGGGCAGAAAGAGGTCGACGATGAACAGCAACGACGCCAGCGCCAGCGCCGTCCCGTCCGCCGCCCACGCCGCCAGCCTCCGCCGTCCCTGCACGATGCTCATCTGCCTAACCTCCTTCCGATCCCCGTCGGCACCATACACAAAGTCGGTACAGAGGTCAGTGCCGGAAGTGCCGCATTCCCGTCACGATCACCGCCATTCCGGCGGCATCGGCGGCAGCGAGAACCTCGGCATCTTTGCGCGATCCGCCGGGATGGATCACTGCTGAGACCCCGGCTCGAGCCGCCACCTCGAGTCCGTCCGGCATTGGAAAGAAAGCGTCGGAGGCGAGAACGCTGCCCTGGGCGCGGGCCCCAGCGCGACTCACCGCAAGCTCCACTGCCTCCACCCGGGACATCTGTCCGGCACCAATCCCCACCGCCCGGTCCTCCTTGCAGAGGACGATGGCATTCGACTTGACTGCCCGAACGATCCGCCACGCCAGCCGCAGTTGACGCAATTCGTCCTTGGTGGGCGTCCGCTTTGACGCCACCTGGAACAAGGACTCGTCATCACTGGCAGGGTCTGGGAGCTGGACCAGGAGACCGCCGTCCAGACTTCGAACCTCGAGATCGCCTGCATTGGCCGAGGGTTTCTGTCCGACGTCGAGCACTCGCATGCGAGGCCGTTTGGCCAGCAAGGGATGGGCCGCGGCCCTGATCCCCGGGGCCACCACTACCTCAAGGAAATGCTTGGTCAGCGCCGCCGCGACCTCGGCATCCAGGCTTCGATTGATAGCCACGATGCCGCCGTAGGCGGATCGAGGGTCGCAGTCGAAGGCGCGGCGGAAGGCCTCAGCTGCGGTTGATGCCCGCGCTACACCGCAAGGATTGGTGTGTTTGACCACTGCCGCCGCGGTGCCCTCGAGACCGCTCACCAGACGCCAAGCGGCGTCGGCATCGAGCCAGTTGGTGTACGAGAGCTCGCTCCCCTGGAGCTGGAAGGCAGCGGCAAGACCGGACGGCCTGGGTCCGGTCAGGTAGAGGGCGCCCGCTTGATGCGGGTTCTCGCCGTAGCGCAACGCCTGACCCAACTCGCCGGCCACTGCGAGATGTGATGGCCAGCCGTCCCGGCCGGGATCGGGCGCCCCACTTAGGTACCCAGCGATGAGGGCGTCGTAGGCCGAGACCAGTTGGAAAGCTTCGACGGCCAGCCTCCGACGCGACTCCAGGCTGAGCTCGCCCGACTGGAGTTCGGCCAGCACCTTTGCGTACTGCAAGGGTGACGAGACCACCGCAACGCTGGCGAAGTTCTTGGCCGCGGCCCGCAGCATGGTGGGGCCCCCGATGTCGATCGCCTCCAGGGCGGGAGCCTCCTCGGCGCCGCTGGCGACAACCTCGGCGAATGGATATAGGTTGACCACCACCAGGTCGATGGGCTGGTAGCCGTGCCGCACCAGAGTCGCCATGTCTCGGGGACGGTCGCGGCGGGCGAGGATTCCGGCGTGGATGGCGGGATGGAGGGTTTTCACCCTGCCCTCCAAGAGCTCCTCGAGTCCGGTCACCGAGGCCACCGAGATCACTGGCAGGCCGGCCTCGCGCAGGGCTCGCTCGGTGCCTCCGGTGGCTACCAGCTCGAAGCCGAGACGATCCAAGCCGGCGGCAAACTCTGCCAGACCTGACTTGTCATCGACGCCGAGAAGGGCGCGCCGAGAGCTCATCTGACTGTATCGACCCTGAGGACGCGGCGACCTTGCACTTTGATCTCGCCCCGAGCCAGCAGGGCAATCGCCTCGGGCAAAATTCGCCATTCCCGGGCGTGGATCCGCTCTAGGAGGCTCTCCGCCGAATCGTTGTCCTCGACCGTTACAGCCGCCTGGAGCACGATCGGACCGCCATCCAGGTAGTTCTCATCGACCAGGTGCACGGTGCAACCGGTCACCTTGACCCCGTGGTCGAGGGCGGCCTGTACAGCGCTCATGGTGCCCGCGAAGGCGGGTAGCAGACTGTTGTGGAGGTTGAGCACCCGTTCCGGAAAGGCTCGCAGCAAGGGCCGGGTGATGATGCGGTCATATCCGGCCAGCACCAGCAGGGACACACCCTTCTCAAATAGCCAGGCGGCCATCGCTCGGTCCCGAGCCTCAACGTCGCCTGAGAAGGTGGTGGCCGGGAATGAGCGGACGGGGACCCCGGCGTTGCGGGCGATCTCCAATGCCAGACAGCCAGGTCGGTTGCTGGCGACCGCCACCACCTCGGCTGGGTAGCCGGGGGCTGTGCTGGCCTCGAGAATCGCGCGGAGATTGGTTCCCGCGCCCGACACGAGAACGCCCACCCCCACCTTTGAGCCAGGCACGAATTCCGGACTCAGCGCAACAGCACCCGATCAGGCCCGTCCCGCGCCACCACCTCGCCGATCTCGAAGAAGCCAAATCGGGAAAGTTCGGCGGCGGCAGCGACGGTGTTCGAGGGAAGCACCGCGATCATCCCCACCCCCATGTTGAAGGAGCGCCAGAGCTCGTCCTCGGGGATGGCGCCCAGCTCCTGCAAGGCGTTGAAGAGCGCGGGAACCCGCCAGCGGTCGCGATGCACGACCGCCGCTAGCTCCTCGGGCAGGACCCGCGGCAGGTTCTCGATGATCCCGCCTCCGGTGACGTGGGCCAAGGCGTGGACCGTCCCCGCGTTCCGGAGGGCACGGATAGGTTCGAGATAGGAGGGGTGGACGGCCAGCAGCAGCTCTCCGATCGGTCCATCGGTGCCGGGAAGGCGGGTGTCGTACTCGAGCTCGTGCTTCGCCAGCAGGTGGCGCACCAGGGAGTAGCCGTTGGTATGGAGCCCGGTTGAAGGCAGGGCCAGGAGAAGGTCGCCCTGGCTTACCCGGTTGGGGCCCAGCAGCGTTCCCGCCGAGGTCATCCCCACCAGGAAGCCGGCTAGGTCATAGTCGCCGATGCCATAGACACCCGGCATCTCGGCGGTCTCCCCACCCACCAGGGCACAGCCGTTCGCGATGCAGGCCTGAGCCATGCCCTCGGCCAACTGCGCCAGCACGTCGGCCTCGATCCGGCCGGTAGCGAAGTAATCGAGAAAGAAGAGTGGCTCAGCGCCAGTGGTCAGGACGTCGTTGACACAGTGGTTGACGATGTCCTGACCGATGCCGCGGTGTCGGCCCAGGGCCACCGCCACCTTGGACTTGGTGCCCACGGAGTCGGTGGAGCTGACCAGCACCGCATCTCCCGGGAGCTCTGAGCCCAGCTTCCACACCGCCGCGAAAGGACCGATTCCCTCCAGCACCGAGGGGCCGTGGGTGGTGGCCGCCAATTCGGCGACGCGGGCCACCGCTGCTTGGGCCCGGCCCCGGTCCACCCCGGCGTCGGCGTACCGGCTCACATCGACGCCCCCCGCCCTGGTGATGCTGGCTCAGCCTTCAAGGGCCAGCTTGTCCATCTCCAACTGCTGCGGGACCTGCACCGGATACGCGCCGTCTAAGCAGGCGAAGCAGAAGCCCGAACCACTCGTCCCCGTCCGCAGGGCATGTCGTAGGCCCGGGAGGCTGAGGTAGGCGAGAGAGTCGGCTCCAATCAACTCCCGGACCTCATCTAGGGTCCGACCGGCGGCTATCAGCTCGCTCCGGCTGGCGATGTCGATGCCCATGAAACAGGGAAACCGGATCGGTGGCGAGGCCACCCGCATATGCACCTCCACCGCCCCCGCCCGACGCAGCGCCTCGACGATCTGGCGGGAGGTCGAGCCCCTAACGATCGAGTCGTCGACCAGGATCACCCGTTTGCCTTCGAGCACGTGACGCATGGGGTTGAACTTGAGCCGGACCCCGGCGTCGCGCAGTCCCTGCTCGGGCTGAAGGAAGGTGCGGTTGATGTAGCGCGACTTCATCATTCCCTCAGCAAAGGGAAGCCGGCTCTCCTCGGCATAACCGATTGCCGCCGGGGTGCCGGAGTCAGGCAGGGGGATGACGAGATCGGCCGAGACCGGTGCCTCCTGGGCCAACTGCATACCCATTGCCCGCCGGGCCTCGTAGAGGCTGCGGTCCTGGAGCACCGAGTCAGGTCGAGCGAAGTAGATGTACTCGAAAGAGCACATCGCCGGTTGCCGACGAACCCCGAAGCTGACGCTATGCAGCCCCTCCCGGTCGATCGTGACGATCTCCCCGGGCCGGACTTCGCGAACTAGCTTGGCCCCGACCACGTCGAGGGCACAGGTCTCGCTGGCAATGATGTACCCGTAACCCCCGGGGGCATCGAGGGGACCCAGGCGGCCTATGCAGAGCGGCCTGATGCCGAGCTCGTCGCGGGCCGCCACCAGACTTTCCAGAGTGATGAACCCCAACGAATAAGCGCCCTGGGCCCGGGGCAGTGCCCGCTGCAAGACCACTTCCAGCCGGTCCCCCGGGGTGCGCGAGAGGAGGGTGGCCAAGACCTCGCTGTCGCTCGAGGTCTCGAAGTGCTGCCCCTCCTCCACCAGCCCCGCGTAGAGCGCCTGGGTGTTGGTTAGGTTGCCATTGTGGGCCAGGGCGACCGGCCCCAACTGGCCGTGGTCGAAGGTGAAGGGCTGGGCGTTGCTGAGACGGGAGGAGCCGGTGGTGGAGTACCGGGTATGCCCGATCCCGACCGAGCCCCGGAGCTGAGCCAACTCCTCGGAGGAGAAGACCTGACCCACCAGCCCCATATCGCGATGAAGGTGAAGGTCCTTGCCGTCGGAGGTGCAGATCCCGGCCGACTCCTGTCCTCGGTGCTGAAGTGAGTAGAGCCCGAGGTAGCAGAGCTCGGCCACGTCTTGGCCCGGCGCGTAGACACCGAAGATGCCGCAAGCCTCGTGCAGCTTGTCAGGCTCGTCCGCGACCGGATTGGCCACGAACGGGCTCTGGGCGGCAGGCCCGGCCTTGGAGGTCACCTCCATCAGGATAGCCTGAATTCGCCTCACGGCCTCGGGTGGAGACCGGATTCAGACCGCGTCACAGTGGACTCCCGACAGGCATCTCGACCCTGTCCACGATGGCTCGGGACCAAGCGCTCCGGGCCAATTCCAGCTGGATCTCCGCCAGTCCCTCGATCGAGATCACGTCTCCACCGACCTCACCCAGAGGCAGAAAGGAGGTCCCGTGCCGCTCAAAGACCTCTCGGGCCGGTCCCAGAGCGGAGGGTCGGAGACTGACCAGGTACCGGCCCTGAGACTCGCCAAAGAGCAAGCCGTAGGGCCAAGCTGGCCCGGCTCCCTCCGGAGGAGCCATGGGCGGGTTGATCCGGGCACCGAGCCCAGCCAGCAGCGAGGACTCGGCGAGAGTCACGGCCAGGCCCCCCAGCGAGCAGTCGTGGGCGGAGGCCAGCAGTCCCCCGGCGATGACGGCGCGGATGGCTTCCGCCGCCCTCTTCTCGGCGACCAAATCCAGCTCCGGTGCCGGCCCCTCGAGCGCGTGGTGGGCCAGTCGCTGGTACTCGGAACCGCCCAACTCGACCCCCTCCGGTCCAGCACCGGCCCCGACCAGGGCTACCACATCCCCTGCCTGGACAAAGCCGGCGCCCAGGCGACGATCGAGATCGGCGAGCAGCCCCACCATCCCGATGATTGGAGTCGGGGGGATACCCTCGCCGTCGAACTGGTTATACAAGCTGACGTTGCCGCTCACCACGGGGATGCCCAGGCTGGTGGCGGCCTCGGCCAGCCCCGCCACCGCCTCCTCCAGTTGCCACATGATCTCGGGGCGGTCGGGGTCCCCGAAGTTGAGGCAGTTGGTGATCCCGATGGCCTCGGCGCCCACGCAGGCCAGATTGCGCACCCCCTCGGCGACCGCGATCGAGGTGGCCCGCCGGGGATCTAGAGCCGCCGAGCGGTGGGCGCTGTCCACGGTCATGGCCAGCCCGTCCACCCGGCCCCGCAGTCGCAGGACCGCGGCGTCGCCACCGGGGCCCACGATCGTGTCATCCCCCACCTGGTGGTCGTACTGGCGCCAGACCCAGCGGCTCTCCCCGCAGTTGGGAGACGCCAAAAGGCGCAGCCAGGCCTCGGAGAGGCTCCAGGGGGGCTCTCGATCGAGCGGGTCTGCGGCGAGCAGGGAATGGGTAGATGGGGCCCGGGCTTGGGGATGGCGCTCGGGAACTCCGGAGACCAGCACCTCCAGCGGCAGCGCAGCCACCTCCACACCCTGCTCGGTGATCTTGAAAACCGGCTCGGAAATCACCGTGCCAACCACGTCGCTCTGCAGTCCCCAACGCCCGAAGGCGGCTCGGAATCTCTCCTCGCTCCCTCTCCGGACCACCAATACCATCCGCTCCTGGGACTCGCTTAGCATCACCTCGTAGGGGGTCATGCCCTGTTCCCGCCGACTCACCCTGTCAACCGCCAGCTCAAGTCCGACGCCGCCACGCTGGGCCATCTCGGCGCAGCTGCTGGTCAGCCCCGCCGCCCCGCAGTCCTGGAGCCCGATCAGGTCGGGGTCGTCTACCAGCTCGAGGCAGGCCTCCAGCAGGCACTTCTCCAAGAAGGGGTTACCGACCTGCACCGCTGGCCGGCGCTCCTCGGCGCCTTGGTCCAGCTGCACTGAGGCGAAGGTGGCCCCATGGATGCCGTCCCGGCCAGTGTCGGCCCCCACCAGAAGCAGCGGGTTGCCGACGCCGCAGGCCCGGGCTCGGACCAGCCGATCTCGCTCCACCAGACCCACGCACATGGCGTTCACCAGGCAGTTGTGTCGGTAGGCGTCGTCGAAGTAGGTCTCACCGCCTACCGTGGGGACTCCGACGCAGTTTCCGTACCAGCCGATGCCCTCCACCACCCTGGCGAAGCGCTGACGCTGGCTGGGATCGTCGAGATCACCGAAGCGGATGCCGTCGAGGAGTGCCACCGGCCTCGCCCCCATTGCGAAGACGTCTCGGAGAATGCCGCCAACCCCGGTCGCGGCTCCCTGCACCGGCTCCACCGCGCTGGGGTGGTTGTGGGACTCGATCTTGAAGCAGCAGAGCAGATCCCCACCCAGATCGATCACGCCGGCGTTCTCGCCTGGGCCCTGGACCACCCTTACCCCCTGAGAGGGAAGCTGCCGCAGCAGGGGCCGTGAGGTCTTGTAGGAGCAGTGCTCGGACCAGAGCGCCCCGAGCATGCCCAGCTCGAGGCGGTTCGGCGTCCGGCCCAGTTGCGCCACCGCCGCCTCGTACTCGCCCTGGGTCAGGGCCAGCTCGTGCAGCTCCTCCCTGGTCGGAGGTGGGCTGGCGGGCGCCGACTTCATGCCGGCAGCAGCGCCAGCTGGCGGATCACCGAGGTGAAGAGCTGCAGTCCGTCGGCCGAGCCGAGCAGCTCTTCACAGGCTCGCTCGGGGTGGGGCATCATCCCCAGAACATTTCTCTGCCGGTTGAGTATCCCGGCAATATTCTCCAAGGAGCCGTTGGGGTTGGCATCGTTGCTCAACTGACCATCGGCGTCGCAGTAGCGCAGCGCTACCTGATCCTCGGAGTTGAGCTGGGCCAGGGTTTCGGGGTCGGCGTAGAAGCGGCCCTCGCCGTGGGAGACCGGCACCCGTAGCCTCTGGCGCCGGCGGCACTCCCCGAGAAAGGGTGTCGCGGTCGTCTCCACTCGGAGCCAGGTTGGCTGGCATCGGAACTGCAGGCTGGAGTTGCGGAGCAGGGCGCCGGGTAGCATGCCCGCCTCGCAGAGGATCTGGAAACCGTTGCAGATCCCCAGCACCGGCCCGCCCGCCCGGGCATGCTCCTGCACCGCCTCCATCAGGGGAGCGAACCGGGCGATGGCGCCGCAGCGCAGGTAGTCTCCGTAGGCGAAGCCACCCGGCAGAACCACCACGTCCGCCCCCTTAAGGTCACGGTCGGCGTGCCAGAGGCGCACCGCCTCTCCACCCGCCAGCGCCGCCGCGTGGGCGCAATCTCGGTCGCTCCAGGTACCCGGGAAAACGGCGATCCCGAAGCGAACGCTCAAGTCGCGGACGCCGCGTGCAACTCGAATCGGTACTCCTCGATCACGCCGTTGCAGAGCAGCCGCCGGCACATCTCATCGACCCTCGCTCGAGCCATCTCGGCGTCATCCCCGGTCAGCTCCAGGCGGATGAACTTCCCAACCCGGGCGGCCCCCACCTCCGGATAGCCCAGGGAGTGCAGCGCATCGGTCACCACCAACCCCTGAGGGTCGTTGACGACCGGTTTCAGGCTGACCAGAACCTCGGCTACAAATCTTGCCCGGTGATCCGTCGGCTGGCCTCCAGATAACGATGGCGGGTCTCTTGGACCAGGTCGTCGGGGAGGGGCGGAGCCGGTGGCTCCCGGTTCCACCCGCTCTGGATCAGGTAGTCGCGGACCGGCTGCTTGTCGAAGCCGTACGGAGCTTCCCCGCTGGGGGTGCCCAGTTCCCAAAGCCGAGAGGAGTCGGGAGTGATCAGCTCGTCTATCAGGGCCAGGCTGCCCTCGATGAATCCGAACTCGAACTTACTGTCGACCAGCACAAAGCCCGACTCCAGGCAGTGCACCTGGGCGAGCCGGAAGACCCGGATGCTGAATTCCTCCAGTCGCCGCGCCAGCTCGGTGCCCACCAGGTGAGCCAGCTGGGCGCGGGTGATGTTCTCGTCGTGGCCGTGATCGTTCTTGGTCGCCGGGGTGAAACGGAGCTCGGGGAGCTCGTCCCCGAAACCCATTCCGGCCGGGAGCGGCTCCCCAGCCAGGGTCCCGACGGTCGAGTACTCCTGCCAGCCGCTCCCCGCCAGGCGCCCCCTCACCACGCACTCGACATCGATCCGCTCTGCCTTGGCAACGAACATGGCCCGCCCCTCGATCGAAGCCATGGCGCCAGGCGGGAGTGATCCTGGGTCGTCAGGGCGGAGGTGGTTGGGGATGAGGTCACCGGTCTTCCTAAACCAGTACCGCGACATCGTGGTCAGGACCCGGCCCTTGTCCGGGATCAGGGTGGGCAGGACACTGTCGAAGGCAGAGATGCGGTCGGTCGACACCATCAGCAGGCGGTCGCCCAAGTCAAAGGTGTCCCTGACCTTGCCTCGGCGGTAGAGCGGGATGCTGGGGAGGTTGACCTCACCGACCGCAGGCGACGCCGACGAATCCTGTTCCATCAGCCAGACGCCTGATTAGCGGATGGTTGGAGGCTGGCGGGTTCCAGCAATCCCAGCCGCCGAAAGCTCTCATCGACCTCGCTGAGATAGGGGCCGAGCTGAAAGCAGGCGTCCACCTCCGTCGGGTCCAGGTGCGACCTCACCTCGGGGCTCGCTGCGACGTCGCTCCGGAAGTCGCCACCCTCTCGGTCCGCGGACAGAGCCAGAGACTGCACCAACCGGTAGGCCTGCTCCCGAGCCATTCCTTTGCGAATCAGGGCCAGGAGCACCTGCTGGCTCTGCGAGAGCTGTCCACGTCGCTCCAGGTTGGCGCGCATGGCCGCCTCATCCACGATCAGCCCGTCCAAAACCTGGGCTAGCGTTCTGAGGATGTGGGCCATTGCCATGGTGGCATCAGGCAGAGCCACACGCTCCACGGAGGAGTGGGAGATGTCACGCTCGTGCCAGAGCGCGACATCCTCCATCCCCGCCACCGCCCAGCCCCGAAGCAGGCGGCTCAGACCGGACACCTGCTCCAGCCGTACCGGGTTGCGCTTGTGGGGCATTGCCGACGATCCCTTCTGGCGCTCGCTGAAGGGTTCGCGGACCTCGCCTACCTCGGTCCGTTGTAGGTGGCGGAGAGTCGTAGCCAGCCGCTCGCAGACCGCGCCCAGCAGGGCCAAGGAGCAGAGATAGGAGCCGTGACGATCTCGGGCTACCACCTGGGTGGTAATCGGGGCTGGCTCCAGCTCCAGCTCAGCCAGGGCCCGCACCTCCACCTCGGGACTGATGGTCGAGTGGGTGCCGACGGTGCCCGACAGCTTGCCAACCTCGACCTCGGCGGCGGCGGCCCGGAAGCGCTTGCGCGAGCGCTCCAGCTCGTCCCAGTGGTTGGCTAATACGAAGCCGAAGGTGACCGGCTCGGCATGCATGCCGTGGGTCCTACCCGCCATCACGGTGCGGCGGTGACGCTGCGCCAAACTGCTCAGCAGTTCGAGAAGGCGGTCAGCGTCGGCGAGGATGAACCTGCTGGCAGTCCTCAGCTGCAGCGCCAGAGCCGTGTCGACCACGTCCTGGCTGGTCATCCCCAGGTGCAGCTGGGACCCTTCCGGCCCTAGCCGCTCCTGGACCGCGCTGACGAAGGCGGCCAGGTCATGCCCCTGCTCAGCCTCCAGCTCGGCGACCCGCTCCACACTCGGTGGTGTCGCCCGGCGCAGGGCCGCGATGTCCGCCTCCGAGATCTCCCCCAAAGCGGCCCGGGCATCGCACACGGCGAGTTCCACCTGCAGCCAGAGAGCGAGCCGGTTCTGCTCCGACCACAGCTCCCGCAGCTCCTTGGGGGCGTAGCGGTCGATCATGACCGGCTGCCCGGCAAGGGTCGATGCAATGGCAGGGCCGTCGTCACCTCAATTGAGTATAGGTTGCGCTCACGGGGACCTCGTCGCCGGGTGCTCCCCAGAGCGCAGCCGGGATAGGTACGGTTGGCAAGTGGGCACCGTCACGGCGCCGATGTTCGTAACCGCTTCACTCGCCCCAGCGTTTGTGGTTGCGGCCCGGGAGTTGAGGCAGTGAGGCTGCCACAGGATCGCGAGGAGGCGATGATCGCCCGGGCCAAGAGCGATCCCGACGCCTTCGGCGAGCTATATGACCATTACTTCCCCCAGATCTACCGGTACGTGGCCTCCCGGGTGCGCAGCCAGGAGCTGGCTGAAGACATCACCAGCGAGGTCTTCTTCAAGGCACTCCGGGCGATCGGCCGCTACCGTCCCAGCGGCCATCCGTTCTCGGCCTGGCTCTACCAAATCGCGATCAACTCCATCACCGACCACTACCGCTCGCGAAAGAGCTCGGAGGAGAGCGTGGAGGGGGGACCTGAACTGGTCGCCAGCGGTGCCGCGGTGGAAGACGAGGTGGCCCAGCGGATGGGGCTGGCTCAGATCTGGGAGGCGATCGACTCCCTCCCCCCTCAGCAGCGCACAGCCATGACCCTCAAGTACGCCGAGGACCTCCCGCTGGCAGTGATTGGCCAGATCATGGGCAAGAGCGAGGGGGCCATCAAGCTGCTGATCTTCCGGGGAACCGCGACCGTGCGGGCCTATCTCCTCAGGCTGCGAGCAGAGGCGGAGGCGACGGCAGCCAATGGCTAGGATCAGCCGCTGGTTCCGGAGGAGTCCCGTCCCCGAAGTTCCTCCCTCCGGTGTCGATCCAGACCTCTGGTCGGTATTCGTGGGTCGCGAGGGTCACCCGGATCCAGAGCTCTTCCGAGCGGCCGACCAGCTGAGGACGACGCTGCAGAGCCAGCACCGCCCCACCGCCGATCCCGCCTACCAGGCCCGGCTTCGGGCCAGCCTCATCCGAGAAGCACGGGAGGCGCGGGCGCATCGAACCCGGTCGCGTCGGTTGGTCTGGCCATTGGGAGCAACCCTGGCGGGAGCAGCCGTTGCACTCGCTGCGGTGGTCTCACTCTCAACCGGGACGCTGCCGCTCCGAGCTGGCCAGGTGAAGGTGCAGGCGGCGGTCGCAGGTCACCATGAGATCCCGGTGACCAAAGCGATTCAGCTCAGCTTCAACCAACCAATGGATGAGGCAGCGGTCGTCCAGGGTCTGCGGATCAGTCCGGCCGTAACCTACCGGACCAGTTGGCCCAACCCCAAGACGCTGGTGATCTCGCCGGCCCAGGGACTCGCTCCCAACGTCGGCTATGTCGTAACCATCGCCGCAACCGCCGCCAAAGCCCAGGACGGGTCCAAAGCGTCGGCGGAGATCGTCATACCCTTTGGCACCACTTCGACTCCCTCGACCCCGATCGGCCAGACGCCCTCGGTGGTATCGGTGACCACTCCGGCGGTGGGCCAGGGAATCACCTCACTCGCCTACACCCCGGACGGCGCCCTGATGGTGTTGAGCTCTGGTGGGCTCGCGGCGAATTCCCCAACCTCGCAGCCGTCCGCCGCCTCTAGTGCGGCGGTACCTCAACCCACCGCAAGCCCTAGCGTTGGCCCCATCCCGGTTCCCGCCACCGGCACCGTCTACCTGCTGAGTCCTTCGCTGACCATAGTCGCCGCCAACGCTGTCGGCGCGGTGGTGTCACCGGACGGTGAAGAGGTCGCCTACTGGTCCCCCGAGGGCAACGGTTCGCTGGCCCTCGAAGTCGTCGACACCAGCGGCAAGGGAACTCCCCAGACCCTGGCTTTCTCCACTGATTCCGCCCCAGGCCTGGGCTGGCTGGACGACGGTGACTTGCTCTTCGCCGCCGCTGGACAGCTCCGAGAAGTCAGCCTGGACGGCCAGATCAGCGCGGTTGACCCTTCGATCCAGCTCGACCCCAGCGGCTTCTTCAGCCTCTCTCCGTCGGCCGAGTCGCTCTTCGCGCGCCCCGCAGGAGTCGCCACCGTCTACTCACTCCCGAGCGGGACGGCCAGCACCCTGCCCAACCTAGTCGGCGAGCCGACCTGGTCCTCTGGCGGCTCAGCGCTCGCCTATGTGACCAACGGGGGTGGTATGGAGAGCATCGAGTCGAGCTCCGATTCCGGCGCCAACAGTGAGCCCATTCTGACCGCGGCCGATGGTGTCCAGCTGGCCAACCTCAGCTACGATCCCACCGGGACCTACTTGGCCTACACCGCGGCCCTGCCCGGCCAAAGTTCCCAGCTAGAGGCGGTCGATGTGCAGACCAAGGTCGTCGCATCCCTTGGCAATCTCACCTCTGTAAGCGGCCCGGTCTGGGCGCCCGCCGGTGGTCAGCTGTCAGAACTCGTCGGAGTCGCTGGTACCACCTCTCAGGATGTTGATACCCTGCTGCTGTCCGGCACCCCGCTGCCTCCGGTCGGCGACGGGACCGCCGCCGAGTCGGCGCTCTCGACTGCCACCAGCCTGGGCCTGCTTCAACTGACCCAAGGGCCAGCCGCCTTGGCCAGCATCACCGCCCTCTTGGCGCCGGGCACCACCTTCACCCCGTCGATCCTGCTGCCCGGGAAGTTCGACCACGCGTATGCCGTCTCGACCACTCCCACGGCAGCCGGAGCCAGCACCTTCACCGTGCAATTGCGTCTGGTGCGCGACGCAACCAGTTCAAGCGGCGCTGCGTTTCTCCCGGAGACTGTGACCGTGCAGACGGCGGGTGTATCGCCCTTGATAACTGCCATAGTCCCGGGTGCGCTGACACCAGTGCCAACTGGACCGCTGGTGGTGAGCGCGTCTGCCAGCACAACCAAGTCCGGCGCGACAATCTTTGCGATTCAATTCAACTCGGCTCTGAACCCACACACTGCTGGTCCCCAAACCATCACTCTAAGCGTCGCGGGCAAAGTGCTCACGGGACTGCAGTTCGACTACTCACCACTGACACGCACCGAGACGGTCACGGCGCAGTCAGTGCCAAGCGGTACGGTGACGCTTACCGTTTCTCCACCCCTAGCCGATATCAACAACACCCAGATGCAGAGCCTGTACCAGGTGATGCTGCAGCCGCTCCCGGCTGCGAGCAGTTAGCGACCGATTTAACCAGTGCTCATTGCGTGGCTGCGATGGCGGCCGCGATCGCAGCCACGTGACGCCGATCGCCCGCAAGGTGCTTGAAACCCTCGGGCTGCTGCTCACGCCACTCCTGGGCACGTTGCAGTAGCCCGGGGTGGTTCGCGATGAACTCGGTGGTCAACTTGCCCGACAGAAAATCCGGTTCTTCCAGCAGCGCCGCCTGAAAGGGAATGTTGGTCGTGATACCGCCGATCCAATACTCCAGCAGTGCACGCCGCCCCCGGGCTGCCGCCTGGTCTCGACTCTCGCCGTGGACGATCAGTTTGGCCACCATGGGGTCGTAGAAGGGGCTGACGTTGCCGGGACCGGCGAGCGAGCTGTCGACCCGCACGCCAGGACCTGACGGTTCGTGGTAAGCATTAACCCGTCCGGGTGTGGGCTGGAAGTCCTGCCAGGGATCCTCCGCGTTTATCCGGCACTCGATTGCCCATCCCCGCCAGTCGATTTGTTCCTGGCGCCACGGTAGCGGTTCACCCATCGCCACCCGGAATTGAGCATCCACCAGGTCAATCCCAGTCACCAGCTCAGTCACCGGATGCTCAACCTGCAAGCGTGTGTTCATCTCCAGAAAATAGAAAGAGCCGTGTGATTCGATGAACTCCACGGTCCCAGCGTTGACATATCCCACCGCCGTCGCTGCCTTGATTGCTGCCAGACCCATCTCTTCGCGCATTTCCGGTCCGATGGCTGTGGACGGGCACTCCTCAAGCAGCTTCTGATGGCGGCGTTGAATCGAGCATTCTCGTTCACCCAGATGGATGGTATTGCCG